>JAPLKJ010000118.1 GCA_026388125.1 Elusimicrobiota bacterium
GCTTTTTCTCCAGCCGCAGCCCCAGCTGGCCGCCCAGCTGCGCGTTGAGATCCTTCTTATCCCAGTCCTTGAAATCGAAAGTGTAGGAGTAGCTGCCGTCCACTTTGGTCTCGTCCAGCACCAGCTCGCCCAGGCGCGTGCGCAGCGCCTCGCACAGCGTGGCGAAAGACCCTCCCTCCACCACGCAGGTCTGCCCTTCGAACCTGGCGTTGCCCGGGGTATTCCTTTTCTTTATGTTCACGGGCCCGCCTGGCGCGGCCCTCAGCACGTAAACCTCGGTCTCCCGCCGGAGCTCCTTTACCTTCAGGCCCAGCGCGGTCTCGAGGCCTTTCAGGAAAAATTCCCGGCGCAGCGCCTCGCCCCGGCCTTCGGGGAAACGCAGGCGCATGTCGTAATAGCCGTTCATGGCCCGCGCGGCTTCCGGCCTGACCTCCAGCTTGTCCGCGGCGCCGAAGATGAAATCCAGCGCGTATTTGAGCGGCATCCCCGAGGCCCGGAGCTGGTTGGCGCCGCAGCTGACGCTGCCGCCGGGCGCGGCCTCGGAAATATAGAACTCGGCCATGGGCCCGGCCCCGGCCGGGGCCTCCGCGCGGGAGGCTGCGGGGCCGGCCGCTGGGCCGGGCGCCGCCGGCCCGTCGTTCATAAGCCGCCGTATATCGTCTTCGCCCAGCGAGCGGGGATCGGTAAGTTCCGCCACCACTCCGTGCTTGGTCACCAGCACCGTATGCGGCCTGCCGTAGACCCGGAAAGCGCGGAAAACTTCCGCCCCCGCCTCCGGGGCCACCCAGCCCCGCATGGGATGGGTCTGCAGGAAATCCTTCACGTCCCGCTCCGTCTCGTCGGTGACCGAGATAAAGACCACCGGGTAGGCGCTGAATTTATCGGCGAGGTCGTTGAGACGCGGGATGGAGTCCACGCAGCTCTCGCACCAGGTGGCCCAGAACTCCAGCACCACGGCTTTCCCTTTCAGGGCTTCCCAGCTCCTGAGTTCGGGCAGAGGGGCGTTGAGGAGGTTGGGCAGGCGCAGCTCCGGCGCGGTCTGCCCGGCTTTGGCGAAGCGCGGGCGGACGGCCGCGCGGTCAGAACAGGCCGCGAGCAGCAGCAGCAGCAGCAGCGCCCCGGCCTTTTTCACTTTATCCCTACGGCGAACCCTTCCCCGGTGGGGATCACGGAAGCCGAAACGAAGCGGTCGGAGTCGAACAGCACGTGGAAGAATTCCCGCATCGCGCGGGCGCGGGTATTGTCCGCGGCCGAGGCGTCCTCGAGAGAAAGCTTTCCCCTGAGGAAGGCTTTATCCGCCAGCACCACGCCGCCGGGCCTGAGGTTGGCCGACGCCCAGCGCAGGTAGTCCGGCGCCTGCTCGGGCTCGGCGTCGATGAAGCAAAGATCGAAAGGAGCCAGTTTTGAAAGCGTTTTAAGGCTTTCCATCGCCGGGCCTTCCATCACGGTGATCTTGCGCGACAGGCCGGACGCTTCCACGGAATCCTTGGCCGCGGTGACGCAGGCCGGGTCTTTTTCCAGCGAATAAAGCCTGCCGCCTTCGGCCAGCCCCCGGGCTATCCAGTGCGCGGAATAGCCGTACAGCGTCCCTATTTCCACCGCCTTCCTGGCGGCGCAAAGCCTGGTGAAGTTCTCCAGCAGCCTGCCCTCCATGGCGGAGACAGACTGGTTCCTCACCGCGTCTTTTTCCATCGCGGCCACTACGCCCGCGGCGTAGCCGTCGTCCGCCGCGGTCAGCGCCGCGAAATAGGCGGAAACGTCCGCCGCAGCCCAGCTCCGCGAGAAAATATCAGGGTTGTTCTTTTTCATCTTTTCCTTGTTGGAACGGCCTGCGGTGCAGGGTAACTCCCGCCCGCAGCCCGGGCCGGGGGGCTCCGGCGCACATAACTACCGGCCACGGAGAAAGGTCAAGGGCGTTAAGCGCGGCGGAACAGAAGGCCTCGGCGGCGCCGGAAAGCGAAACCTGTACCTGGAAATAGCGCCCCGCGCAGGCGGCCTGCCCGTCCGGAGCGCCGGAACCGCCGCCGGCGTAAGGGCAGAGGGCGTACACTTTAACGTCCACGGTGAGTTCGCCGGCGGCGCCGGCGGCAAAAGTTCCCGAGGAGGCCGCCACCGCGGCCTCGCCCGGAGCGGAAGGCAGCCCCAGGCGCAGGTTCACCTGGCGGTTGACGGAAGCGGGCGCGGGCAAAGCGCAGCCGGCCCCGGAACAGTCCTGGGTCCAGGAGGAAATATAGCCGCTGAGCTCGAGCTGCTCTTTACCAGGAGAAGGCAGGCCCTGGGCGCTGAAAAAGCCCGGCAGTAACGACAACAGCGCGAGGCTGAAAAAAAAGCGTGTCATAGCGTGTTATATTTTACAAAATATATAACGATATAATGGAGGGCGCTTTCACGTTCCCCCGGCCAAAAGAACGGCGCCGCTATTTATATTTTGCTTTGGCCGGCCATTTTTGCTATATTCAGTACCTATGGCGACCCCAAATATCAAGTTCGGCACCTCGGGATGGAGGGCCGTGATCGCGGAAGAATTCAATTTTAACAGCCTGCGGCGCGTAAGCCACGCTGTGGCGGAGCACGTTAAAGAGAACAAAGAGTACGGTTTCAAGGGCGAAGAATACCTGCTTAACCTGAAAAGGAACGGCGTACAGGCCCCCAAAACCCCCCATGTGATAATCGGCTACGACACGCGCTACCTCTCCGAGGATTTCGCCAAGACCGTGGCCGAGGCTATCGCCGCGGAAAGCATAACCGCCGTGATCTCCGATTCCGAAACCCCCACCCCGGTGGTGGCGTGGGAAGTTATGCGCACGTACGCGGCCGGCGGAGTAATGCTGACCGCCAGCCATAACCCGGCGCAGTACAGCGGCTTTAAATGGACGCCCTACTGGGGCGGGCCCGCCATCAGCGAGATCACCAACAACCTGGAAGCAAGGGTGCAGGCGCTGACCAACGCGGAAGTGGACAAGCACATCCCGTTCGAGCACGGCGTAGCCGCCGGCATAATCCGCGTGGAGGATTTCCACGGGAATTACCGCAAACAGCTGGCGTCCCTGCTGGATTTCAGCGCGATAAAAAAAGCCGGCCTTAAGATAGCGGCCGACTCCGTGAACGGGGCGGCGCGCAGCTACCTGCGGCCCCTGCTGGAGACCGCCGGCGCGCAGGTGCTGGGCCTGCGCGAGGAGCGGGACGTCCTTTTCGGCGGGCATTCCCCCGACACGGACGAAGAGAACCTTTCCGGGCTTAAAACGGCAGTGCTCAAGAACAAGCTGAACCTGGGCCTGGCCTGCGACGGCGACGCCGACCGCTACGGGATAATAGATTCCGACGGTACGTTCATCTCCCCCAACCAGGTGCTGGCGCTGACGCTGGAACACCTGGTGAAGAACCGCGGCCTTAAAGGCAAGGTGGCCAGGTCCGTGATGACCTCTCATTTCGCCGACGCCATCGCCAAACACCACGGCCTTGAAGTGCGCGAGACCGCCGTGGGCTTCAAGAACATCGGCAACCTGCTGCGCACCGGCCAGTACCTGATAGGCGGCGAGGAATCGGCCGGGCTCTCCATAATGAACCACGTGCCCGAGAAGGACGGCATACTCGCCTGCCTGCTCGTGGCGGAAATGGTGGCGTACGAACGCAAGCCCATAAAGAAAATATTGGAAGCCCTCAACAAGCGCTTCGGGAATTTCATCACCTCCAGGGTGAACCTGCGCCTCGACAGGGACATCAACATGGAGTCGCTGGTGGAGCGCCTGACGCTCAACCCGCCGCTGAACCTAGGCGGCGCCTCGGTCTGGCGCATCGACCATACCGACGGCTTCAAGTTCATCATGAAGGACGGCAGCTGGCTGGGCCTGCGCCCCTCGGGCACGGAGCCGGTGGTGCGCGTTTACACGGAAGCTTTTTCGGACAAGCAGGCGGCCGCGCTCAACGAAGCGGGCAGGAAGATAATAAGCGGCAAGCTCTGACGCCGAAACACAGGAGAAAAACAAATGGACGCTAAAATAAAGAAAATTACAGCCAGGGAGATACTGGACTCGCGCGGGTTCCCCACCGTGGAAGCCGACGTGACCCTGACCGACGGCTCGTTCGGGCGCGCGGCGGTGCCGAGCGGCGCCTCCACCGGCTCCCACGAGGCGCTGGAAATGCGCGACGGCGGCAAGCGCTACCTGGGCAAGGGCGTGGTAAAGGCCGTGGAGAACGTCAACAAGACCATAGCCGCGGAAATAACCGGCCTCAAGGCCGACCAGATAAAGATCGACGAGATGATGATAGAGCTGGACGGCACCCAGATGAAGACCAAGCTGGGCGCCAACGCCATCCTGTCCGTCTCCATGGCGCTGGCCCGCGCGGGCGCGGCCTCCGCGAAGCTGCCGCTGTACGCCTACATCCGCAAGGCCTACGGCCTTAAGCACAAGGACTTCATAATCCCGGCCCCGATGATGAACATCATCAACGGCGGCAAGCACGCGGACTCCGGCATCAACATCCAGGAGTTCATGATCGTCCCGACGGGCGCGGCGCATTTCTCCGACGCCATCCGCATGGGCTGCGAGATCTACCACACGCTGAAGAAGATCCTGGCCAAGGCCGGCTACACCACCGCGGTGGGTGACGAGGGCGGCTTCGCCCCGAAGATCTTCACGCACGAGGCGGTGCTCGAGACCATCTGCAACGCCATCAAGGACGCGGGCTACACTTTCAAGGAAGTGCAGATAGCCCTGGACTCCGCCGCCAGCGAGTTCTTCCAGAACGACCGCTACGTGTTCGAGGGCTCTAACCTGACCTACCAGGACCTGACCTCCAAGTACTCGGAATGGCGCAAGCATTTCCCGGTGATCTCCTACGAGGACCCCCTCGCCGAGGACGACTGGGAAGGCTGGGCGCACCTTTCCAAGAGCCTGGCGAAAAAAGCCCGCGTGATCGGGGACGACCTTTTCGTGACCAACCCCGAGCGCCTGAAGAAAGGCATCGAGGAAGAGATCGGCAACGCCATACTGATCAAACTTAACCAGATAGGCTCGCTGACGGAGACCGTGCGCGTGATAGAGATGGCCCACAAGGCCGACTACGCCACCATCATCTCGCACCGCTCGGGCGAGACCGAGGACGCTTTCATAGCGGACCTGGCCGTGGCCACCAACGCCGGCGCCATCAAGACCGGCGCGCCCTGCCGCTCGGAGCGGCTGTGCAAGTACAATCAACTCCTCCGCATCGAGGAAGAACTGGGCAAGAAAGCGCGCTACGCCAAGGACTTCGCTTTCAAGTTCAAGTAACCGGCGGACAGGACCCCCGCCGTATCCCCCCCGCCGCGTACCCTCCAGGGGGACGCGGCAACGGGGCGGATAGCGGCGGGGTTTTTTTATGAAGAAACTGCGTTTCGGGATAAAACTAAGATATGTGCTGGTGCTGGCCCTGGCGTTCATACTGCTGGGCAACAGGGGGCTCCGGAACCTCGTGGCGAGCTACCGCGAATACCGCACCCTTACGGCCAGGAAACTGCAGCTCGAAGGACAGCGCGCCGAGCTGGCAAAGCAGCTTAAGGAAGTGGGCGCCAACCCCGCGGTGGAGCAGGCGGCGCGCAGGGAGCTGGGGCTGATCAGGCCGGGCGAGACCGAATACCGTTTTCCCCCTCCCAAGGATTCCGACAAATGAAAAGCATCCAGTTCAAAGTGGGCCCGATGGACAACTTCTCCTACGTCGTCTGGGACGAAAGCTCGGCCGAAGCCGCGCTGATAGACCCCGCGTGGGAGCCGGGAAAGCTGGAGGCCTTCCTGAAAAAAGAAAGGCTGGCGCTGAAAATGGTGCTGCTGACGCACGCCCACCCGGACCACGTCAACGGCGTAAAGTTTTTCACTGAAAGGAACGAGGGGCTGCCGGTATACCTTAACTCCGAGGACCAGTTCATGCTGGAAGAGCGCCCCGCGGGCCTGCGCGACGCGGCAGACGGCGATAAGATACGGCTCGGCGCGGGCGTAATAACGGTGATGCGCACGGCGGGGCACACGCAGGGCTCGGTCTGCTACCTGGTGCCGGGCGCCGTGTTCTCCGGCGATACGCTGTTCGTGGGCGAGTGCGGCCGCGTGGACCTGCCGGGCTCGAGTCCCGAGGCGCTGTACAACAGCTTCGTGAGGCTGGCCGGCCTGCCCTCCGCCGACGCGCTGTACCCCGGCCATTCCTACAACGGGGACGCCTCCACCATGGGCGTGCAGAAGGAATACAATCTGTATCTTAAGCTGGCCCTCCAGGGCCGCCGGGAAGACTTTCTCAAGGCGGTAAAATGACGCGGCGCAAGCCGGCGCCGGGCGGCTGGGCGGCGGTCTCGGATTTCGACGGCACCATCACGCTGGCCGACGTTGGGGACTCGCTGCTGCTGCATTACGGCTGCGCGGACAGGGAAACCATAGCGAAGTCCTATTCGCTGAAGGTGCGCGTGGAGGACTTCATGAAGAAGGCCTTCGCCGGGGCGAAGCTTTCGGAGGCCGCCATAGCACAATTCGTCAGGCGCAGGGTCAAGGCCAGACCCGGGTTCCGGGAGTTCGTGGCGTTCTGCGCGCTCAACCGCATACCTTTCGAAGTGGCCAGCGGCGGCGTAGACCTTTACGCGGACCCTTTTTTCAGGAAGCAGGGCGTGAGCGTGAAGGCCTTTTTCGGCAGGGCCCGCGTGACCCCGGCCGGGATAGAGATAAACTATCCCTTCCTCGGGCGCATGGACCTCAGCGCTTTCAAGGCCGACCGGGTGCGCCGGCACAAGCGCGCGGGGCGCAGTGTGGTCTTTTTCGGCGACGGGCCCAACGACCTGAAGGCGGCCGCGCTGGCCGACAAGGTTTATGCCGCGGGGCGGCTGCTCAGGCTCTGCCGGGAGCTCGGCATAGCCGCGGCCCCGCTGGCGGATTTTTCCCGCGCCATAGCTTTCCTGAAAAAAGCGGCGCCGGCCGGCTGATAACCATGCATCCATTCATTTTCCAGATCGGGGCGTTCAAACTGCCGGCCTACGGGCTGATGGTGGCGGCCGGCTACCTGTCCGCGATCTTCTATATTTTCAGCAGGGCGCAAAAGGCCGGCCTTAAACGGGAAGCGCTTTCCGATCTGATCTTTTACACCGTGCTGGGCGGCATGCTGGGCGCCAAGCTCTTCTACGCGGTCACCTACTGGCAGGACTTCGGCGGAAGCATCGCGCAGAAACTGTACTACGTGCTGCGCACTTTCCAGTACGGTTTTGTTTTTTACGGCGGGCTGGCCGGCGGCGCCGCGGCCTTCCTGCTCACCGCGCGCCGCAACCGCCTGCCGCTGCCGCGCGCGGCCGACCTCTTCGCGCCGGCGCTGGCTATCGGCCACGCTTTCGGCCGGATAGGCTGTTTCCTGGCCGGCTGCTGCCACGGGCTCCCCGCCGGCGGCTGGCCGGGCGTCACGTTCACGAACCCGGTCTGCGAAGTGAACCCCGCCCTGCTGGGAATACCGCTGCACCCCGTGCAGCTCTACGAGGCCGCCGGGAACGTGCTGATCTTTGTTATGCTTAACAAAGCCCTGAACAGGGGGCTGGCCGGGCGCCTCCGGCCCGGAACGGTGATCTGCCTCTACGCGGTGCTGTACGGCGCGCTGCGTTTCTCGCTGGAATTCCTGCGCGGGGACGACCGCGGGGTCTCGACGCTGGGGCTGTCCTCCGGCCAGCTGATCTCCGCTGCGGTAGCGGCCGCCGCGGCGGCCTGCCTGGTAAAACTAAATTATGAAAAAAAATAAAATCACCTATTCAGGCCCACCTTGCCGGCTTGATGTGTTCCTTACTGAAACCGGCGAGAACTTCACCAGGCCCTTCTCCAGGTCCCTGGTGCTGGAAGGGCTGGTCACGGTCAACGGCGAGCTCAGGAAGCCGTCGTATCAGCTCGACACGGGCGATATCGTGGAGATAGGCGCCCCCGAGACCGGCCAGCGGCAGGACGGCTTCGAGAGACTGGTGATCTTCGAGGACAAAGCGCTGCTGGCGGTGGAAAAGCCGGCGGGCCTGGCCGTGCACCCGAATTCGGCGGGCTGGGAAACGAACCCGGCCGCCGCCCTGCTCGGAGAGCCCACGCTGGTATCGCTGCTGTTCTCCGCGCGCCCGAAGACGGCAGCAGCCGGCGTTACCAGGCTGGGCCTGGTGCACCGCCTCGACCGCGACACCAGCGGGCTGATGATACTGGCCAAGACCGCGGAGGCGCAGGAAGCGCTTACAGCGGGGTTCAGGGACCGCCTGATGGAGAAGACCTACCTGGGCGCCGTGGGCGGCATCCCGGAGGACCGGGCCGGCGTGATAAACGCCCCCATCGGCCGCGCCACGGGCTTCAAGAAGATCAAGGTCTGGGAATACGGCCGGGACGCCGTGACCGAATACAAGATAAAGGAAAAGGGCGCCGACTGCGCCCTGCTCCAGATACACCCCATGACCGGCCGCACCAACCAGATAAGGATACACATGGAGTACCTGGGCCACCCGATAATAGGCGACAGGCTCTACGGCGGCCGCCCTGCGGCCCGCATGCTGCTGCATTCGACGCGCCTGGCCTTCGCCCACCCCGTGACCGGCAAAAAAACGGAACTGGAATCCCCGATGCCGGAGGATTTCAAGGCGGTGTGGAAAGAGTTCAAGAAGAAGAAACAGGCGGTCTAGCAACGCCGCGTAAGGTTCGCGGCACGCTTCTGATCCCGGCCCCGGCAGCGGAGCCGGGATCAGAATTTCGAGACTGAAGCGAAGACGCGGAAATCGAGGCGCGGGAAGAGATTGTTGCGCTGCTCCAGCTCGGAGAGCGCGGCCTCGTCCACTTTTTTCTCTATCACTTCGCCCAGCAGCTTGATGGCGGCCGCCGCATGGTCCTCCAGGCGGCTCTTGGCGTACTGCGCGTGGGAACCGATGTAAAGCAGGAAAGCCCAGTCGGAGGACTGCGCCAGCAAAGTCTCGCGTGCGGCCTGGTTCAGCGCCCGGGCGTTCACCCCCGACAGGTCCTGGTTGCGGAAGCGGTTGGCCGTCTCTATCATCTTGTCGGTGGCCGCGTAGACCGCGTTATAAATGAAATCGTTGGACTCGTTCACCCACGGGTCGAAATAGCCGTTCTCGCCCCAGGAGGACATGCCCGGCGTGATCGCCCGCGGCTCCTGGCAGGAGTTAAGATATTCCGAGGGCGTAACGAACTGCAGCGGCAGGCGCTCGACCCGTATCTTGCGGATCACCGTCTCCAGGAAAGCCGGCCCCTCGAACCACCAGTGGCCGAACAGCTCGGCGTCGTAACAGCTCACTATCAGCGGCCGCCCGCCGTGCGCGTTGTAGATCTCGTCCGTCTGCGCCATGCGGCGGGCCAGGAAATCCGCGGCGTGCGCCTCCACCCGCGCCAGGGCCAGGTCGGGGTCGTAGTACTCCTTGGCCGCCAGGTCCACGCCGTGCCCCGTGATGCGGTAGTATTTAAGCCCCAGCGGGCGCCTGATGCCGTCGGACCCGAGGTAAGGGCGGATATCCTCGTATTCCCCGTCGTGCCCCAGGTCCCGGTAAAATTCCCGGTACGCCGGGTCGCCGGGGTAGCCGAACTTGGCGCTCCACACTTCGCGCGAGCTGGCCGCGTCCCTGGCGAAAAGCCCCAGGCCGTTGGTGGTGCGGTAGGGGGTGGAGACGCCGCCGGGCGCCGCGTCGCCCGCGAACTCCACGGCGTGGGACTCGGTGAAAGTGTACGCGAACCCTGAAAGCTTCATGTAGGAGTTGAGGCGCGGCTCATAGCCGCACTCCGGCAGCCAGAAACCCGCCGGCGGCCGGTTGAAGCGCTCCTGGTAATCCTCCGCCGCCACCGCCAGCTGGGCCCGCACGGCCTCGGGTCTGGTCAGCAGCGGCAGCACGGCGTGCGTGGCGGCCGTGGTTATTATCTCTATCTGCCCGGAATGCTGCAGCGCCTTCAGCGGGGTGATAAGGTCACCGCTGTATTTATGCATCAGCGCGGCGGCATCCTCGTAAAGTTTCTGGTAGAGCCTGACCGTTTTCAGCAGCGCCGGATTATCTTTGGCGCGCACCAGTTCTTTCTCGATAAGCTCCAGGCGGGATTCGAGGTACAGCGCCATCTTCTCCTCGAGTTCCTCGTTCTCCAGCATGGCCCCCAGCGTGGGCGAAATGGAAATGGCGATGCCCGGCCGGATGCCTTCGGCGGCCAGGCGCTCGAGCGAAGAAATAATGGGGACGTAGGTTTCCGCCACGGCCTCGAAGAACCAGTTCTCTTCCAGGAAGCTGGAATCGGCGGGATGGTTCACGTACGGCAGGTGGGCGTGCAGCACGAACATCAAAGAACCGCGCGAGCTCATGGCAGCCCCCGTTTATGGAATTCCATGCTGGCATAAGCGCGCTCTTCGGCCATTCCGGCCGCGGCCGGGGCTGCGGAGGAATTGGATTCGAGAAGCTTTTCCCATTCACCGCCGCGCTGCGCATAAAGGGCGGCCGAGTAAGTCTTCCCCTGCGCCGGCACGTCCAGGTAAGCCCCGCCCGCGTTCCACGCGGCCTTGCTGGAGAAAGCCTGCGCCTTGTCCTCCTGGAAGAACAGCCGCAGCTCCACTTCCCCGGCCAGCGCGCCGGAGCGGAAAGCCTCCACGCGCGAGGCTGAGAACAGCCACAGCACGAAAAAAGCGCCCGGGTTCTTAGGCAGCAGAACAAGGCGGTCTTCAGCGGGAAGCGTCTGCGACAATTGCGGCATGTTATATACAATTTACTAAATTTTACCCGCGGTTAGATATATTTTTCAATCCATTTTTTATATCATAATGATCAGGCCCGCGCGCTACGCGGTCCGAGACGGCAAGGAGCCACCCATGAAAGCAATTGTAAAAACCTCTCACGCCCCGGGCGCGGCATACCGCGACGCCGAGGTGCCGGCAATAAACAAGGACGAACTGCTGATCCGCGTAACCTCCGCCTCGCTGAGTTCCGGCGACCTGGCCGCCTATAACTGGACCGACCCTTTGTTCCCCGCCCACCGCCTGCCCTTTGTCTTCGGCCAGGAATTCTGCGGCGAAGTGGTGGAAACCGGCTCGCTGGCCCGCGGCTTCGAGAAAGGCGATTTCGTTTCCGTGGAATCCCACATTTTCTGCGGCGTCTGCGGCCAGTGCCGCAACGACCAGCGCCATATCTGCCAGTACCTGCGCGTGATAGGCCGCGACACGCCCGGCGGGCTGGCCGAATACGCGGCGGTGCCGGCGCGCTGCGCCTGGAAGCACACCGACGACTCGCTCAAGGACATTGGCGCGCTGATGGGCGCGTTCGGCAGCTCCGTGCACGCGGTGCTGGCAGAAGATATCGTGGGCCGGTCCATCGTGGTCTCGGGCTGCGCGCCGCAGGGCCTTTTCGCGGCCGGCATAGCCAGGGCCGGCGGGGCCAGGAAGATAATAGCGCTGGACCCCTCCCCCTACCGGCGCCGGCTGGCGCTGAAGATGGGAGCCGGGGCGGCCATCGATCCCGCCGACAGGAACTGCCTGAAAAAGATAGCCAGGACCTGCGGCGCCGAAGGCGCCGACACCGTGGTGGAAATGAGCGGCGGCGCGGCCGCCGTCGAGCTCGGGCTGAAAGCGCTGCGCCCCGGTGGCCGCTTCGTGGCGTTCGGGCTGCCGCTGACCAACCTGAGCATAGACTACGCCGGCGACATCGTGCGCAGGGGCATCCGCCTCGAGGGCGTGGCCGGACGGGAGATCTTCAGGAGCTGGTATAAGATGGAAAGCCTGCTGAAATCTGGCGCGGTGGACCCCAGGCCCGCCATCACCCACACCTTCAGGTTCAAGGATTTCAGGAAGGCCTTCGACCTGATAAATTCGAAAGAGCAGAAATGCGGCAAAGTGATACTGGTGCCGTAAGCCCGCCAGGGCAGCTAACGCTTCAGCAGGGAGAATAACACTATGACCTTTGAGACCCTTAAATTCGCCGACGAGGAAGTTGCCGCGCTTAAAAAGGAGAACCGCTTCATAAAACCGCGCGTGCTGGAAAGCGCGCAGGCCCCGGTTTCCGTGATAGACGGAAAAAAAGTAGTAAACCTCACTTCCAACAATTACCTGGCCCTGGCCGACAACCCGAAGGTCAAGAAGGCCGCCATCGACGCCATCGAAAAGTACGGCGTGGGCTCGGCCGCGGTGCGCACCATAATAGGCACCATGTCCCTGCATACGGAGCTCGAAAGGAGATTCGCCGAGTTCAAGCACGCCGAGGCCTCCATCCTGTTCCAGTCCGGCTTCACCTCCAACGTGGCGGTGTGCCAGTCGCTGATGTCGGCGGAGACCGACCTGCTGATCTCCGACGAGCTCAACCACGCCTCCATCATAGACGGCGCCCGCCTGGCCAAGGCCCCTCGCAAGATCTACCGGCACAAAGACGTCAAGCACCTGGAGGAGATCCTCTCCGCCCCCGAAGCGCGCGCCGCGCGCCGCAAGATGGTGGTGACCGACGGCGTGTTCTCGATGGACGGCGACATCGCCAACCTCGACGAGATCGTGGCCGTGGCCCACAAGTACGGCGCGTTCGTGATGGTGGACGACGCCCACGCCAGCGGCGTGATAGGCAAGGAAGGCCGCGGCACCGTGAGCCATTACGGGCTGGACGGGAAAGTGGAGATACAGATAGGCACGCTGTCCAAGGCCTTCGCGGCCGTGGGCGGCTACGCGGCCACCACGCAAAGCCTGCGCGATTATATGGGCTCCGTGGCCAGGCCCTTCCTTTTCTCCAGCTCCCAGCCCCCGTCGGTGGCGGCCACCTGCCTGGCCGTGCTGGATATCCTGCTGACCGAACCGCAGTACCTGAAGCGGCTGTGGGACAACACGGCTTTCTTCAAGGAAGAGATGAAAAAAGCCGGGTTCGACACCGGCAATTCGGTCACGCCGATAACGCCCGTGATGGTAGGCGACATGGACAAAGCGAAGGCGCTGTCCAACCGGCTGTTCGAGGAAGGGGTTTTCGCGCTGCCGCTGGGCTTCCCGACCGTCCCGAAAGGCAAGGAACGCCTGCGCACCATAGTCACCGCCGGGCATACCATCAAGGACCTCGAGTTCGCGGTGGAGAAGTTCGCCAAAACAGGCAAAGAGCTGAACATCATTTAGGGTCCGCGGTCCTGACCTCAATGCCGGAAGTGGCGGATGCCCGCGAACAGCATAGCGGCGTTCTTCGAATCGCAGAGCTCGGCACAATCGGCGTCGTCCTGCCAGCCGCCCGGCTGTATCACCGCGGTCACGCCGGCGGCCAGCGCGGCCTGCAGCGTCTTGAGCGGCAGCGCGGCGTCGGCGGCCATCACCAGCGGCCCGGGGCCGGGCAGGATGGTGCGTTTGTCGCGCAGTTTCCATACCGCGCCGCGCACGGCGTCGTAGGTGGAGCTTTCGGCCGCGCTCACGGCGGAAACGGCGCCGCCCTCGGCCATCACCACGGCGTAGGTCTTCGCGTATTTCACGGCCTTCCAGGCCAGCCTGAGGGAACGCAGCTCCGCGTCCGAGGGTTTGCGGCGTGTGACGCAGGCCGGCTCGGCGGAGAACAGGGTATTGTCCTTGGCCTCTATCAGCAGGCCGCCGGCCACGGAACGTATCTCCACCTCGTGCGGCGACAGCACCGGCGCCGCCAGCGCCAGCACATGCAGCCCGTCCTTTGCCCGCAACAGCTTGAGAGCTTCGGGGCTGAAACCGGGCGCCACTACGCTTTCGATGAACGCGCAGGTAAGCTGCCGGGCGGTCTCGTCATCGAGCTGCCGGTTGAAAGCGGCCGTCCCCCCCACCGCTCCGGCGGGGTCGGCCTTGAGCGCCCCGCGCAGGCATTCCGCCTGCGTGCCGGCCGCGCACAGGCCGGTGGGCCGGTCGTGCTTCGAGATGACGCAGACAGCCTCGGCAAATTCCATCGCCAGCTCGAAAGCCGTGTCCAGGTCGAGATAATGGTTCAGGTTCAGCCCGCCGCCGGAAAGTATTTTGGCGGCGTTGAGGCCGCGCGGGCGGGCGCCGCTGAGGGCGTAGAACGCGGCCTTCTGGTGGCGGTTCTCGCCGTAAGCCAGGTCGGTCACCTTCTTAAGGCTCAGCACCACCTCGTCGTTGAGCATGTTCCCGGGCTCGGCGAGATACTGCGCCACGGTGGCGTCGTAGGCCGCCAGGCACTGCCAGGCGCGCGCCGCCAGCTGCTTCTTTATTTCTGGCTCAAGGCCGCCCGCTTCTTTTAAAGCGCGCAGCACCGGGCCGTAATCCACGGGGCTGGAGATGGTTATAACTTTCTCGAAATCGCGGGCGGCGGCCCGGAGCACGGCCGAATTGGACTGATCGAGATAGCTGGCGAGCTCCTCGATGGCGAATTCTTCCTGCCCGACTATATTGGCGATGGGATAGAGGTTGGCCGCCACCACGTAAAAGGCCGGCAGCTCCACTCCGTTCTCTGAAACGCAGGGAAAGCGCCCGGACAGCGCCCTGAGCACGGCCGCGGGCACCGGCGGCGAATAGCGCACCTCTTCGGCCTCGATGCCGGCCTCGGCCAGCAGCTTGAAGGTGGAGCCCGAAGCGTAGAGCTCGAAGCCCAGCTCCTCCAGCCCCCGGGCGAAGTCCTCGAGGCCGGTCTTGTCGTAAACGCTCAGATAAGCTGTCTTGTCGGGCATGATCGTTGCGCTGTCCGGCCGCCTAGCGCTTATTTTTTGTAAGTTGGATGAATTCTTCTTCCGAAAGGACGGGCACGCCCAGCTTCTTCGCTTTCTCGTACTTGGAGCCCGGCTCCGCCCCCGCCACCACATAGGAGGTCTTGGCAGAAACGGAGGAGGTTTCCTTCCCCCCAAGCTCGCGCACCAGGCCCTGGGCCTCGCTGCGCGTCAGCGTCTTCAGCTCACCGGTAAAAACGAAGGTCTTGCCGGCCAGCGCGCCGCCGGAAGTTTTCGGCTCCGGCTCGTCCATGCGCAGGCCCAGCCCCGCCAGTTCCGCCACCATCGCGCGCGTGGCGGCCGACTTGAAGAATTCCGTAACGGCCTCCGCTATCACCGGGCCCACGTCGCTGATCCGGGCCAGTTCCTCCGGCACGGCGGCCATGAAAGCGTTCATGGTCCGGAAATGCCCGGCCAGCACGCGGGCGTTCTTCTCGCCTATATGCCTTATGCCCAGGGCGTAGATCAGGCGGGAGAGCGGCCGCGCGCGGCTCCCGTCTATTTCGGCCAGCAGATTGTCCGCTTTTTTATCCTTGAAAAGCTCGAGCCCCAGCAGGTCCTCTTTCTTCAGCCGGTAAATGTCGGGGAAGCCTTTCACCAGGCCCTTGTCCACCAGTTGCTCGGTGGAGGAGACGCCGAAGCCCTCTATGTTCATCGCGTCGCGCGCGGAGAAGTGCAGCAGCGCTCTCCGGAACTGCACCGGGCAGCACGGGTTCACGCAGCGCAGGGCCACTGCCTCCTCGTCCCGGAAAACCTCCGAGCCGCAGGAGGGGCAGGCCTTGGGCGGAATAATTTCTTTTTCAGCGCCGGTACGGGCGGCGGCCAGCACTTTCACCACCTTGGGGATCACTTCGCCGGCACGCTCTATCACCACGCGGTCGCCGGTCTTCAGGCCCAGGCGCGCTATCTCGTCGAAATTATGCAGCGTGGCGCTGGAGATGGTGACGCCGCCGCATTTCACCGGCTCCAGCTCCGCCACCGGCGTGATGGCGCCGGTGCGGCCCACCGAGAACTCCACCTTGAGCACCGTGGTGGTGGCCTGCTGGGCCGGGTACTTGAAAGCTATGGCCCAGCGCGGGCTCTTGGACGTGAAGCCGAGCAGCTTCTGCTGCCTGCGGGAATTTATCTTTATCACCAGCCCGTCTATTTCGAAGGGCAGGGTGAAGCGCTTCTCGGCATATTCGGCGTAGAAGGCCAGCACCTCTTCGGCGCTGCGGCAGGTGCGGTTGCCCAGCGTGGAGATATTGAAGCCCAGCGCGCGGCAGATGTTGAGGTATTCCCAGTGCGAGTCGGGCTCCACCATGCCTTCCAGGTAGCCATAGGAATGGGCGATGAACTTCAGGCGGCGCCCGGCGGTCACGCCGGGGTCCTTCTGCCGCAGCGAGCCGGCCGCGGCGTTGCGCGGGTTTACGAAAGGCTCTTCCCCGGCCTCCAGCGCCGCTTCGCGCAGGCCGGCGAAATCGGCCTTGTCCATGTAGACCTCGCCGCGGGCCTCGAAGACCGGCGGGGGGTTGCTGAGGTCCAGCCTGAGCGGCACCGACCTGATGGTGCGGACGTTGAGCGTCACGTCCTCGCCGGTCTCGCCGTCGCCGCGGGTGGAGGCCCGCGCGAGCCTGCCTTTCTCGTACTCTATCGAGCAGGAAAGACCGTCTATCTTGGCTTCCACCACCAGCTCGTACGGTTCGCCGTTCAGGCCTTTTTTAACGCGCTCGTGCCATTCAAGGAATTCATGCTCGGAATAGCAGTTGTCCAGCGAAAGCATGGGGATGCGGTGCGGTACGGAGGCGAAGGTGTTGGAGCGCTCGCCGCCCACGCGGCGGGTAGGGGAGGAATCGGAGACCAGTTCGGGGTGCGCGGCCTCCAGCTCTTTAAGCCGGTTCATCAGCGCGTCGAACTCGCTGTCGGACAGCTCGGGCGAGTCCGAAACATAATAAAGGCGCTCATGCCGCCGTATCTCGGCCGTGAGCGCCTCCAGTTCTTCGCGCGGATCGCGCTTGGGGTTCATTTTACCAGGTTATTGTGCCTTGCTATATTGTCCAGCACGCCGTTAATGAACTTGCCGGATTTGTCGGTGGAATATTTCTTGGCCAGCTCTATGGCCTCGTCTATGATCACCGCCACCGGCGCGTCGGTAAGCACCATCATTTCGCACACCGCCATGCGCAGGATGGCGCGGTCCACGGCGGGCATGCGCTCTATCTACCAGTTCAGGCTGATGCCGCTGATGATGCCGTCTATCTTGGGCAGGTTGGAAATTGTCGAGGAGTAAAGCAGCTTGTAAAAATCGAAGTTCTTTTCTTCGGCGGCGAAATCGAGCATCTGGAAACTGGCAAGCACGGACGCGGCTTCCAGATGCGCTATGTCGGAGGCGTAAAGAGACTGCAGGCAGTTTTCCCTGGCCAACCTTCGTTTGCTCATAAAGACCTTGCAAATATATTACTAAATTTATAAGCGCGAAAGGCGGCCCGTCCGCCCGGGCGCGGTAATTCGTTTGCCATCCGATATATTCTTTGATACACTTTAGACAGGCGGGAATCCAACGTTCTACGGAGGTTAAAATGTTAACAGCGTTTTCAACACCCCTGATAATAATCATCGTGGTGATCCTGTTTTCGAGCATCAAAGTGCTCAACGAATACGAGCGCGGCGTAACGCTGACGCTCGGCCGCTTCACCGGCGTGAAAGGCCCCGGGCTCATCTTCCTGATCCCCGGCGTGCAGCAGATGTTCCGCATGAGCACCCGCGTGGTGGTGCTCGACGTGCCCCCGCAGGACGTGATCACCCGAGACAACATCTCGGTGAAGGTCAACGCCGTGATCTACTTCCGCGTGATCGACCCCCAGGCCGCGGTGCTGAACGTCGAGAACTATATGTACGCCACCAGCCAGCTCGCCCAGACCACGCTCAGGAGCGTCCTCGGCCAGCAGGAGCTCGACGACCTGCTCGCCCAGCGCGACAAGATCAACAAGAACCTGCAGGAGATCCTGGACCTGCACACCGAGCCCTGGGGCATAAAGATCTCCAGCGTCGAGGTAAAGAACGTGGACCTGCCGCAGGACATGCAGCGCGCCATCGCCCGCCAGGCCGAAGCCGAGCGCGAACGCCGCGCCAAGGTCATTCACGCCGAGGGCGAATTCCAGGCCGCGCAGAAGCTCTCCGACGCCGCGCAGATCATGGCGATGAACCCCACTTCGATCCAGCTCAGGTACCTGCAGACCCTGACCGAGATCTCCACGGAGAAGAACTCGACGATAATCTTCCCCGTGCCGATGGACCTTATCAAGATGTTCATGGAGAACCGCAAGCCGCAGGCGTAAGAGCGCCCGCGGGCAGCGAGCCGGCCCGGCCTTAAAACCGGGCCGGCTCTTTTTCCCCAGCCGCCAGCGGCCCCGTCTATGCCCGGACTTTACGTTCACATTCCCTTCTGCAGGAAGAAATGCGGCTACTGCGATTTCGCCTCCACGGCGGAACTGGCTGCGCCGGACGGGAGCTGCCGCGTGGACGCCTACCTCGGGGCCCTGGCCGGAGAAGCGCGCGCATACGCGCGCCTGGCCGGCTCCTTCGACACCCTTTACGTCGGAGGCGGAACCCCCAGCCTGCTGTCGGCCGCCCAGCTGGAGAAATTTTTCTCGATAATCAATTCCCTGACCGGCCCCGCCGGGGAACTGGCTGAAGCCACGTTCGAGGCCAATCCGGAAAGCCTGGACGAGGAGAAGGCGGGCCTGTTCAGGCGAGCCGGCATCAACCGCGTCAGCCTGGGCCTGCAGGCGGCGCAGGACAGGCTGCTGCGCGGCCTGGGGCGCGTGGCCATGTCGGGCGACTTCGCCCGGGCCTACGAGGTGCTGCGCGCCGCGGGGTTCGAGAACATAAACGCCGACCTGATGTGCGGCCTGCCGGGGCAGAGCCTGGCCGATTTCACCGAGTCCCTGGACTGGCTGCTGGCCATGCGCCCGGAACACGTCTCGCTGTACGCGCTGGAAGTGCACGAGGGCACGCTTTTCTACCGGCAGGGAGTGAAAGAGGCGCCTGAAGCCGCCGCGGAAATGTACGAGGCCGCCGCGTCCGCGCTGGAAGCCGCCGGGCTCCTGCGCTACGAGATCTCGAATTTCGCGCGCGAAGGCCGCCGATGCCGGCACAACCTGAATTACTGGGAACAGGGCAGTTACCTGGGGCTGGGCCCGGCCGCCGCCTCCTACCTGGACGGCGAGCGCCGGACCAACACCGGGGACCTGGAAACCTACCTGACCTCGGTAGCGGCGCAGGGGATCCCGGCGGCCGGGTCCCGCGAAACCCTTACCGGGCGCGCCCGGCTGGCCGAGAAGATCATGCTGGGGCTGCGCAAAACGGACGGGGTGGAACTCGAAAGTGATATAATTACGGAGTTCAGCGGGGAAATAGGCCGGCTGCTCGCCCAAGGCCTTATAGAGAAGAACGGCCGCACGATAAAGATAAAAAGCAGCCGGCTTTACCTGTCGAACGCCGTCTTCCGCGAGTTCGTGTGAGGAAAGTCAAACATGCTGAGCAAGGTTTATGAACCCTCGCCCGTAGAAGCAAAATGGGCCGAAGCCTGGCAGAAGGACCGGCTTTTCATTTCCGTCCCCCGCGCCGGCAAAGAACCTTTCGTCGTTGTCATCCCCCCGCCCAACATAACCGGCGCCCTGCACATGGGGCACGCCCTCAACGCCACGCTGCAGGACGTGCTGGTGCGCTATCAGCGCATGCTCGGCCGCGAAGCCAGCTGGGTGCCGGGCACCGACCACGGCGGCATAGCCACGCAGAACGTGATGGAGAAGATGCTCAAGGCCGAGGGCAAGACCCGCCACGACCTGGGCCGCGAGGAATTCCTGAAGCGCACCTGGGCCTGGCACGCGGAATGCGGCGCCACTATTTTAGGCCAGCTGCGCAAGCTGGGCTGCGCGCTGGACCTCGACCCCGCGAACGTCCGCTTCACCATGGACGACCGGCGGGCCGCTTCGGTCTACGAAGCCTTCCGCGCGCTGTGGGGCAAGGGCCTTATCTACCGCGGCGAGCGCATGATAAACTGGTGCACGCGCTGCGGCACGGCGCTGTCCGACATTGAAGTGGAGCATGAGGACGAGAGGTCCAAGCTCTGGCATATACGCTACGCTTTCGAGGACGGCTCCGGCCACGTTACGGTGGCCACTACCCGGCCCGAAACCCTGCTGGGCGACGCGGCGGTGGCCGTGCACCCCGACGACGAAAGATACAAGGGCATGGCCGGCAAAAAACTCCGGCTGCCGCTCACCGGCCGGCTGATCCCGCTGGTGGCCGACGAGGGCGTAGAGAAAGGCTTCGGGACGGGCGCGGTCAAGGTAACGCCGGCGCACGACCCGCTGGACTTCGAGATAGGCCAGCGCCACGGCCTGGAAGCGCTGCGCATAATTTCCTACGAAGGGCACATGATGAACTGCCCCGAAAAATACGCCGGCGCCAGCGTCCAGGCGGCCCGCAAGCTGGTCATGGAGGACCTCAACGCCGCCGGCCTGCTGGAGAAAGAGGAGCATTACAGGCACTCCGTCGGCAAATGCTCGCGCTGCGGCCAGCACATAGAGCCGCTGGTCTCCGAGCAGTGGTTCGTGAAGATGCAGGACCTGGCCGCCCCGGCCATAGCCGCCGCGGAGAGCGGCGACGTGAAATTCTACCCCCCCTCCTGGAAGAAGCCGTTCACGGAATGGCTTAAGAACATACAGGACTGGTGCGTTTCGCGCCAGATCTGGTGGGGCCACCGTATTCCCGCCTGGTACTGCCGCAACTGCTCCGGCGCCGGCCTGAAATTCTCGGACAAGGGCGAGCTTTCGCGCGTCTCGTTCGCGCAGGGCGCCAGTCCCGTTATCTCTTTCGAGAAACCCGCCGCCTGCCCGGCTTGCGGCGGCGCCGACCTGCTGCAGGACCCCGACGTGCTGGACACCTGGTTCTCGTCGGCGTTGTGGCCGTTCTCGGTCTTCGGCTGGCCGGAGCGGACCAAAGACCTGGCGTATTATTACCCCACCTCGGTGCTGGTCACCGGCTACGAGATACTTTACCTGTGGGTGGCCCGCATGGTAATGAGCGGCAT
>JAPLKJ010000235.1 GCA_026388125.1 Elusimicrobiota bacterium
CAGCCTCAAAAGCCAAGAGGCCGAGACCGGGAAACCGGACTCGACCTCTGAAGACTTCCGAACCGCCGGATGCGGACCCGCACGTCCGGTGGTGTGGGAGGGGACGGCAGTCCCTATTGACTGCCGCCCCTATCCCGATCGTCGGCAGGGGCCCGCGCCCGCTGCCGGCGGGCAGCGCCGCGCCGGGTTATTCGCCTTCGGCGGGCGCCGGCGGTTCGGTGGCTTCTTCCGACCCCTCCGGTTTCCCGCCGCCGGGGCCGTCTTTGTCCCCGCGCCGCTCGTTCAGCTTCTCTTTAGCCTTGTCCAGCCCGGCCTTGCAGCCCTCGGACAGGACGGCCTCGTTCTTTTTCAGGCAGCGTATTTTCGCGCCGTGGCCTACAGGCACGTCCGCGCACAGCTTGTCCAGGTCGGCCTTGCAGGCCGCTATCAGGGCGCCGCCTTTTTTCTCTTTCTGGCCCTTCCCTTCTGCGCCGGCTTCAGGGCCCTTCCCTTTCCTGTCCTTCGCTTCCAGGCCCTTTGCCTTGCATTCCGCCGACAGTTCTGCGTCGTGCGTTTTCAGGCACATTATGATCCTGCCCTCGCCCGGCTTTACGTCCTTGCAGAATTTCTCCATGTCCGCCAGGCAGGGGTTGGCTTTCTGCATCTTTTCTTTCTGCTCGCTGAACTTGGCTTTGCAGCCCTCGGACAGGGCGGCCTCGTTCTCTTTGAGGCAGCGCATTTTTCCGCCGGGCCCGCCCTTAACTTCGGCGCACAGCTTGTCCAGGTCGGCCTTGCAGGCTTCTATCAGGCCGTTGCCTTTCTTTTCTTTAGGGCCTTTGGCTTCCAGGTCCCTGGTCTTGCATTCCGCCGACAGCTCGGCCTCGTGCGCTTTCAGGCAGGCTATGATCCTGCCTTCGCCAGGCTCTATGTCCTTACAGAATTTTTCCACGTCGGCCTTGCAGGCCCCCATCGGGCCTTGCGCCGCCGCGGCCGACGCCAGCATAAGGAACGCCGCTACCGCAGTTATAACAGGTTTCATACAGCCTCCAGTTCGTCCGCTGACTATATAACGTTCGCGGCGGGGAATTTATTGCAGGTCTACCAGGACGGAGCCGCCTTCCGTTCTGACCGGCCACGTCTTAAGGCCGTCCGTTTTAAGGTCAGGCGCGGCGGGGGCGGGGTATTTGTTCTCGGCGCGTTCCGGCACGGGGCGGCTGAGGGCCTCGCCGCTGCGGATGTCGAACTGCGCGTAATGCAGCGGACAGGTGAGCACCCAGCCCGTCAGCGCGCCGCGCTCCAGGCGGGCGTGCGCGTGGCCGCAGGCGCGGGCCACGGCGTAGAACTTTCCGCCGTAATTGCACAGAACGAGCTCCGTGCCGTTGAGCGTAACGGCTTTCATGCCCCCCGGCGCGATATCCTTTTCTTCAGCCGCTTTAATGAACATAAATAAAGATATTCCTATTTCTTCATCTTCGCTTCCGGGAACTGCCGGAGCTTGTCGGGGTCGGTAACGTCCTTGTGCACGAACAGTCCGCACCAGCAGCGCCGCATGGCGTCGTAATGGGCGCGGTGGAAAGGGATGCACGGGCAGACCATGCGCATGTTCTCCGCGCGGTCCCTGGTGCGCGCCTGGCAGGGGCAGTAGGGAATGCCGGTCTCGGCCTCTATGATGGCTTCCTGCTCCAGCAGAAAGTCCGCGTCCTCTTTCGCGGGCGTGAACTTATAGCCCAGCTTGTCAATTACGGGTTCAAAAAGAAAGCGCAGCGCCGTTTTGCGGGCCTGTATGCTCATTTATTGTGAAGCAGTTTCTCGAACTCTTCGGGATCGTAGCCCTGCGTGGAGGCGCCGCCTATCTTTACGAACGGAAAAGAGCCAGTGCCGCCGGCCGCGCGCATCTCCTCCATCATCTCTTCCTGGCGGGCCTCGTCCTGCTTGTCGTAATCGACGGCCTCGAACTCCACTTTCCTGTCCTCGAAATATTTCTTGGTCTTCTTGCACCACAGGCAGGTGCTCAGCGCGTAGATGGTCACTTTTTTCATAGGTCCGCCTTTATAAAAACTTTCCCGTCCTGAATTACCACCGCGTAAGTTCTCAGCCGCAGCTCCGGCGCGTTCAGAAAACTGCCGTCGCGCACGTCGAAGCGCCAGTCGTGGCAGGGGCATTGCAGCGTGTAGCCGTCGAGCGAGCCCGCCGCCAGCGGGCAGCCCATGTGCGCGCAGCGGTTCTCCAGCGCGTACACCGCCCCGCCCGTTTTCACCAGCAGCACCGGCAGGCCCCGCGGCCACGCCGGGCGCAGGCGGCCTTCTTCCAGCTTTTCCAGTTCCGCGGCTTCCAGCAGCTCGGTCATTTTTAGATTATATAAAACACTGGCGCGCCCGCTATTTTTATATTTTCGCGCGCCAGTTGAAAAATAATAAAAAAAATGAAAAAAAACTATTGCATTTCTACTGCACAATAGATAGAATCAGGAACAGCACTGTAAAGTGCAAGGAGAAAAAATGCCCGCTAAAAAGAAAGTTGCGAAGAAAGCCGTAAAGAAAGTTGCTAAGAAAGCCAAAAAGAAATAGTTAGTACTGCTTAGCAAACGGCGGCGCCAAAAGCTGAAAAGCTTGGAAGCGCCGCCTCTTTTTTATATCGTTGAATAACATATGTTCCAGACCCTGTTCATTCTGAACCCGGCAGCGGGGCACGGGCGTGCCTCCGGCGTGTGGGAAGCTTTCAAGGCCGCGGCCGGGGACTACCTGGCCGACGCCGCCTGCGAGCGCACCCAGGGACCCGGCCACGCGGCCGAGCTGGCCTTCAGGGCCGCTGAAGCCGGCGTCAGCCGCCTGGTGGCCGTCGGGGGCGACGGCACTTTCAGCGAAATGCTGGAAGGCGTGATGCGCCTGCCCGAAGGGATCCGGCGCGCCACAGAGCTGGCGGCGCTGCCGGCCGGCTCCGGCTGCGACCTCGCCCGCCACCTTCGCTATCCGCGCGACCTCGCCGGGCTGCTGGAACTGTTCAGGAGCGGGGAGCGGCGCGGGCTGGACGTGGGGCGCGTGCGCTGCCTCGGCCCGGACGGCGCGCCGCGTGAGCGGCATTTCGTCAACATCGCCGCTTTCGGCCTGGCCGGCGAAGTGGCCCGCCGGATAAAAATGACCGGCAAGAAATTAGGCGGCACGCTGTCCTACGCGCTGTGCTCGGGCCACGCGCTGCTGGCCGCGCGGCCGGTATTCTTCCGCCTCAACGCCGACGGCGCCGATCTTTCCGGGCTTTACCATCTGGGCGTGCTGGCCAATACTTCCTACATGGGCGGCGGCATGCTGGTGGCCCCCGGCGCCCGCGACGACGACGGCGCGCTGGACCTGGTGCTGGTGGGCGGCATGAGCCGCCTGAAGCTGTGGCGCAACTTCCCGCGCCTGTACCGCGGTACGCATTTAAGGGAGCCGGGGATAACGCTGCGCGGGGTGAAGGTCCTTAAAGCTTCGGCGGACGTGCCGGTCTATCTGAATATCGACGGCGAGGCCGACGGCATGTTCCCGGCCGAGTTCGAAGTGCTGCCCCGGGCGGTAACGGTGCTGGCGCCGCGCTGGCATGCGGAAAGGGGGAAGGTATGACGCTGACCGATACACCTGCCCGCCGGCGGGGCGCCGGTATTCTGAGCGTGCTGGTGGCGGTGGTGGTGCTGATCTCGCTTTTCCTTATTATAGGCTCGTTCAGGAATACGGGGCGGCAATTGCTGGAAACTTCTTTCGAGGCGAAAGCCTTCGCCCAACGTTTCCCGGGCGCCGACAAGCCGGAAAAATTGAGCGCCGAAGCGCGCGCCGGGCTTGTGACAGCGCTTACCGGCGCGCTGCAGGACGCCGACCCCTCAACGCGCAGGCTGGCCGGGTTCGCGCTGGGGCGCGTGGGGCCGGAGGCGGTTTGCGCCGTGCCGGCGCTCTTGGGCGTAATGAATTCCTCCGACCCCGCCGCGCGGCGCGGGGCCGTGGCCGGGCTGGAGGGGATAGCCGGCCTGAACGTGCCCAAACAGGTGCAGTGGACGCTCACCGACGCGGCGCTGCGCCGGCGCGCGCGCAAGGCGCTGCTGAAAATAGGCACCCCGGATACCGTGCACGCCGCCGTGTACTATAACGGCGAATGCCCGGAGTCTTTCCGCGCGCCGGCCGTGAAATGGTGCGATTAAACGTTCCAGATTGGGCCTTGACAACCGCGCTACGTCTGCTACACTATCGATGAGTCCGCGGCCCTTATTAAACGGGTGTCTCGCGGACTCTTCCTTTTGGGCTTCGGTAGCGTGCGGAGGCCGGGATGATATCGAAGGCAAAAGCCAATAAGAACTATTTCCGGGAGGCGTACCGCACCGGCAGCCACGGCTGGGAAACGGAACCCAGCCCGTACGTGCTGCGCGCCCTGGACCGGCTGGCCGGGGAATTGCCGGGCGCGGCGCTGCTGGACCTGGGCTGCGGCGAGGGCCGGCACGCCATAGCGGCCGCTCAGCGCGGCTTCCTGGTTACCGGCGCCGACTTCGAACCGAACGCCCTTAAGCGCGCCAGGGCCGCCGCGCGCGCCGCCGGAGTTGCCGTGCGTTTTGTGAAAGCCGACGCGCTGCGCCTGCCTTTCTCACCCGGCGCCTTCTCCGTAGTGCTGGATTTCGGCTGCCTGCACCACCAGCGCAAGGCCGACTGGCCGGCGTACAGGCGGGGCCTGCTGCGCGTGCTGAAGCCGGGCGGCTGCCTGGCGCTTACGGTATTCAGCCCCGGCTTCCGTTTCTTCAAAGGAATGCGGCGCAATTGGCACATAGCGCGCGGCGCCTACCGCCGCAGCTTCGTTAAAAAGGATTTCTCAGCGCTGTTCGGCAAAGATTTTAACGTCTTAACCCTTACCCCCGACCCGGCAGGCTTCTGGCACGCGCTGCTGCGCCGCCGGGCGGAATAAGACCCGCGCCCGCTCAACTTACCTGGTACAGATGCGCCAGTATCTTTACCATGGCCAGGGTGTCCTGGCCGCAATAAATTAAAAGGTTCTGCCGCGCCGCCTCAATTTCCGCGGCCGAAAGTTTTCCGGACAGGATATGGTAGTACGCCAGCTGGGCGTCCCCGCCGTTGCCGATGGGCAGGCCCTCGTAGGTCATGTCCGGCACCAGCGCCGGCAGGATCTTCTTCAGCGAGAACCGCCCGTGGCAGGCCGCGGGCACGTATGCCCGCTCCAGGAACGGCTGCATCAGGTCCGCGAACCTGGCCGGCAGAGCCTGCAGCGCCGGCCCGTGCTCCGGGAAGTCCCGCGCCAGCTCCTCTATGCGCTTGGCCTCGAAAGCCGCGTTGTAGGCCAGCAGCGAGCCGGCCGGGCCTATGTGCGCCAGCAGAAAGCCGATAAGCCCGGGCCGTGGGTCCGCGCGCCCGTCGCCGAGATATTCGAAATGCCCCGGCTCCGCGCCCGCCGCGGCCTGCACGTGCAGCGAAACCTGGAACGGCACCTGCTGGTACGGCCGCGAGCCGTCATACAGCGGCAGCCCCGGCATGATGGTTTCGAAATCCAGGTGGTACAGCGGGTATTTTATGGTGCCCAGGAACTCCGCTATCTTCGCCTTGTCCAGCAGGGTGCGGCCGCTCTTCTCCACCTTTAAAGCAGCCTTCTGCCCGTCGCTCAGGTCGAAAGCGTCCGGCACGTCCCTGAAGCGCAGTATGCCCATGGCTTTCAGCGTGTTCTTCTTCTCCCAGCTCAGGCGCGGGATGTCGTAAATAGAATGCTCCGGCAGGCCCTTCCAGCAATACCCGCGGAATTCGCAGTTGTACGGCATGGAACAATGCTGGCCTATGCCCACCTGCGGCTCGGAGCCGGAAGAAAGGGCTTCCATGAACCGCTCCAGGTCGTCCCCCGTGCCGGCCAGGAGGGCGGCGGTCTCGGCCGTGATGTCCGCCAGGAGGAAGAATTTTTGCGCGTCTATGGGGCCGCGCCGCACAAAAGCCTTGTCGATATGCAGCAGCGCCGTTCTGTTTATTTTCAGCCCGGCCCCCGCCAGCACGTAGCGCTGTATGGCAGCGTCGTGCAGATATTCGGGCTTCACCTCGGTGGAGCCCTTCACCTCTATCAGGTCCCAGGAGCCGTCCGGGTTGCGCTTTAAAATATCGCACCGCACCAGCACGTTGTCGAAAACAAAAGCGGGCTCGTAAATGATCCCGGCGCCCTGTTCCACCAGTTCGGCGGTGCGCTGCACGGCCTCCCGGACATGTTTGAAGTCCGCGTCCACCAGTTGGCCGCCCGGGAAATATTCCCGGCCCAGCACCCCTATGGCGTGCCCCTCGTCGAAAACGTGCTGCTGCTCCGGGCTGACCGGCGGCATGAGGCCGCGGCGGTAATTATACAGCCAGAGCCGTTTAATGCATTGCCGCCCCATCATGAACTGAGTTTTAGAGATGCGCTTGCCGAACATAATAGTTCTCCTTAACACTAATAGCATACCACATCAACCCGACAGCGTAGTGTCGCTCATTAGAGGGTCATTTTTCAAGAAAAAAAGGCCCCTGCCCACAGTTTGTGGCATATTTTTATCTAAAATCCGTTACGACATCCCTCCGTTCAAGGCTCTTACGCTACCGGGTTCTCTCTTGTTTGACGTCGGACGAAGCCGCGCCAGTCACTCATCAGGATCAAGGCGCAGGCGGTACGGCTGCCTTTGCCCCTGCCTTCCGTGGAAGGCCCAGAAAACCTTTGGTTCACTGCCGTATCCATATAGCGGCGGATTTCTCCGCCTTCAGGTTAATGGCTTCGGATTTTCATCCGGCCAACGCTCCGCTGGCTTACGGCCGTGGCGTCATCGCCCAAAACGAAGGGTGAAGGAAGCTGCTAATCGGGTTAGTGGTTATCCCAACACTACGCATAGCTCGCTTCCTTCACCAAATCTTTACGCAAAAGCGCGTGTCTCATCGAATGGTGTCCGTTCTTTTAGAACGTGATAACACGCACGTGCCAATTTATGTGCTACGGCCTTAGCTGCTACGATCTTGTTGGTCTTGTCCTTCTTCCGTTGGTAAAAGCTTCTGATTCGCTCGTTGTACCGCACGGCGTAATGCGCCGCCTCGATGAACGCCCAAGCCAGGAACTTGTTTCCGTTCTTACGATTGCCCTCACCTTTCTTTTTGCCGTTGCTCCAGCGGGAACTGCTCACGCAGCGCGCGTAGGAAGCAAAATGCCCGACCTTCTCGAATCGCTTCATGTCGCCGGCCTCATACATTATCGTCATCCCGAGGATCTCCCAAATCCCGTCTACCGTTAATAGCTTCCTGAATTCCGGTTTCAGCCTGGCCTGCTTAAGCACTACTGCTTCCAGCGCGGCGATCTGCTCGTCCAGGCAGCGTAAAACAGACAGGTTGCTCTTTATCGCCATCGCCAGAACCGGATCGCTGCCGCAGAACCGACTGATTCCTTCATCATCCAGCTTTCGGACGCCCTCCGTGTTTATCCGTTTCCCGCTGTTCCGGCTTACCAGTCCCTGTATGCTCAGTATCTGCGTGGTGCGGCAGCGCACTAGCTGCGCGCGCTTGCGCAGCAGGTCCCGCACGGCGCGGTCTTCCTTCGGGTGAATGTATCCGGTCGGCAGCACACCCAGCCGCAACAGGTGCGCAAGGTGCTTCGCGTCATGCTCGTCTCCGGTGTATTTAAGCCCTTCATAAACTTTGACCGCCGCCGTGTTAACGAGCTTCACATCATAGCCCTCGTCCATCAAACCGTCGACCAGCCAGTACCAGTTGTACGTCGATTCCACCGCGATCGCCTGGATGTTTTTCTTGTACGGGGCCAGTTCGGCCAATATGGCCTTCAGGTCGTTGGGGCGGCGTTCTTCAAGCACCACCCGATTCTTTTCATTAAGTACAACCAGCACGCTGTTATTGGAATGCAGGTCTATTGCCGAGTATAATTTCATACAAGTCCCCTCCTTAGCTGTTTTGTAATCGCTTCTAGACAAAGCAATGTTACAAACTGCGGGAGGGGACCCTCTATATGATTATCGGG
>JAPLKJ010000089.1 GCA_026388125.1 Elusimicrobiota bacterium
GTGGAGCGGCTTATCTTCTGCGCCGTGTTGGCCGCCCTGGCCGCGCCCTTCTGTGCCGGCGAGGCGGCGTGGCTACGGTCGGCGGACAACAAGCATGTTATTCAGGTTCCGGCGGATTGGGCTGCCGCGGCCGCCGTGCCCGGGCTTATGCCTAAAGGCATTCCGCATGCGTTCTCCCTGGCGCCCGGGTCGCGCGCGTTCGTGCTGGATATCGCGGCCGAGAATTCGCTGGACCCGAAGAGCGTTTACGCCGAGGACCATTTCGCCAGGGCGCGGAAGCTGGCCGGGAACCCGCGGCCGCAGCGCGAGCAGTTGCCGGACAACTCCCTGTTTGAATATTTTAAAACCGCCGGGGGCGTTAAGGGGCGCGCCGGCTGCCGCGTGCAGGGCGTACTGTACAAATACGTGCAGCGCTATTACCTTACTTTTAATTCGGCACGGGACTGCCCCGGCGACAAAGAGTGGAAAGAAGCCCTGCGGGTCCTTGCCAGCCTGGACCCCGACGAACCGACGGTAGGCGCCTGGAAGGACGATTATTTAAAAAAGATCTCGGGCGAACCCGGCCTTGACCCCAGCGCCGCGGCCGCCGGCGGGAGCCTGAAGTTCAACACCGCTACCCGCGCCGACGGCACGGGCGTGAGCATGGAGGAGATAGCGATCTTCGGCTGCAAGAACTTCCGCGGCAACGTATATCTGTTCAACGAAAGCCGGACGGCCCATTGCTGGATAGTGACCATGGAGGACTATAGGACCGCCCTGGCAAAGCTGGACGAGAGATATTGGCAGGACAGCCACCCGGCCTTTCCGGACTGCCCCCAGGCCATGCGGCAGGAGCGGGCCTGCGACCCTGAAAAATTAAGGAAATTCTGAGGCAGGCCGCGGGGCGGTTCAGCCCCGGGCCGGCGTCATTTGTTCAAGGAATGGACTGCAGCGCTTTCGGCGTGGCCGGCATATCCCGGTCGGCCGCGGCGGCGCGGGCGCGGATGGCGTCCACCTCATCCTGCGTAATGGTGCGCTGCGCGGTTTTAGGACTGGCGCAGGCGGCGAAAAGAACGGCTATAAGACCGACGAGCAGGCACTTTGTTTTGGCGGACATCATCCCCCCTTGCTGAACTTTCCGGGAATTCACTTTTATAAATTATACCACTTGGGCCGCGCGGCATGGCGCACCGGAAATAATCGAGTTATCGTGCAGCGTCCCCTGGTCAGCCGAAAAGGTAGAGTTCCTCTTCGGCGCGGGTGACTCCGGTGTACAGCCAGCGGCGCCACATTTCGTCGTCCATCCGGGGGAAGCGTTCTTCGAACATGATCACCCGCCGGGCCTGGCTGCCCTGGGCTTTGTGCACGGTCAGCGCGTAGCCGAAATCAAAAAGATCGCCCATCATGGCCAGCTGCCTGTCCTTGGTGAAATTCACGCCGGTCTTCGCGCCGAACTGCGGGGCGTAGATCAGCCCCTCGTAAAGTTTCTCGCGGTCGTCCAGCTGGATGCAGGCGCTGTACCAGTCCTTCTGCGCCGGGGCGATGCTTTCTATGGTGCCCAGCATGCCGTTGTAGATCCCTTTCTTGTGGTTGTTGCGCAGGCAGATAACCCGGTCGCCGCTGGCGGGGTCGGGCGTTTCGAAGCCGCGGTTGGCGCGGATGAACTGGTTTATCCTGTTGCGGGTGTTGTTGTAGCCGCATAGTATCAGCGTGTCCGGGGAATAGCTCTCCAGCAGCTCCCCCGTCTTTTCCTGGGCGTCGGGATCTTCTTTCAGATATTTTACCACGCCCGGGCCGTACCGCTGCGGCGGCACCAGCCCGGTGGAGCGGGCGTGTTCAGAAACCGTTATGATGGGGTTGCCCCTGGCCTGCCGGTGTATCTGCGTAAGCAGGATCTCCGGGGCCTGCATAAGGTTGAAGCTGCCCGAGATGGGCGGCAGCTGCCCGTGGTCGCCCACCGCTATGATGGGGATGTTATAGGAAAGCAGATCGTTCCAGATCAGCCCGTCCACCATGGAGGCTTCGTCTACGATTATCAGGTGCCGCTCCAGCGCGTCCTTGCGGTCCCAGCCCGCTATCTGGTCGCCCGTGTCTTCCCTGGGCGTGTAAATAAGCCCGTGGATGGTGCTGACCGAGTCTTTTACGCTCAGCGCGCCGGCTTCTTTAAGCTTGGTCTTAAGGCCCTGCGCGGCCTTGCCGGTGTAGCTGCAGAAAGCTATCTTAAGGTTCTTGTCCAGCCTTACCAGCTCGTTCTTGAAAATAGCGATGAGCGTGGTCTTGCCGGTGCCGGCGTAGCCGCCCAGCGTAATAAAGCGGCCGCGCTGCGGGTCTTTATACCAGGCCAGGAGTTTTGCGAGCGCCTGCTGCTGATCGTCGGATAGTTGCATGCGTGGGACCGGCTGCGCCGCGGCTAAATGGAGGTCCAGACGGCGCCTTTTGAATCTCCATGCGTGCAATCCACCATGAAGGTCCCCCAATTATTGCCGGGAGTATTAAAATACCCCCAGCTTCCGCCGTCATTGTCCGAGGCGGACAAAGCGGCCACCGCGGCCGCGCCGGCGTGGCCCGTGAAATGTATTAAGGGAATACTCTTGATGTATTTGGGAACCAGCACGTCCAGGGTGTCCGTGGGGTATATGCCCTCGTTATCCGAGTAATAAACGTTTATGGCGCTGCGCACGGAGCTGAGCTGGCCTTTTATGGCGCCTTCCCGTGATTTGCTGATAAGGTCAGCGAATTTAGGGATGGCGATAGCGGCAAGTATGCCGATGATCGCCACCACTATCATCAGTTCTATCAGCGTGAAGCCTCGTTTTTTCATCATATATTTTGCGCGTGCAGGCTGTTCATGGCGGCCCGGTAGATGGAGACCACGGCTTCGGCGCATTCCGCCAGCTCGGCCTTGCCCATTTTGCCGATGGGGATAACGCTGTGGTTGCCGCCGGCGAAGAACTCTTTGTCGCCTTTCTCGGGGAAGTAGGGCCTGGCCGCGTCGAAGATCCAGGTAAGGTCTTTTACGAAAGCGTGCAGCTCGGGCCGGGCGTTGTCGTTGGAAAGCTCGAAGAAACAGATCATATTGGCCTGCAGGTCCGCCGGGTGCTCGGGCGGGGCGTTCAAGGTAGGCGCGGGGCCGTAGATGGTGCGCAGCCTGGCGCCCCAGTTCACGCCCGGCCTGTCGCCCAGCAGTTCCATTATCTTAGTCCAGAACACTTCGAACTTCGGCACCGTGTCCGCCAGGCCCGCGGCGGCCCAGGCGCTCTTGGTCCTGGCCAGCCGCGCTATATATTCCTCCGCCGTATGGCGGCGGCTCAGTTTGAATAAAAACGTTTCCTGCTCTTCGGCGGACACCGTTCTTATGTCCGTTACGTTGAACCAGCCGCCCTCGGCGTACCTGGCGCCTTTCGGGTAACAATTCCCGTCGGCGCACAGCATGGTGAACTTCCCGTCCAGCACTTTAAGGAGCTTGCCTATAAGTTCCTTCTTGCCGGATTTTACGAACTGGCCGAATTTCAGGGCCGCGGTGAGCGGCGGCGGCTGGTGAGGGGCCAGTTCGGCCAGGGGCCCGCGCCAGGTCTGTTTATGGGCGTGCACTATCTTCGCCTCGGCGGTTTCGGGATCGATATCCGTAACAACGCCGAATTTCCCTGAAACGCGGTGAACGGCGATATCGCCAATTTTGAGGGGTTCCATGCTGCTTCTCCTTTCTGTCAAACCGCCGCGCCCCGGAAGCTCAGGCCGGAACTTCCGGGCCGGTTCAGCGCTTGCGCTTCAGATCGCGGATGTGTTTGAGGATCTTCGCCGTTCGCGCGCTCTCGTCGGACAATTGCGCCGCCTTTTCATAATTCTTTATGGCCGAGCGCAGATCCTTGTCTTTTTCCAGGCAGAACGCCAGCCCGTGATAGGCGTTGAAAAGGTCCTTGCCGCCGGTGGCGCCGCGGTCCTTCGCCAGTTCCACGGCCTGCAGGAAAAAAACTTTAGCGTCGGCGTATTGCTTCTGCCTGAGCAGCGCCGCGCCTATCCGCTCGGAAAGATAGACGCCGCGTCCGTCCTCGTCGGAGATAAGCTCGTACGCGGCCGAATACTCCTCCTCGGCGTCCAGGGGGCTGTCCAGCCGCATGAAAGCGTCGGCCAGCCCCATATGCGCCTCGGGGTCGTCCGTTCTCAGTTCCAGGGCTTTCTGGTAATCGCCTATGGCGGCCGAATAGCTGCCGCGGGCCGCGCTCTGCGCCGCCGCCGCCACCAGCTGGTCGTAGCCGGGCGCGGCCGCGCTATCTCCCGCCGCGGCGGCAGCCGCCGGCTCCAGCGCCGCTATTCTTTTAAAGCTGTCGCTCACCATGCCTATCGAGTCCACTTCCCACTTCGAGACCTTCCCTTTAGTAGCGGCGGTCCTGGTTATCCATCTCCAGGCAAATGTCTCCGTATCGAAACAGCCGATGTGCAGGCGTACCGGTACGCCGCTGTCGAACCCGGCTTTCCCGCCGGAGACGATGGCGAGGGCGAGGTTATAATTGCCGAGCTTCGCGGTCAGGGGGGCCAGCAGGGCCCGCAGCTGCGGGTCCTGGCGCTGCGGCCCGGCGGCGCCGGTATTGCCCAGCGTCCTTATAAGCTCAAGTAAAGCGCCGTTGCCGGCCAGCTCGGCCGCCGCGGGCACCAGGTTCTTCGCGCCGTAAAGTTCGCCCCATTTTCCGCGCAGCGTGAGCTCCAGGTCTTTCGCGTCCGCGGGCCTGCCGCCGGTAAAATCCAGCAGCGGCAGCAGGATCACCCTGGTAGTCCGCGCGGGCGCGCCGGCCCTGGAGTATACGTTCATCGGGCGCTTGGGCGACAGCAGCGAACAGCCGGCGCTGAGAACCGCTATGCCCGCTATCGCCAACAATGATCTTTTCATTCTATTCCCGGTCATACCGCAGGTTCAATTCTAGCACAGAAAGCGCGCAAGCGGCGCTAGCCTGGCCTGCCGGCGAGCATGGCGGCCAGCGCCAGCTCGGCCCCGCGGTGGGCGTAGCCGTGGTGGGACACGGAGGGCGGGTTTGCCAGATGCGCGCGCACCACGCCCGGCAGGTAGTCTTCGTGGCCGCGCGTGCGCAGCCCCGCCGCGAAAGCGGCCGCGGGGTCGGGCCGCGAGCACCAGCGGCCCCAGTAAGGCGCGCAGGCGCCCAGCCCGGCTTCTTCCAGCGCAGCGCCCTTCACCGGCACGAACCGCGGGTTGAGCCGCGCGCAGTCAGCCGCCAGCGTAAGGAAGTCCAGCAGCGTGCACTCGCCGGGCTGCGCCAGGTTCAGCGCGGGCCCGGCCGGCCAGCCCCCGCCGGCGGCCAGCTGCAGCAGCGCCTGCGCCACGTCGCCGGCGTACACGAAGCGCACGGTCTGCGCGCCGCCGTCC
>JAPLKJ010000076.1 GCA_026388125.1 Elusimicrobiota bacterium
GAAGGCTGCGCCGCCGGAGTTTCGGCGGCCGGCGCGGCCAGGGTGTTCCTGAAGAACTGCGGCCTGAAGAAGAATTCCGGCTACGGCGCGGAGCTTTCCGGCGCCGCGTTCCTGTCGGCGGAGGCCTGCGTCTTCGCCGGCAACGCGGCGGGCCTGTTCGCCGGGGACAGCGCTTCGCTGCGCCTGAAGAACTGCCTGTTCGAAGGGCAGCCCGGGCCTGCCGCCGCTTTCTGCGGCCGCGCCCGGGCAGAGCTCGCCGGCTGCGCCTCTTCCGGCGCCGGCGCCGGGTTTTTATTTTCGGACGGCTGCGCCGGGAAAGTGGCCGGCTGCGCTTTCGCGCACGGCGCGGCGCCGGCGCTGACGGTCCGCGGCCGGGCCGTTGTTTCGGTCTCGGATTCGGCCTGCGCGGGCGGCCCTTCGGCGCTGCTATTGGACGGCGGCTCGGCCTCCCTGCTCAAAGTAAAGATCTCCGGCACGCCGTTCCCCGGCATCGTCTGCGGCGACTGGCGGCGGCTGGCGGCGGCGGAGGTTACCTACGAGGGCCGCCCCTGGCTAAAGCCCGCCGCCGCCGGCGCTCCCGCCAGGCCGGGCCGGCTTTTTCTGTTCGCCGCGGCCACCGCGCGCCTGCCCGGGTTTTCCGCGCTGTACCGCCTTTTTTACCTGGCCGCCGTGCCCGCCGCGCGCCGCCTGCTGGACGTGCCTGGCGTGCGCGCGCTGTACCTGTACCGCGGGATGGCCGCCAAAGGCTGGGTGGCGGGGCTCAGCGATATGGACCTCGCCTGCGTGCTGCGGCCCGCCGCGCCGCGCGGGGAGTACGAAGTGTACTGCGCGCTGCGCCGCCGGCTGCGGCTGCTGAAAAGGCTTTTCCCGTTCACCGGCGAGGTACTGCTGGCCCAGGCCCCGGAATTCGCGGCTTTCCTCGGCAGCTGGGGCGTAAAAGGAGCGGAATTCTCCGCCGCCTCCCGGCTGCTTTACGGCGCCGCCGTTGAACTGAAGCCCGCGCCCGCGGCCGCCGGCACGGCCGATCTTACGGAGGCGTTCTACGCTTATACGCTGCTTACCCGGCATTTCCTGGCGGCGGACCTGCCGGAGGCTTTCGGGCGCAGGAACTGCCTTAAGAACCTGGTGGACATAAAACGCTACCTGGCGCCGCCGGCGCCGGAGCGCGCGTCGCGCCGGGCTTACGCGCGCCTGCTGGGCCTGCCGCTGGAGGATTTCATGGCCGTGAGCCGCGGCGAGGCCGCCTACGGGGCTTTCCAGGCCCTGCACCAGGCCGCCGCCGGCGCGGACGGGCAGATACTCCTTGAACCGGGCCCGGAGGCCGCCGCCGGCTGGTTCAACCGGCCCGCGTTCGACGCCGCCTGCCGCGGCCTGGCCGAGGAGTGCGGGGTCAGGCCGGGCGTGGTGCTGGACTCGCTTTACCGCGTGTACCTGGTACTGCCCGACGCGGCCGCCGGGGACCGGGCTTTGTTCCTGCGCGCCTGCGCCGCGCTGGGCCGCCTGCGCGCGGCGTCGCCGGCGCTGGGCGCGTCGCCGCTGGTGCTTACCCGCAGCGCTTTCGCCCTGCTGTGCCGCCTGCCTTACCTTAACAACCCGGCTTTCAGCCTTGACCTACGCGCCGGCGGCCTACCGGGCGGCTACCGGCCGGACGACGGAGGGGTTTACTGCTATAACCTCGTCTGCGGGGGCGCCGCGCCGCAGGCCGCGGAGCTGCGCGCGGCGGCCGTACTGGCGGCGCGGCACTTCTGCGCCGCCTGGCGCTCCCTCTGGGCTGAAATGCCGCCGCATTATTTCTACACCCGGGCCCTGGGCCTGCGCCTGCTGCTGGAAAAGAACACGGCGCTGCCTTTTTCCGAGCCCGAGCGCCTGCGCGCCGCGTTCCCGCCGGGCGGGGAGATGCCGCCCTGGTCCGCCTACTGCGCGGGCGGCGCCTGCGAAGCCAATTATTGTTTTGTAGCCGCGCAGACGGCGAAGCTGGGGGAGCTGGCCGATGCCCTCTGAGACCGGCATAAGCGTGATAGTGATCACGCGCGGGCGGCCGGAGCTGCTGCGCGCTTTCCTCGACAGCGCGCTGGCCGCCGGCGAGCGGCCGCCCGAGTTCCTGGTGGGGGTGAACGGCCCCGACCCCGCCTCGCTGGCGCTGCTGCAGACCTACGGCCCGGCGGTGACCGCGGTGGCGCTGCCGGGCAGGTGCCGCGGCGAAGCGCGCAACGCGCTGGCTGCCCTGGCGAGCGGCCGCCGGCTGTGCTTTCTCGACGACGATACGCTGCTGCCGCGCGGGTATTTCGAACGCCTGGCCGCGCTGATACGGGCGCACCCGGAGTGCGCCGTGTTCGGCGGCGGGCAGGAGCTGGCCGCCGGCGCCGGCAGTTTCGAGACGGCCGTTTACGCCCTGCTGGCCTCGCCGTGGGGCGGCGGGCCGTTCACCGAAAGGTTCTCGCCCGTGGCCGGCACCCGCGCGGCGGGCCCGGAGAAGTTCATACTCTGCAACCTGACGCTGGACCGGGACTTCCTGCGGGCCCGCGGCCTGGCTTTCGAAGGGCACCTGACCAGCGCGGAGGAGAACCTGCTGCTCGACCGCATGGCCGGCGCGGGGGCGCGCATGCTCCTGAGCGGGGACCTGAACCTGGTGCACCGCCGCAGGCGGGCGCTGCGCGCTTTCGCCGGGCAGGTCTTTAACTCCGGGCGCGGGCGGGCGCAGATAACGCTGCTCCGCCCGGGCGCTGTCACCGCGTTCACGCTGCTGCCGCCGGCGGCGCTGAGCCTGGCCGCCTGGGCCGCGCTGCGCCGGCCGCTGCTGCTGGCTGCGGCGGCCGGGGCCTACGCGGCTGTTTCGCTGGCCGCGGCGGCGCGGTCCCGCGCGCGCCCGGCGGTAAAGCCGGCCGTGTGCCTGCTTTTTCCCGTGCTGCACGCGGCTTACGCGGCCGGCTGGCTGTACGGCGCGCTGGAGGGGCTGCTGGAAAAATTGCGGGGGCGGCCTAGGCCGGGGCGCTGCCGCTGCGTAGAAAAGCTTTGAGGGCCGCCGCGTTGGCGGCGTGGTCCGGGCCCGTTTCGAAGATCCAGAACTGAGCTTTGGTTCCCAGCGCGCGCGCGGCCTTTACGCGCGCCGCCAGTATCCGCGCCTTGCTGCAAAGGTCGCCGGGGGACAGGCGCAGGAAATATTCCGCCATCTGCGGCACGCCCCAGCCCGCCACCAGCGACCTTGTAAGTTCCCAGGCGCCTTCTCCGGCGGCGGGGCGGCGCAGCGCCGGGCGGCTCCCCCTGTAAAGCTTGAAAATATACGACGGCGGCAGCGGGGGGGAAAGTTCCAGCCCGGAGCCCCGTATGTCCAGCAGCTGCTTGGGCGGATAATGCCTGCGCGTAAAGGCGCGCAGCAGCGCGAAGCGCTTCAGGTGCGGGCTGTCCCCGCCCAGGCCTATGCGGGCGGGAAAGCCGTGTACCGTGCCGTCCTCGGCTATCAGCGGCGTATCGTCGGAGAGCAGTGAGAAGTCCTTGTCCTTGAGCAGCTCCAGGCCCAGCGTGGTCTTGCCGGCGCGCTGCGCGCCGCACAGCAGCAGCGCGCGGCCGCCGAAGCCCAGCGCCCCGGCGTGCAGCCTGTGCAGGCCCCGCAGGTCCAGCGCCTCGCCGGCGCGGGAAAGCAGCAGCAGGTAGGAAAGTTCCCAGAGCAGGCCGGCGTCGGCGCTGGTCACCCGCCCGCGGCGGGCGCGGTAATCGTATTCGCACAGCGCGCCTTCCGGGTACCAGACCAGCCGCCGGCCCGGCGGGGCTGAAAGGATGCTCCATTTCGCGGTGCCCAGCAGGGCGGCGGGCCGGGCGCGGCCCGGGGCCGCCAGGACGGCGGTTATAGAGATCTCCGGGACCGCCCCCGGCGCCGCCGGGAAGGCCCCGAAGTCCTCCGCCAGCCGGTCCGCCAGTTCCTCGTCGGCGCAGCCGAACCGCAGCACGCAGCCGGCGAGGTCGAACAGGCGGGTATGCAGAGCGGTCATCGGGCGGCCAGCCTGCGCAGCGCGCGCCGGAAATTCTCCGGCGTGTCGGTGCGCAGCACCTCGGCGTCGGGCGGCAGGGCGCAGATGAACTCGGTGAGCATGGCCCCCGGCGCCAGCTCCACGAACGTGCGCACGCCGTCGGCCAGCATGTTATGGATGGTCTCCTGCCAGAGCACCGGGCGGTTCAGGGCCGAGGCGAGCTTCCTTTTTATTTCCGCGGGGCCGGCAGCGCGCCGGCCGTCGAGGTTCATGTACAGCGGGACGGCGGGGGCGGAAAATTCTATTTTCCCGAAAAAGCGCCGCGCCCGCGCGGCCAGCCGGTCGAAAAGCGTGCTGTGAAAGGCCCCCATTTCCCTGGAAACCGAGAGCTTGTGCCTGAACGGGGCGAGCCTGGCCTTCAGCTCCGGGAGGCTGGAATTCCTCAGGCCGGCCACGCCCAGGCGGGGCTTGTCGTAGAACGCCACCACCTCGCAGAGATGCCCGGCTTTTTCCATGCCGGCGGCCACCGCGCGCAGCTCCGCCCTGCTCAGCCCGTAAACGGTGACCAGCGTGCTCAAGGTTTCCTGGCAGTCCTCCTGGCCTTTGCCCGTGATGGTCCTGACCATTCTGAAGCAGTCCTTCTCCGAAAAGACCCCCGCGAACGCGGCGGCGCTGTATTCCCCCATGCTGCGCCCCGCCAGCGCGTCGGGCGCCGCGCCGGCGCGCTGCAGCGCGCGGGCGACGGAGAGCGAAAGGGCCATGGTAACTTCCATGAATACGGTAGGCGTGCGCGAATCCATGGGGGGGAAAAGGAGGTCCGGCGGCCCGTCCATCGCGCCGGACAGAGGGTAGCCGAGCGTTGTGTCGAGCTTGCGGAGGTCCTGTTCTATTAAGGGGAAGGCGTTGCGCAGCGCGCGGCCCATTCCGACGTGCTGCGCGCCGGAACCGGGAAAAAGGAAAGCCGTTCTACGGCTTGAAGGCGGAAGCGACTTCACTTATCTTACCATGCGACTTTACCCGGGGTTTCTGGTACTTCTTCGCTTTCGGGGCAGTTTTTTTTATCGGTTTCATTTTATCGCCTCAGGGGCAAGTATCTTGAGCTTCGCGAGGTCTTTAAGGAAGGCCGCGGTGTCCTCCGCCGCCAGGGCCGGCGCTATGCCGTATTCTTCGGCCAGCGCCGCGGCTATCTTTTCCGGCTTTTTTCCGGCGCTGAGCTGTTCCCAGATGAAGGTGCCGGTTTCGTTGGCCGAATAATACTCGGAGGTTTCCATGTTAAGGATAACCGCTTCCTCTCCGGTCTTGCGCCAGGTTACGGCCTGGGCTATTAAAGCGCTTTTTTTCTCTTCCTTCATAGGGTTATTTTAGCACATCAGGCGGCCTGGCGGCAGGGGAAAAGCGTCCGGCCCGCACGCCGCCGGCGCAGAACGGGCGCCAGGGACGCGGCCTTTATGCTCCCCAGCGTTCTCCCGGAATAGGGGCAGCTCTTTACCGCGCCCCGCTGGTCTATGTACAGGATCTCCCGCGCGGCGGCCGCGCAGGCCCCGGTGCCGCCGGAGAGGCAGGTCTTCGCGTACCTGTCCGGGCTGGCAGCTTTCACATCCGTAAAAAGCGCGGCCGGATGCAAAGCGGCGCCGGGCGCGCCCGAGTAGGGCAGCAGCCGTACGCCGTGCGCCCCCGCAGCTCTGGCGAAGCGCAGCAGCCCGGGCAGCCGCCCGCTGCCGGGCCCGGAGAAGACGCAGGAGGAAATATAGACCAGCAGGCCGGCGCGCCGCGCGGCTTTCAGGGCTTTGCCGGCCTTGGCGAAGTTGCCGGGCCCGGCCAGCGCGTCATGAGCGGCCCGGCCGGCGGCATGCAGGCTTATCCTTACGGCGGCCAGGCCCGCCGTGCGCAGCCTGCCCAGCAGTTCCTTATCCAGCAGCAGCAGGCCGTTGGTCTCCATTTCGGCGAACAGCCCCAGCCCGGCCGCCGTCCCGACCAGCTCGGGCAGGCGCGCGTAAAGCGTGGGCTCGCCGCCGAAAAAAATAACCCGCGGGATGCCGGCCGCCGCGGCCAGGCGCAGGGCCCGGCGCGCCAGGGCCGGGCTCATGTCCGGGGGCACCGGCCCGGCGTAAGGCGGCTGCAGGTAGCGGCAATGGGCGCAGCGCAGCTGGCAGCGGCGCGTAAGGCCAAGGATCAGCGTGTGCGGAACGCCGGCGGGCAGCGCGGCGAGCCGCCTGTTCAGGACGGCCAGGGCCAGCCGGTTGTCCGGGGCCAGCTCCCTGAAAGCCTTCAGCCCCGCTCCTGTGCGCGGCGGGACCCGCGCTGCCCGGCCGCGTTCAGTTCTTGTCATTTAGATATGCGCGCATAGCGCCCAGGGCGCGCTCCGCGGCGGGCCTGTCCGCGGCGTACTTCGCCCGGTGCCAGTCGCGGATGGCGGCGAAGAAGCCGGAGACGTTCGCCCGGAAAGCTTCGCCTTCGCCCTTCGAGAACAGGGAGAACAGCGCCTCGCTGGTAAGCAGCGGCGCGCCGGGGGCGAGGCAGGTCCTGCGCATGAGCTCCAGCGTCTGCCGCAGTGTCTCCGCCGAGGTCATGGTGGCGTGCCGCCAGCCCCCGGCGTGCTCTTCAAGCCCGTAAGCGGCGCGGGAGCGGTAGGCGGGAATGGCGCGGCTGCGGACCTGGAAGGGGGAATAATAAACCGTGTCCAGGCCCGCGGTCAGGGCGAAGTCCAGCGTTTCCGCCACGGTGGCGGCGGTCTCGCCGGGGTAGCCTACCACGAAATTGCCGTGCGTCCCTAGGCCGGCGGCTTTTATGGTCCCGACGGCCTTGCGCATCAGGCCGGCCCCGCAGCCCTTGTTCATGGCTTTCAGGATGGCGTCGGAGCCGGATTCCACGCCCAGGAATACCCACAGGCAGCCGGCGCGGCGCATGGCGGCGCACAGGCCGGCGTCGAGCAGGCTGTCGGCGCGCGCGAAGCACGTCCAGGAGAAGCCGCCCTCGCGCTCCAGGCCGCGGCAGAGCTCCAGCGCCCGGTCCCGGTCCGCGGCGAGGTCCGAATCCGTGAACCGGAAAAAATCAATGCCCCATTTCCGCCTGTTGTTCCTTATCTCGGACAGGACGGCCGCGGGGGGCCTGGCTTCGGCCGGGCCGGCATAGGCGCAGAAGCCGCAGGCCCGTCCCTCACATAGCTCAGGTCGGGCACGCCGGCCAGGCCGCCGCCCGCCTGCAGCGCTCCGAGCAGGCGCGGCAGCGCGGCCTCGCCCGGGCCGAACACCGTGATCGCGTCCGCGGGGCGCAGGGCCTCGTTCCATTCCGCCCCGGGCCCGCCTACTATCAGCGCGCTGTCCGGCGATACGCGCCTGACCAGGCCGGTTATCTCGCCCATGAGCTTTTCAGTGAAGGTGTGCGTAGTGGAGATGCAGACCGCGAAAGGCCGCGCTTCGAGCCCGGCCACCAGGCGCCGGCGGCTTTCTTCCATGGTGAAGAAGTTATGCACCGGGACGGCGTTGAAGCCCCGGCTGTTGAGGCTCGTGGCCAGCAGCGTCAGGCCGAGGGGCGGAGCTGTAAGCAGCTCGCGGGGGCCGACGGCCTCCAGCACGGGCGCGGAGAAATAGGCGTTGACGCCGGCGTAAAAGGGGTGCGTCTCGTCCTGTGACAGCAGGAGGATGTGCGCAGGCCGTTCTATAACTTACCTCCGGCGCCGGTATTTTTTTTAACCCAGAGGAAGTTCATGAAAGTGTCGCGGCCCTCGATGCTGTCGACGAATTCCAGCGCCACTTTTTTCCCGGTGCGCCTGACGATTATGCCGGGCCCGCCCGATTCAAGGTCCCACATCGTGCCGCTGAGCAGCGGCTGCACCGCCCCCGCGGCGCTGGTGAGGAAAATGCGCCCCGCGGCCCCCTTGGCCAGCAGCTGGCTCATCACGCTGCCGGCCCCGGCGCCCTGCGGCTCGGCCACGTCGAGCTGGTTGTTATTTATCCCCCTGAGCTCCTTCGAAAAGACCGCGTGGCCGCCTTCGCTGATGCTGGGGATGGCGAGGAACCCGGCGTCGCGCAGGCTCAGGTAGGTGTCTTCGAACCAGGAATCCGAACAGATCAGCACGCCCAGCAGCCCCGCCGCGGTCTTTATCGGCTTCAGGTCGGCGGCCGGAGAGGGCGTAAGGAACATCGTTTCCTCCAGGACGGGATGGACTTTCCGGGCTATGCCCAGTATGGAGCCGTCGGGCCCGAAAACGGCGGAGGTGCCGTAGATGGGCGCCAGCAGCCTGCCCAGGTCCTCGGGGCGGGGAACGCAGATGGACCCGGCCACGATGATGGCGTTATGGCGCCTGGCCAGGGCGGAGAATACTTCGGTATACGTCTTCCACAGGCCTTCGGCCTTGTAGCGCAGCAGGTTCTGGAACAGGAAGTACGTGGCCAGTATCCTGGGGTTGCGCGCTTTCCAGGCGCTCTTCAGGTGATAGGCCATGAAACGCGGGCTGGTCAGCACCTGCAGGCCGGCCACTACCGGGCGGGAGGGGGCCGCGTAGATAGGGGCCAGCTCGCCCAGAAAAGAAAGGAAAGTGCCGAAATGCTCGGGCAGCACCAGCACCAGCTCCTCGCCCGGGCGCCGCCCCGACTGCCTGACGGCGGCCGCCACGGCTTCCTCCAGGCGGGCCTCGAAAACCCGGCGGCTGCGGTAAATTTGCGGGGAGACAGCTATCTGTATGCCAACTACCCGGGCCTGCGCCTGCGCGGCGCGCGCGGGCAGCGGCAGCAGCGCCGCCAGCAGCAAAGCCCCGGGCAGCAGCGGTTTTAATATTTTCAAAGCGTGGGTCGGCCGCATATCTGTTAAAATTATATAACAAATGAATACCGCGGACATGAAAAGGCGGCTGGCGCTGCCGCTGGCCCTGCGCACGCACATAGTGGCGCTTTACATGCTGGTCTATTTTATCGTCTGCCGCAGGACGGACGGGGGCGTGTCGGGCGCCGAGCTGCTCTGCGGCCTGGGGTTCGCCGCGCTGCTGCAGCTGGGCTACCTGTTCAACAAGCTTTACGACAGGGCCGAGGACGGCTTCAACGGCGAGGAGGACCTGTTCTCCGGCCCCTGCAGGAAAGCCTGGCGCCAGGGCCTGGCCGCCGCGTTCATCTTCGTCTGCTGCGCCCTGGCGCTGCTGCGGCCGCCGCTCGTGCCGGTGCTGCTCTACAGCGCGGCCGTCGCTTTCGCCTACAGCCACCCGCTGCTGCGCCTGAAAAGGGCGCTGCTGCTCAAGCCGCTGATAAACACGCTGAACCTGTTCCTGGTCTCGGTAATGAGCCCCATGCTGCTGCGCGACGCCGGGGCCTGGGCTTATCTGCCGCAGCTGCTGGCTGGCTCGTACAAACTGCTGCTGATGGTGCTGAGCCTTACGCTGCTCTTCGACGTGCGCGACCTGCGCGGCGACGCCAGGGCCGGGGTGCGCACGCTGCCCGCCGCGCTGGGGCGCGCGCCGGTGCTGGCCGCGATAAGCGCGCTCACGCTGGCCACGGGCGCCTCCGACCTGTTCTCCGGGCTGTATGTTTCGGCGGCCGCGCAGCTGACCCTGACGGCTTTCGCGCTGGGCGCGCTGAAGGAGCGCGCCAGGGGCTATTACGACGCGCTGGCGCTGGCGGAGCTTTTCTTCCTGGCCCTGATGTTCTAAACGTTTATTTCCGCGCCGGCGGCGCCGAAGGCCGCTGCGGCGGCCTGGATGGTGCTGAAATTTATGCCGGCGGCTACGGCGGGGCCGCTGTAGGCGCCGCCGAGCACCAGGCAGACCGGCAGTTCTTTCGCGGCCAGGGTTTTAAAAAGGAATTCGTCCCGCTCTTTCAGCGCTTCGGCGCTCACCTTCAGCCCGCCCAGCGCGTCGCCCTCGTAAGCGTCCGCCGAGCAAAGGGCGAAAACGAAGTCCGGCTGCGCCAGCTCCAGAAAATCCTCAACTCCCCTCTTTACCGCGGCCAGGTAGGCCGCGCCGCCCGTTCCGGCCGGGAGGTCCACGTCCATGGACGAGCGCACCCGGTTCGGCGGGTAGCCGTCGGCCCGGTGGGCGGAGAAGGTCTTTACCGCGCCGTCCGCGAAAATAAAAGCGGTGCCGTTGCCCTGGTGCGCGTCGAGGTCGATGACGGCCGGCCGCTTCACGGCCCCGTCCCTGAGCAGCACCCTGGCGGCTATGGCTATATCGTTGACGGGGCAGAAGCCTTCGCCCCTGCCGGGGAAAGCGTGGTGCCCGCCGCCGGGCGGGTAGACGCCCAGGCCGCCCGAGGCGGCCGCGGCGCGTGCGGCGGCTATGGTGCCGCCGGCCATGCGCCAGGCCAGGGGCAGGATATCTTTGGAATGCGGCAGGGCGAGGACGCGCTCCTCTTCGGGGGAGAGGTCGTTGGCCTTAAGCCGGGCCAGCCAGGAGGCCGTGTGCGCCAGCAGCAGCTGTTCGTCGGTGGCGCGGGCCGACTCCTTGAGCCTGAACCCGGCGGCTTTCAGCTCCTCATAAAGCAGCGCGAAGCGTTTGAGGCCGGACAGGAAGGCCTCGCCCGGGGCTGCGGCCTGCGCCGGGGCCGGCAGTTCGCCGACCGGGCCCAGGAAGGTCATGCGCCCCGCTTCGAGCAGCAGCGCCGTGCCGGCCATGGCGCGCGCCAGGGCCTGGTCGTGCGTGGCGAACACCAGGATGGCGCCGCGCTGTTTCAGGGCGTTCAGTCCGGCCAGGCATTTAGCGCGGAAAGCGGCGTCCCCGACGGCCAGCGCCTCGTCGATAAGGTACAGGTCGGCCCCCGACAGCAGCGCCGCCATGAAAGGCAGGCGCAGCCGCATGCCGGCCGACAGCTCGCCCGCCCGGGCGTTGCACAGGTCGGACAGAGCGCCGGCCTCCATTATCTTTTCGGCGTTCTCCGCCGCGGAGCCCGGCAGTTCGAAGAAAACGGCGCAGAGCCGGGCGTTCTCCCGCACGCTGAGGCGGTCCTGCAGGATGGAGGCGAAGCCCAGCAGGCAGACCTTCTTCCCGGCGAAGGTCACGGAGCCGCCGGAGGGGGCGGCGATGCCGGCCAGCACTTTCAGCAGCGTGGTCTTGCCCGAGCCGTTGGGGCCGCACACGGCCAGCGCCGAGCCAGGCGCGAGGGAAAAGGAAATATTTTCCAGCGCGTTGAACGCCCGCGTGGGAGAGCGGCCGCTGAAAAAGCGGATAAGGGAGGAAAGCGCGTCGGCGCGCGGCAGTTCCACGCGGTAGGTTTTGGTCACGGCGAGCACGGACAGGCCGGTCATAGCGCGTCCTGCAGGGCGGAGCGGTTGAGGCGCAGGAAGGCCAGCCCGGCCGCCAGCGCGGCCGCGCCCCACAGGAAGGCGTACAGCACCGTGCCGGCGGCGGGGGCCGAACCGGAAAGGGCCAGCCGCGCGCTTTCCAGTATCGCCGTAAGGGGATTGAACGCGAGCAGGCGGCTTTTTTCCGGAGCTATGACGGCCAGCGGGTAGAACACCGGGGTCAGGAAAAAGCCCGCGGTGAGCATGAGGCTCCAGATGCGCTCGAGGTCGGAGTAGAACACGAACAGCCCGGCCAGCGCCAGGCTGACGCCCGAGGCCAGCGCCAGGTAGGCCAGGTCTATCGCCAGCAGCCACAGCCAGGACACCGGCAGGCCGTGCTGCATGAAGGCCAGCAGCGCGGTGAGGGCGGCCAGCTCCAGCAGGTGGGAGAAATAAACGCTGAGCACCGAGCCCAGCACCGGTATTTCGAAAGCGACGGGAAAACTGCCCAGCAGGGGACCGCGGCGCAGCAGGCTCGACAGCGCGTAGGAGGTGGCCGAGGCGAAGAAATTCCATTCCACTATGCCCACGAGCAGGAACATGGCATAGTCGCCCTGGGCGCGGCCCAGCCATTTTACGAACAGGCCGTACAGCACCGCGAACATCAGCGCCGGGTTGAGCAGCGTCCAGAGGAAGCCGAGGAACGTGCTCTGCTGGCGCAGGTTCCATTCCACCCGGGCCAGCGCGAAAAGTTTTGACGCCGATGTACCCATGTTCTGATTATATCAAAGCTGCTTACAGCGCGCAGCGCAGGAAACAGCGGCCGCAGGCTCCGCGGGCGGGGCCTTTAAGCCGGGCGCGCAGGCCGGGGAGGCCGGCCAGCGGGGAGGTGAGTTCCTTGTGAAAAGGGCAAAGGTAGAAACTGCCTTCCGGAGAAAGCATGAAGAACGTCCTGCCTGCCCCGCAGGCGGCCGCGCCGGCGCTGCCGCGCAGGAAGGCCAGGGCCGTCTCAAGGCTCGCCGCTGCCGCGGGCAGGCGGCCCCGGGCGGCCAGCGCCGCCGTTATGCCGGCGGCCAGGGCCTTCTTGTCGGCCGGTCTCAATTCCAGCCCCGGCGTATTGGCGTTGGGCGCGAGGAACTGCAGGGCCAGCGGGGCGCCCAGCCGGCGGGCCGTGAGCCAGGCCCCGTAAAAATGCGCCGCGTTCACCGAGGTGGCCGTGAACGTGAAGCCGGTGGACAGGCCGGGGAAATTCTTTTTCAGCCAGGCATGCGAAGCCTTCAGCGCGGCGAAAGCGCCGGGCCGGCCGCGCATCCTGTCGTGCACGCGGGGGGGGCCGTCCAGCGAAGAGCCCAGGTGCAGCCGCCCGGCGAGCGGGGCGGGCAGCGCCTGCATGAACTTCTTAAGGCGGGCCGCGCCGGAAAGGCCGGTAAGCACTACCAGCGCGGCCCGGGGGAACGCGGCGGCGGCGCGCTTTACTATCGCCGGCAGCTCCGGGTGCAGCAGCGGTTCTCCGCCGGAAAAAGAGACCAGCCGCAGTTCCGCGAATTCCGGGGCGGCGAACACCGGGCGCAACCGCGCGGCGCGCAGGCGCGCCCAGGCATCGAGAATAGCTGGCGCCTCGCGGAAGGCGAGGAGACCGG
>JAPLKJ010000077.1 GCA_026388125.1 Elusimicrobiota bacterium
TGGAATACAGCTCAATGCGCTTCGCCGCCTTCATATTCGCCGAATTCGTGGAAATAATCCTGGTCGCCATGCTGGCTTCCACCCTGTTCTTCGGCGGCTGGCAGGTCCCGTACCTGTACGACATCGGCTTCCTCTTCCCCGGCGGCCACGCCCTCCCGCTCAACCACTACCTAGTAGCCGCCATGCAGACAGGCTCCATTATCGCAAAGACCATTTTCTTCTCCTGGTTCCTTTTAATAGTGCGCTGGACCCTGCCGCGCTTCCGCTTCGACCAGCTTATGAGCTTGTGCTGGAAAGCCCTGCTCCCGCTGGCCCTGCTGAACATCTTAATAACCGGCGCGGTGATGACACTGCTGGCTAGGCGGCTAGGCGGCTAGGCGGCGAGACGGCTGAGGAGTTTAAAGGGAATTATGTATTTTTCCGGCGGTCTAGCTGCCTAGCAGCCCAGCTGCCCAGCAAAAGATTTTAACTATGATAAGCGTGAGAAAAGTTAACAACAAGCCGCTGAACTTCCTGGAGAGGATATATCTCTGGGAAATAGCCCGCGGCATAGCCGTCACCACCCGGCATTTCTTCATCAACCTCTTCAACCCCAAAAATATCCTCACCGTCCAGTACCCGGAAGAAACCACCCCGCTACCCGGCAACGCCCGCCTGCGCACCCGCCACCGTCTAAAAATGCGCTCCGACGGCTCCCCCAAGTGCGTAGCCTGCTTCCTGTGCCAGACCGCCTGCCCCGCGCTGTGCATCCATATTGAGGCCGCGGAACACCCTGAGAATCTGGTGGAGAAATACCCGGCCGTTTTTAACATCGACCTGGCGCGCTGCGTGATGTGCGGCATGTGCGTGGAGGCCTGCCCCGAAGACGCCATAGCCATGGACACCGGCGAAATACCCGGCGGCGCGGTGGTGCGCGAAGAGCTGCTGCTGACCAAAGAAAACCTGCTGCGCAACCTGCCGGGCGAGCCTTCCGTGACGGGCGCTGCCAACCGGCTGGCCAACGAATATTTAAGGGGAAAAGAATAATGCTGACCGCGGCCGTCTATCTTCTGGGCGCCGGCGCCGCGCTGGCCACCCTGCTCATGCTGTTCCAGCGCAACCCGGTGAAGGCGGCCATGCTGATGCTGGCCGCCCTGCTGTGCACGGCGGGCATCTACCTGGCGCTCAGCGCCCAGCTGCTGGCCGCGCTGCAGGTGATAGTTTACGCCGGCGCTATCATGACGCTTTTCATAGTGGCCGTTACCGTCACGCCGCAGGCCTGGCGGGACCGCCCGGCGCCGGGCCGCATCTCCAGGGTGCTGGGGCTGGCGGCGGCCGCCGTTATCCTTATAGAGCTGATGAAAGTTTCGGCCGGCCTGAAGCTGGTCGCCCTGGGCGCAGGCTTCACCGAAACCGGCACGCTGGGCATAGCGAAGCAGCTGTTCGGGCGCTTCATTTTCCAGTTCGAACTGCTGGGCCTGGTGCTCCTGGCCTCCATCGTGGCGGCGGCCGCGCTGGCCCTGAAGCGGAGGACCAACCCGTGAACGCTTATCCCCTGGCGGCCATAAGTTTTCTCCTTTTCGCGCTGGCTGCGGCGGGCTTCCTTACCTGCGGGAACCTGGTGCGCATGCTGATGTTCCTGGAGCTTATGCTCAACGCGGCCAATATCGCCATGGTGGCGCTGGGGCCGCAGCCCGCTTCGCAGGCCTACGCGCTGATGCTTTTCGCCGTGGCCGCGGCCGAGGCGGGCGTGGGGCTGGCGCTGATCATAGCCCTGGCTTCAACTTTCAGAACGCTGGAAGCGGAGAACATAAAGGAATTGAAAGGCTGATATGGACGTAAGTTTCTACCCGCTGCTGAAATGGACCCTGCTGCCCCCGCTGGCGGGCTTCCTGGTCAACGGCCTGGCGGGCAAAAAGATCCTCGGAGAAAAAGCCGGAGGCCTGCTCGGCTCGGCGGCCATCCTCGTTTCGTTCGTGTTCGCCGCGCTGGCTTTTTCGGACCTGCTCAGCCTGCCCGTTGACCACCGGCTGCTCAGGGACACCCTTTACACCTGGATCTCCGCCGGCAGTTTCGTGGTTAACGCGGCGTTCCGCTTCGACCCCCTGTCCGCGGTGATGGCGCTGATAGTTACCGGGGTTAGCCTGCTCATCCATATTTATTCCACCGGCTACATGAAGGGCGACGCCGGGTACAACCGCTATTTCGCCTACCTTAACCTCTTCGTTTTTTTCATGCTGGTGCTGGTGCTGGCCGACAACCCGCTGGTGATGTTCGTGGGTTGGGAAGGCGTGGGGCTGTGCTCCTACCTGCTGATAGGCTTCTGGTACGAGGACCCTGAAAAAGCTTCGGCTGGCAAAAAAGCTTTTATCACCAACCGCGTCGGGGACGCCGGCTTCCTGACGGGCCTGCTGCTGCTGTTCTCGCTGCTGGCGGCGGCTGGCGCGCCGGCCCTGGACTTCGCCGCGCTCGAGCGGAACGCGCCGCTGCTGGCCTCCGTCTCCGTGCTGGGCATGGCCGCGCCCACGCTCATAGCCCTGCTCCTTTTCTTCGGCGCCACCGGCAAATCCGCGCAGTTCCCGCTCTACGTCTGGCTGCCCGACGCCATGGCCGGCCCCACGCCGGTGTCGGCCCTGATACACGCGGCCACCATGGTTACCGCCGGCGTCTATATGCTGGCCCGCCTGCATTTCCTTTACGAGCTGGCGCCCCGGGCGCTGGAAGTAGTGATGCTCACCGGCTGCTTCACGGCTTTCTTCGCGGCCGTCATCGCCCTGCTGCAGAAGGACATCAAAAAAGTGCTGGCCTATTCCACCGTCAGCCAGCTGGGCTATATGTTCATGGCCGCCGGGGCGGGGGCTTTCTCGGCGTCGGTGTTCCACCTGGCCACGCACGCTTTCTTCAAAGCCCTGCTGTTCCTCGGCGCCGGCTCCGTGATACACGGCATGAGCGGCGAGCAGGACATGTTCAAGATGGGCGGCCTGCGCAAGCAGCTGCCGTATACTTTTCTGCTGATGGCGGCAGGCTGGCTGGCCATAGCCGGGGTGCCGGGGCTGTCCGGCTTCTACTCCAAGGACCTTATTCTCGAGAAAGTTTTCGAGACCGGCGGGCCATGGGTCTGGGGCTTCGGCGTGCTCACCGCCGCGCTGACGGCTTTCTACACCACCCGCCTGGTAATACTTACTTTCCTGCGCCAGCCGCATGGGCACCAACACGCGCACGAGGCGCCGCTGAGCATGACGCTGCCGATGGCGGTACTGGCCGTGCTGGCGCTGGCGGGAGGGTTCCTGCTGAAGGACCGCCTGCTGGTTTTCCTGGAACCCGCGGCGCGCGCGGCGGAGAACCCGCCGGCGGCGCGCCTGATGCTGATCTCCGTAGCGGCGGGCCTGGCCGGCATGGCGGCGGCTTTCCTGCTTACCCTGCCCAACGCGGCGGCCTTCCTGAAAACCGCCCTGGCGCCGGCCCACGCGCTGATCTACAACAAATTTTATGTCGACGAAATTTACGGGCTGCTGCTGATAAAACCGCTCAAAGCCGCCGCCGGCCGGGTGCTGTTCACGCTGGTGGACGCCGGGCTGATCGACGGGGTGATGGTGAACGGCGCGGCCAGGGCCTGCTACGGCGCGGGCCGCGCCCTGCGCCGCCTGCAGAACGGCCGGCTGGACCGCTACGCGCTGGTGTTCGCGCTGGGCGTGGCCGCCATGCTTTACTGGATAATTTAATGGAACTGCTTACCAACCCGCTTTCGCTGCTCATCCTGCTGCCCGCCGCGGCCGGCCTGCTGCTGCTGGCCGTGCCCAAAGACAACGAGGCCGCGCTGAAAGGCGTCACGCTGGGCGCCGTGCTGCTCACGCTGCTGGTCTCGCTGAAACTGTACGCCGGCTTCGACGCCGCCGGCGCCGGCATGCAGTTCCGGCTCACCCTGCCCTGGCTGCCGGCCTACGGCATAAACTACGCGCTGGGCATCGACGGCATAAGCCTGCTGCTGATAATGCTCACCGCGCTGCTGATGCCGGCGGCGGTGCTGGCCTCGTTCAGCTATATAAAGGAAGCGCAGCGCGCGTATTATATCTGCCTGCTGCTGCTGGAAGCGTCCATGATAGGCGTTTTCGCCGCGCTGGACCTGTTCCTTTTCTACGTTTTCTGGGAGGGCATGCTGATACCGATGTATTTCCTTATCGGCGTCTGGGGCGGCCCGCGGCGCGTTTACGCGGCGCTCAAGTTCTTCATCTACACCATGGCCGGCTCGGTGCTGATGCTGGCGGCCATCCTGTGGGTGGCGGCCGCTCATCACGCCCAGACCGGCGCCTGGACCTTCTTCATGCCGGCGCTGTACGGCGGGGCCATCACGCCGGATACCCAGTTCTGGCTGTTCGCGGCCTTCGCGCTGGCCTTCGCGGTAAAAGTGCCGCTGTTCCCGTTCCACACCTGGCTGCCCGACGCGCACGTGGAAGCCCCTACGGCGGGCAGCGTGCTGCTGGCCGGCGTGCTGCTGAAGATGGGCGTGTACGGCTACCTGCGCCTGGCGGTGCCCCTGTTCCCTGCCGCCGCCGCCACCTTCGCGCCCTGGCTGGCCGCGCTGGGCGTGTTCGGCATAATTTACGCTTCGCTGGTGGCCTGGAGCCAGAAGGACATAAAGAAAATGGTGGCCTATTCGTCTGTGGCGCACCTGGGCCTGGTAGTGCTGGGCCTCATGGCCTTCGACCCCGCCGCCGTAGCCGGCGCGGCGCTGCAGATGGTCAACCACGGCCTGTCCACCGGCGCGCTGTTCCTGCTGGTGGGCGTGCTGTACGAGCGCCGCCATACCCGCATGATGGACGATTACGGGGGCCTGGCGAAAGTGATGCCCGGCTTCTCGGCGGTTTTCATGCTGGTCATGCTTGCGTCCATCGGGCTGCCGGGGCTCAACGGCTTCGTGGGCGAGGCGCTGATACTTTTCGGCTCCTTCAGGGTCTATCCGTGGCTGGCCGTCGCGGCCGTGGCCGGCGTGGTGCTGTCGGCGGTGTATATGCTGGGCATGTACCAGCAGGTAGTGTTCGGCCCGCTGCGCCACGAGGAGAACAGGCTGCTGCCCGACCTCAGCGCGCGCGAATGGCTTTACCTGCTGCCGCTGGTCCTGTTCATGGTGCTTATCGGCGTCTGGCCCGCCCCGTTCCTGAAAAGGCTGGCCCCGGCCGTAAATAATTATATCGTCCTGGCCCGCCCGCAGCCCGCGGCGCCCGCGCTGGAGCTGAAAAATGAACAGTGAACCGTTCGCATACGCCGCCAACGCCCTGTCCGGGCCCCTGCTGCTGCTGCTGGCGGCCTTCGCCTGCCTGCTGGCGCCGCTGTTCATCCGCGCGCTGCGGGGCACGCAGGGCGTGATCGCGCTGAGCGCCGTGCTGATAGTCCTGGCTTTCCTGAAGCGGGCGCCCCTGGTCGAGATCTCCTGCTTCAACGGGGCGCTGCTCCTTACGCCGGCTTCGGCCTACTTATGGGCCTTCGCCTTCGCCGTGCTGGCGGCCGTTATCCTGCTTTCACTGGCCCGCCCGCCGGCCCACGAGGACAGCGGGGGGGAATATTATTTCCTGCTGTTCATGGCCACGCTGGGCCTGGCCGCGCTGATAGCGGCGGGCGACCTCTTCACCGCTTTCATCGCGCTGGAGCTGCTCAGCCTGCCGCTGTACGCGCTGGCCGGCATCAGGCGCTCCAAACCCGGCCTTGAGGCGGCCTACAAATATTTCATGCTCGGGGCTTTCGGCTCGGCGCTGACGGTAATGGGCATAGCGCTGCTCAACGCCGTTTACCCGGACCTGGCTTTCGCCGCGCTGATGCAGGCCGGCGCGCCGGACACGCTGGCGCTGGCCGGCTTCGTGCTGGTCATCGCCGGGTTCGCGTTCAAAACGGCGCTGGTCCCGTTCCATATGTGGGTGCCCGACGCCTACGAAGGGGCTCCCACGCAGATCTCGGCTTTCATGGGCGCGGCGGTAAAGGCCGGCGGCGTCATAGTGCTGTGGCGGCTGTTCCGCATCTTCGAGTTCGGCCCCGTGCGCGAAATTTTCTGGTGGCTGGCCGCCGTTACGGCGGTGGCGGCGAACCTCATGGCGCTGGCCCAGACCGGTCTGAAGCGCCTGCTGGCTTATTCCAGCATCGCCCACGCCGGTTATCTCGCCGTGGCTTTCTTCGGCGGGCAGCGGGGCTTCGAAGCGGTGCTGTACTACCTGCCCGTCTACGCCATGGCCACGATAGGGGCTTTCCGGCCATGGCCGCTTTCATGTTCTCGCTGGCCGGGGTGCCGCCGCTGGCCGGGTTCTTCGCCAAGTTCTTCGCTTTTTCCGCGGCGGTGAATTCCGGCTATACCGGCCTGGTGGTGGTGGCCGTGCTGATGAGCGCGGTGTCCATGTACTACTACCTGAAGGTGACGGTGGCGATGTACATGAAGCCGCCCGCGCCCGAGCAGTCTTACCCGGCGCCCGGCGCCGTGGAAGCCGTGGTGTTCCTGATGGCGGCTGGCGTTATGCTCGCGGGCGTCTTCGCGCGGCCCATACTGGCCATCGCCGCCGAAGCCTCCCGCTGGTTTTAAACCGCTTCAAAAGGTCTCATGAACGCACAGAAAAGATGCCCCTGGGCGTACGGCGCCAGCCCTTTATATATTCCTTATCACGACAAGGAATGGGGGAAACCGGTGCGCGACGACGTCAGGCAGTTCGAGTTCCTTACGCTGGAGGGCGCGCAGGCGGGCTTAAGCTGGGCCACCATACTCAACAAACGCGAAGGCTACCGCAGGGCTTTCGCCGGCTTCGACCCGGAGAAAGTCGCCGGGTTCAGCGCGAAAAAGATAGCCGCTATCCTCAAGGATCCCGGCATAGTGCGCAACCGCCTGAAGGTGAACGCCGCGGTGAACAACGCGAAAAGATTCCTGGAAGTGCAGCAGGAGTTCGGCAGTTTCTCGAAATACATCTGGTCGTTCGTCGGCGGCAGGCAGAAAGTGAACCGCTGGACCAGCCTTTCGCAGCTGCCGGCCACTTCGAAGGAATCCGACGCCCTGAGCGCCGACCTGAAAAAGCGGGGCTTCAAGTTCGTAGGCAGCACCATAGTTTACGCCCATATGCAGGCTACCGGCCTGGTCAACGACCACCTGGTGACCTGCTTCCGCCACAAGGCCTGCCGATAAAGGGGACAGGCTACTTTTATAAAGTAGCCTGTCCCCTTTTCATTAATTCCGATAAAATGCGGCATTTACAACCCGATAATCATATAGAGGGTCCCCTCCCGCAGTTTGTAACATTGCTTTGTCTAGAAGCGATTACAAAACAGCTAAGGAGGGGACTTGTATGAAATTATACTCGGCAATAGACCTGCATTCCAATAACAGCGTGCTGG
>JAPLKJ010000015.1 GCA_026388125.1 Elusimicrobiota bacterium
TACGGTTTTTACCGCGCAGAGTGAGTCGCTGCCGGGTGTGGCGATATCATCGGGGTTGATAGTTTCAGCCGGGAATGTCGGTATCGGGACGATGGCTCCGGGGGCAAATCTGCACATTTCCTCGCCCACCGCCTCCGCCGATCAGTATATGCTTAAAATAACCACCGGAACCGCGAACGCGGATGTGTTCGTGGTAAAGGGTGACGGTAAAGTCGGTATCGGAACGGCAGCTCCGACAGGATTGTTCCAGGTCGGCGGCGGGAGTCTGACCGTGCTGAGTTCCGGTAATATTGGCGTCGGGACCACGGCGCCGCAGGGCCGGCTGGATATTGTGGCGGGGGGGAATGCCGCTACGGATATGGCTCAGATATGGCGCAATTCCAGCGGCGACATAGTCTCAAGTATGTCCGCTACCGGTGTTATTTCGGCAAGTACGTTTACCGGCACATTTGTCGGCGACGGTTCTGGTCTTACAATTCCGGCCGGCAAATTCGCTACTGATCCCAATCGCTATGTGTCAGGGACGGGTAATACTGTTAGTCTATCCTCCTACCCTGTCGGTGTAACACTAGTCTCTTCAGGTCCGGGAGACATAACTTATACTCTTCCAATCGGATCCATCGCCGGGCTGGGCGCGCAGTTCATTTTTGTAAAGCTAGGTACGGGTAAAGTGACCATAGAAGCCGAGAGTTCTGGTTATATCGCTGACGGCAACACGGTACACAATAACGCTTATGCTCCGGCATATGCAAGTATTACCCTGCGCCTTGTTACTCTCAATCCTGTTCGGTGGATGATATTCTATGGCGACGGCGCCTGGGTAACGGAGTCCGAGTGATCGGAGCATATGGCAGGGTTTTGCGTCGGGAATAGTGCGCCATATAGGTGCCAGGTTTTTAATAAAGACCGATATGCGAAATAAAAACTTAATTTTGGTCTCACTGTCCTTTACTCTTTCCGCCGCCCATTGTTTTATACTTCCGGCCCGGGCGGTGGATATTTCCACGCATAGTTTCTCAAGCTGCGGCTTTCCTGATACCGGGCAGAAGATCTGGTACGACTCAGACGGACATGAAATTGATGTGTCTACCGCCGCCGGAGAGTCCTGGGCCCAGGACGCGACTTATAATCCGGGAGCTAACCAGCCGAAATATACGGTATACAAGCTGACACCCGACTCTCTTGTGACGGTGGACGACCGCACCGGGCTTATGTGGACAACGAATCCCGGGAGTATTTCCGATATCAAAAGTAAGTGCAACTGGGACGCCCCACCGGAAGAGCCTGGCTGCACCTGGGCCCTCGCCGTATCATCCGCCTGTGAAGATCTGGTTTATGCCGGCTATGAAGATTGGCGGCTGCCCAATATTCGCGAACTTATGAGTATCGTGGATTATCAGAAATATAGTCCGGCCATAAACACCGCGGCTTTCCCGGATACGGTTGGTGTTATGTATTGGAGTTCAACAATGAGAACATATCTGTATAATGTTGGCTATGATGTAACTTTTACCACCCCGTGGGGGGTAAATTTTTCCGATGGAGTCGTAACAACCAGTGAAGTTACTTCTTCTTACCGCGTTCGTTGTGTGCGCGGCGGTCCGTGAGTTTTAGACGCAGGAAGTGATCATCATACATTATGGAAAAACGAGTTCATGGTTACTGGACACAGTTTAATCCGAGGGTGTTGGTTGCCGGATATCGTCAGGCAGTTCCCGACCACCTCCTGCTCGTTGCTGTTTGTTTGTTCACCGTGTTTACGGGGACGGGATACGCGCAATCTATACACTCGTTTAATTCCGGTATGAACTGCTACGGTGTGTGGAAACTTTCGGACACGGGCCAAACTAACTATTATACGATCGGCGATGATTCTGTGTATCAGCCGGCTGTAATACAGTCCAGTTATACAGTGATCCCGGTAGATTCCGCGTACGTAACGCTGGACAATGTAACCGGCCTGATGTGGATAAAAGCCCCGGCCGATGCCGGGATGGGGGATCCCTCTGATTGGGGAAGTGCGCTCGCGGCTTGCGAGGGGCTGGATTATGCGGGCTTTTCAGACTGGCGCCTGCCCAATGTCCGCGAGCTTATGAGCATAGTGAATTACGGCGCTGCTATCGACGAATATGGCTCATACATAAATAGCGACGAGTATTTCTCTGCGATGAACGATACCTATTGGTCCTCAACAACCTATATCGGGCCTATTAATGATGTGACGGGAAATAATGCGTGGGGAGTGAACTTTATCGACGGTACAGTGACCCCAGGCGACAAGAGTACCTCACACTATGCCCGGTGTGTTCGCGGAGGGCCGTAGTATCGGTTTTTGCTGCTAAATGAACCGTTATCGTTGTGGTGCGCCGGCCGGGTTATCCCGGCCGGTTTTTTTGCGCCCGCCACGCCCGGCGCCCGCAAATTACTATAATTAGGCTTGGCTGAAAATTCAGGGGGAATAGTGAAAACCAAAACTTTTTTATCGATTTTGACCGGATCCATTGTCGCGGCGGGCCTGGCCGCAGGCCGGGCGGCGGCGGGGGACCTGCCGGAAGTGCGGGTAGTGGCCAAAGCGCCTTACGGCGCGGTGCAGGATATTTCCGCGGCCGCCGCCATAACCGCCACTTTCAACCAGCCCATGGCGCCGCTGACGTCGGCCGAAAAAGCCGCCCTTAAATGCCCCGCGGAAGTGTTCTCGGTCGAGGACGTAACGGATGAGAACTATACCGGCCCGGCCGACGCGGCCCTGGATACTTTTAAAAAGCTTTCGTCCGTAAAAGGCCGCTGCCGCTGGCAGGGCACGCACGTGCTGGCTTTCGAACCCGCCGCCGCGCTGAAGCCGGCTTCGGTCTACGCGGTAAGGATCAACAAAGGGGTAAAATCGGAGGTTTCAGGCGGACAGCTTGCGGAGGACGAGGTCTGGTTCTTCGAAACCCCGCGGCCGGCGCTGTTCAACAGCTCGCCGTACAATAACCAGCGCTGGGTAGCGCTGGATTCGCAGGTGTACGCGGCCTTCACTCTGCCCATGGACCCCTCGCGCGCCCGCCAGGCGCTGGAACTTACAGGCCGCGGCCCCGACGGGGCGTCCGTCCAGATTCCCGCCGGAGTGCGGCGGGCCAAGGAGGACGAAGTAAAAAAACTCTGGCCCTATTACCACAATATTTCCACCGCCACCGTGCTGGCCATCAAACCCTCCGGCGGACTGAAAGCGGATTTCGCCTACACGCTCAAGTTCAAACAGGGGCTGCGCTCCGCCCAGGGGGTGCTGGGGCTTGCGCAGGCGCGCGAGGTGAATTTCAGCGCCTACAGGACTTTCGGCATAACCGCCATGCCCCAGGACCACTGTCTGCCGGCCGGCTATTCGCTCGCTTTCTCCAACCCGGTGCGCTACGGGGAATTCTATAAACATCTTTCGGTCGAGCCGCAGGTCAAGTTTCCCCCGCGCGGGGACGACTCCGAATATTCGGGGGGCGACCAGTACGGCGGGGAGGACAGCGCTTCCGTCTATCTGCCGGATATAGATTTCAAGCCCGATACGCTTTACCGCTTCAAGCTCTCCGGCGAGCTGGCCGATATCTTCGGCAACAAGCTGGGCGCCGACCGCGAATTCGAGATAAGAACTCAGGACTATTGCCCGTCGTTCGTTATGCCCGGCGGCTTCGGCGTGCTGGAAGGGTATCTGCCGCCGCGCCACCCGGCCGAGGCTGTCAACGCCGCCCCGGTGAATATCGTAAAAGGCCTTGTGCAGCCGGAGGATTTTATACCGTTCTACAGCGGCGGGATGGTCAACGACTCCGTGCTTAAGAACAAGGTGGAGAAACTGTGGGAGCCCAGCTCCGGGCTTCGGAACGCCCGCCTGCGGACTTTTCTGGATTACGGCGACGTGATAGCCAAGGACCAGGGGGGGCTGCTGTTCGCCCGCGTGCCCACGCAGCGCGAGTATTCTATTACGGCGCTGGATAATGTTACGCGCCTCGCCCTGACTTTTAAAACCTCTCCGGATTCCAGCTTTATCTGGACCACTTACCTTAAGACCGGCCGCCCGGTGGCCAATACACCGGTGGAGATCCGCGACGACGCCAATAAAGTGCTCTGGACAGGGACCACCGACAAGACCGGTTTCGCTGACGCGCCCGGCTGGCTGAAGCTCGGCATAACCGACTGGGCCCGCTGGCGCAGGCCCGACCTCTGGCTTTTCGCGCGCCATCCCAACGGGGCGGCGGTAATGAACTCCGGCTGGACGCGCGGGATCGAACCCTGGCGCTTCTCGATCAATTACGACTACTATCCGCGCCCGCGCCGTTACGGCGCGGCGCTGTTCACCGAGCGCGGCATCTACAGGCCCGGCGAGACGGTGAATCTTAAAGGCGTCGGACGGAAGCTTTCCGGCGGCGACTGGGAAGCCCTGGACATAAAGACCGTACAGGTATCCATCACCGATTCGCGCGGCAACCGCGTGCTGAAGGCCACCGCGCCGGTCTCTCAGCTCTATTCCTCCTTCGATTATTCCTACGCCCTGGCCGAGAGCGCGCCCACCGGCGTCTGGACGGCGGAAGTTTCAGAACCTTATGAGGACGATAAAACAACGGCGCGGGCCGTGGAAGAGGACGAGGAGGGCAGTTACCGCGACTACCAGGGCAAGGAGCGGCCTTTTCTTTTTACCGAAACTTTCAGGGTGGAGGCTTTCAAACCGGCGGTATTCGAGGTAAAAGCCCAGGCGCTGAAAGAAAGCTATCTGCTGGGCGGGAAGTTCAGCGCCGCCATAGAGGGCTGGTATCTTTTCGGCGCGCCCATGTCGGGCAGCAAGACCGACTGGACGCTGCGGCTCGAACCCGGCCATTATTCTCCGCCGGGCTGCGACGATTTTACCTTCGGCAGCTACGAGGATCATCAGGGTTTCAGCGGCAGGCAGGCCGGCGCCGGCGGCGCCGAACTTGATGCGAAGGGCAAGGCCCTGGCCGAGACGGACCTGCCTAAAACGCTGCCCGGGGCCGGCGCCGTCAGCGCCACGCTGGAGGCGGGCGTTACCGATCCTGAACGCCAGCGGCTGTTCGGCCGCGCGCGCGCCTGGGTGCACCGCGCCAACGTTTATTTCGGGCTGAAGGCCTCCGGCGGGTTCCTGGACGCGGGCAAACCCTGGCACGCCGAAATAGTGTCCGTGCGGCCCGACGGCAGCGCCGTGACGGGCATAAAGGGCGAAGCAAAACTTATTAAACGGCAATGGCTGAGCTCCCGCCGGGCCGGGCTGGGCGGGCGCCTTGAATGGGTCAGCGAAGTCAAGGATACCGTGGTCTCAAGCTCGGCGTTCGTGTCCTCCGGCTCCACCGACACCTGGACATATACGCCGGCCGAGGGCGGCTACTATATCTTCACCGTCTCCGGCACCGACGAGGAGGGGAGGAGCAACGCTTCTTCTTTCAGTTTTTACGTGCTGGGCGGCGGGGACTCGTGGTGGGCGCGTGAAGACAGCGATATCATAGAGCTGGCGGCCGAGAAGACGGAATACAAGCCCGGCGATACTGCGCGCATCCTGGTCAAATCCCCGTACGCGGAGGCGCTGGCGCTGGTTACCGTGGAGAGGGAAGGCGTGATGGACCGCTGGACCGTGGTCACCAAAGGCGGCTCGGATTTCATCCAGGTGCCGATAAAGGAAAAATACCTGCCCAACGCCTACGTGAGCGTGATACTCGTAAAAGGCCGCGCCGCCGAGCAGAAGTATTCCGAGGACGGGGACTCCGACCTCTCCAAGCCGCAGGCCAAGTTCGGCTACGTGAACCTGAACGTGAACCCCGGCGGCAGGCGGCTGAAAGTGTCAGTGAAAAGCGCGCGGCCCAAGTACCGGCCCGGCGATACCGTGGAGCTGGAAGTGCGCGCCACCGACGAGAGCGGCCGCCCTGTGCAGGCCGAGGCCGCGGTGTTCGCCGTTGACGAGGGCGTGCTGAGCCTGACCGGCTACGCCACGCCCGACCTCTTCTCTCCTTTCTACGGGCCGCGCCCGCTGAACGTGATGACCGTGGATTCGCGGCTGCACGTGATAGGGCAGCGCAGCTACGGCGAAAAAGGCGAGGCGCGAGGCGGCGGCGGCGGCGCGGCGCTGGCCGGCATAGACCTGCGCTCTAAATTCGTGCCTACCGCCTACTGGAACCCGTCGGTGCTGACCGGCCCTGACGGCTACGCCCGCGTGTCGTTCAAACTGCCCGATAACCTTACGCGCTTCCGCCTGATGGCCGCGGCGTCCGAGGGCCGGCGCTTCGGCTCCGGCGACTCCTCGCTGACCGTTTCTAAGCCTTTGATGCTCCGGCCCAGCCTGCCGCGGCTGGCGCGCCCGGGCGATACGTTCGACTGCGGCGCTGTGCTGCATAATTATTCCGAGCTGGTCTCTTCGGTTACGCTGGCGGTTGAGCTGACCGGCGACGCGGTCTCCATGACCGGCGAGCGCCGGCGCCAGGCCTCGGTGGACGGCGGCAAGGCCGCGGAGCTGGTCTGGCAGTGCAAAGCGGAGAAGCCGGGCACCACGGTGTTCAAATTCCGGGCGAAGGCCGGCCCCGAGACCGACGGGCTGGAATGGAAGCTGCCGGTGCGCGTGCGGGAGCCCGTGGAATACGCCGCCACTTCGGGCGTGACCGAAAGTACCGCTGCGCAGGCGCTGCAGATCCCCTACAAGGGCGCTGCCGGCCAGGTGGCTTTTACCCTTTCCCCGTCGGCCCTGAGCGGGCTGGAGGAAGGGACGCGCTACCTGCTGGAATATCCTTACGGCTGTCTCGAAC
>JAPLKJ010000260.1 GCA_026388125.1 Elusimicrobiota bacterium
GTTCGCGACCGCGCTGTTGGCCAGCATGGCGTTACTGATCGCGCCATCGGCGATAGAAGTGGCATTGCCAACGCTGGTCACTACACCGGTAAGGTTTGCATTTGTAACAACTGTAGCTGCATTTCCTACTGATGTCACACCACCTGTCAGGTTGGCGTTCGTGGTTACGGTAGCCGCGTTGCCGCTTATATCGGTCTGGTCACCCGTATTGGTTCCGGACAGATTCGTGGCGGAGATCGCGCCGCTGAATGTTGCGCCGGCCAGGTTGGCCTTCAGATTAAGCGCCGTCTGCTGCGCAGTAGACACAGGCTTTGCCGTATCAGCAGTATTATCCACACTACCCAGGCCCACCATCGCGGATGTGATGCCTGAAACCGTGCCGCTGAAAGTAGGCGAAGCCAGGTTGGCCTTCAGATTAAGTGCCGTCTGTTGGGCTGTCGATACGGGTTTATCCGCGTCGGAGGTGTTTGTAACACTACCAAGGCCCACTTGCCCCGCGGTCATGCTGGTCAGCGCCGAACCGTTCCCGTTTGGCGCCAGGTAATTCGTGCCAGCCACAAAATTAGCCAATCTGTAGTCGCCCGCATAAGTCGTATTCGCGGCGTTGTCGCCGCTGTTCGTGCCGCTCAGGTTCGTAACCGCGCTGTTTGCCAGCATGGCGTTAGTGATAGCGCTGTTGGCTATAGAGGTAGCGTTGCCCACGCTTGTAACCACGCCAGTAAGGTTTGCATTCGTTGTTACGGTCGCCGCGTTACCGCTTATATCAGTCTGATCGCCGGTGTTGGTGCCCGACAGGTTTGTGGCGGATATTGCGCCGGTAAATGTCGCGCCCGACAGGTTCGCCTTCAGATCTATCTGCCCTTTCAACGTAGTTGTGGCGTTATTAACATCCGCTGCCACAGCTTTCGCGTTTAAAGCGGTCTGTTGCGCAGTCGACACAGGTTTATTAGCGTCGTTGGTATTGTCAACACTGCCCAAACCCACCATCGCACTAGTAATACCGCCGACCGTACCGGTGAAAGTGGGCGACGCGAGCGTAGCTTTAAGGTCAAGAGCCGTCTGCTGCGCCGCAGATACTGGCTTGGCAGCATCGGAGGTATTGGAGACATTAGCAAGGCCCACCTGTGTCTTTGTAAGATCAGTAAGGTTCGAGCCGTTCAATGCCGGCAGAAAGCCGTCCGCGCCCAACTGCACAAGCTTGCCCGCCACATTGTAAATACCGCCCGAAACGGCCTGTGTGCTTATCGCCACTCGGTCGTCGCCGAATTTGCCTGAACTGATAGCCGCAGTTGATAACGATACTTTTATGTCAGTCACCGCGCCGTCGGCCAGTTTTGCCGTAGTCACAGAGCCGTCGGCAATGCCCGTGGCCTGCACGCCGGTTAAATTTGAGCCGTCCAGAACAGGCAATTTGCCGTCCGCACCTAGCTGCACAAGCTGGCTGATGCTGTTAAAAACATTTCCCTGGGCAGTTACTGCCGGTTTGTTTGTGATCGTAGGCCAATCCGCGCCTGCCGCCCAGGCGGCAGTGCCGCTGTTTATAGCGTATAACGAATAGGCCGAGGAAACCATCCTGTAGCGGGGCACCATTTCGCCGTCGGTCCCCACTGCCACGCCCAGCCAATAAGCGGTGGAGAAGTTTATAGTGAAAGGGACGACCTCTCCCAGCAGCACACTGTAAATACCGTAATTGTCGGGGGTCACATTCTGGGTTTCGGTCCATACGGGCGAGCCGCCGGCAGCGGCCGTATAGAATTTAAACACCATGGGAACAACGCTGGTGACCGCTTTGCCGGTGGAGTCGGCAAGCTTTCCCTGGAAATTAATAAGTTCCGGAACGGCCGCCCGCCCGGTTGCCGCGAATGTTGAAATCGCGCACAGCCCTGCCAGAGCTGTTCTGAAAATTCCTGTTTTTATGCTGCGGTTCATAGACTACCTCCGATCGTTTTTATGAAAAATGAAATATCTGCATTACCGGGTATTCTCAATGGAGAGAACAGCAATTACGCGGCGGTTGCTCTGCCGGCCGTCCTCGGTCAGGTTTGAGGCAACTGGCCGGGTATTACCCATGCCTTTGGCCGACAAGCGGCCGGCATCCAGGCCGCCCACCTTTACGAATTGCCTCATGACGGCAGTGGCCCGGTCCTCGGAAAGCTTGAGATTGTAGTCATCCCCGCCCTGATCGTCGGTGTAGCCCTGCAGTTCTATCCGCGCCCCGGCATTAGCCGCCATAAACGCCGAGAGCTCTTTTATCTGTGAGGCCAGATCGTCTTTAAGCACGGCGGCGTCGGAATCAAATTCCATGGCTAATTTCATGCACAGTTTGTCCGTCTGGTCTGTGGGGCAGGCGGGGTCTCCCGCCGCACCGCGAACCGCGGCTGCAACGGCCGGCGTCGCCAGGCCCGGCACGGCCACCGGTAACGGCCTGTCTATTGCCTGCACCTCTGCCGGCGACCCCAGCGGGCAGCCGATCGCGTCAACCGCCGTTCCCGTGGAAGTTCCCGGGCACTTATCAAACGAGTCCGTTACGCCGTCGGCATCGGTATCCAGCGGGCAACCGGCCGCGTCAACCGCCGTTCCTGTGGAAGTTCCCGGGCACTTATCAAACGAGTCCGTTACGCCGTCGGCATCTGTATCCAGAGGACAACCGGCCATATCAACCGCCGTTCCCGTGGAAGTTTCAGGGCACTTGTCTAAAGAGTCCGCCACACCGTCGGCATCGGTATCCAGCGGGCAGCCAACCGCGTCAACCGCCGTTCCCGTGGAAGTTCCCGGGCACTTATCAAACGAGTCCGTTACGCCGTCAGCATCGGTATCCAGCGGGCAACCGGCAATGTCAACCGCCGTTCTTCTGGAAGTGCCGGGACATTTGTCTAAATAGTCCGGCACATTGTCCTTATCGGTATCCGGACCGCCGAATTTGATCCCCAGCGATATCCGGTGAGTAATTCCCAGATCAGTGAACGAATTCCACGCGTAGTCAAACTGGTAATCGCTCCAGTTCACGCCCATGCCGGCGGTTAACCCGGAAAGCGCGCCAAGTTCTTTAACAGTGTCGCTCTTATACCCGGCCCTCGCCGCAAGAACGAGCGCGCCGAACTTTCGCGTATATTCGGCCCCGGCGTGGATGCGAAGATCTTTTTCCGCGTAGTTCAGGTCGGACGCTACCAGCAGATCTTTAAACAGCGCCAGGGCGCCTCCTGCGCGGATCATCACCGGCAGCGTATTTTCCTCGGACACGTATTTGGCCGTTGTGCCCGCATTCTGCACCGCCAGCCCCACGCTCAACTTTTTCCCCCACGGCCGGAAACCGCTGTAACGCGCGCCTATATCGGCGGCATAGGCATGCGCGCGTTCCTCTTCTATGCGGGAGGAAATATATTTCAGATTCGCGCCCAGCGCGAGGCTCCCCCACCTGCGGGCATAGGCCACTATTCCCATCGTGTCCGACATGCTGTAGTTCTCGGCAAGCCGCAAACCTGTATTGTCGGCCTTCGGAATGTCGCCGCTATTAAGTATATTGAACGCCGCGCCTATGGTTCCCCCCAGCGCTGGCCGGCCGTACGCTACGTTTGAATAGGTTATGCCCTCCAGCCACAATGCGTGGGTCATGGACAATTCGCCGCGCTCCATAACGGCAAGCCCCGCGGGGTTCCAATACACCGCGTTCACGTCGTCAGCCGCGCCAGCATAAGTCTCGCCCATCGCCGAAGGCCGCGCCCCCACACCCAGCTGCAGGAATTGAAACGCGCTTGTCCCCAGCGCGCTTTCAGCAAAGACAAAACCGGGACCGCGCAGCATTGCCAATGCCGCCAATACTGTTCCCAGTACGATCCTTTTTCGAGCCATCATCTTATAACCGCGAATTTACCTTTTGCCTTGCCGCCGTCAGGCGCCGTCATGAAATAAAGGTAAATGCCGCTCGCCAGTTTCTGCCCGTCGCTGTTCGTAACGTTCCATTCGTAATAATCCACCGCGGTATCGGTCTTGTGAAGTTCCGCCACTTGTCTGCCGGCTATCGTGAATATCCTGATAGTCGCCTCGCCCGGCAGGTGTTTAAAGGTGAGCTTGGCTGCCTGGAAATTTCCCGGGCTATTCGGCTTAAAAGGGTTGGGGTAAACGTAGGCGTCGCTCAGGTTAGCGGCAGACGGGTTAGCCGCGCCCGGGGTAACAAAGCCGCCTAAATTCTGGTAATTGGTGCTTTGCGCGCCGCCGGATACCGCCTGCCCGAGTACGCCGGTCTGGATCCTGTAGCCGGGAGAAACCGTGTTCGCGCTGCCGTTGACCAGCACGGGGACGGAAAGGACATATTGGGAACTTATCAGTACGCCGGCGTATACCAGCGAACCGGTCAGCAACGCCGTAACGCCCAGCAATCGGCTAACCCGGAGAATATATCTTGTATTCCGTACCTGTAAAGGCGGCATAAGATGAGTATAGCCGCTATCCGGTCCGGCAACTATTCGGAATTATGCTTGGCAGGCTAGGTACTATTACTGAAGGGTACTCTTCCCGTTGCCGCAGAAACGCCGGATAGCGCGTTGCGGCGCCAGCTTCGCCATCCGGGAAAAGCCGGACTTTAAGGAGCCGGCGGCCTTATTTTAGCCAGCGCCTTCTTACCAATTTTTCCGCCTCGACCGCGAAGAAGATCAGCGAAGACAGGCCCAGCGCCAGGACCAGTTCGCGCGGCGGCAGCGGTGCCGTACGGAATATATTGTTGCACCACGGCACATAGATAACGGCCAGCTGCAGCGCAACGGTAAGCAGCACCGAATAGAGCAGCGGCTTATTGGACAGGACCCCCATCTGGAAAAGCGACCGCCGCTCCGAGCGTATGGCCAGCGCGTGGCCGAGCTGGCTGAGACACAGCACCGTGAACACCATGGTCTGCCAGTGCGCGCCCGTCCTGATGGCCCAGGCCTGCGCGCCAAGGCACAGCAGCCCGATAAGCAGCCCCACCCAGATAACGTGCGCCCCCAGCCCGCCCGCGAAAAGGCTCTCGCCCGGGCTGCGGGGCGGCCGCTTCATTATATCCGGCTCCGCGGGCTCCGCCGCCAGCGCCAGCCCCGGCAGCCCGTCGGTAACGAGATTTATCCACAGTATCTGTACGGGCAGCAGCGGGATGGGCAGCCCCAGGAAGGGCGCGAGGAAGATCGTCCAGATCTCACCGGAGTTGCAGGCCAGCACATAACGCACGAACCGCCTTATATTGTCGTAGATCCGGCGGCCCTCGCCCACCGCGTTCACTATGGTGGCGAAGTTATCGTCGAGCAATATCATATGGGCGGCTTCTTTGGAGACGTCCGTGCCCGTTAACCCCATGGCGATGCCGATGTCGGCCCGTTTAAGCGCAGGAGCGTCGTTCACCCCGTCGCCGGTCATGGCGGCGAAATGGCCGCGCGCCTGCAGCGCCTTGACGATGCGGAGCTTCTGCTCCGGCACCACCCGCGCGTAAACTTTTATCCCCTCCACCCTCAGCGCGAAGTCTTCCGGCGAAAGCGCTTTCAGCTCCGCGCCGGTCAGCATGGCGGCCGCGTCGCCCGGCTTTATAATGCCCAGCCGCTCCGCTATATTGCGCGCCGTAACCGGATGGTCGCCGGTTATCATCACCGTTACGATACCAGCTTCATGGCACCGGGCAACGGCGTCCCTGGCCTCCGCCCTGGGCGGGTCAGCAATGCCCGCCAGGCCGATGAACACCAGGTCTTTCTCCGCTTCGGCCGGCGTCGGCGCGCCGGGCAGGGCGTCCCACTGCCGGGCGGCCAGGCCCAGCACGCGCAGTCCCCGCCCGGCCATCGCCTCGGCCGCGGCGCGTATTTTTTCCACGCCGTCCGGGCTCGGTCCCGCGGAGGTCATTATCTTCGCGGCGTTCTTCAGCAGGCCTTCCGCGGCGCCTTTGGTGACCGAGAAGTATGCCCCGCCCTCCCAGCCGGCCAGCTGCCCGGCGTGAAAAGTGGTCATGCGCTTGCGCTCCGGGTCGAAAGGCAGCTCGGCCGCGCGCGGCTGCTCCGCGTCCAGTTTCTGTTTGTCGAACCCGCCGCCGGCGGCCAGCGCACAAAGAGCGGTTTCGGTAGGATCGCCCGCCCAGCCGCCGTCCTTGGGGGTGGAGTCGTTGTTAAGCGCGAAGCCCGTAAGCAGCCTCGCGTAGAGGCCGGGCTGCGCAGGCGTCTCCCCCGCTTTCAGCAGGGCCCCGTCGACGTAAACTTCCTCCACCGTCATCCTGTTCTGAGTAAGCGTGCCGGTCTTGTCCGAGCAGATATAAGTTACCGAGCCCAGGGTTTCCACCGCCAGCAGCTTGCGTATAAGGGCGTTCTGCTTTACCATCTTGCCGGCGCCCATCGCCAGGGCTATGCTCATTACAGCGGGCAGCGCCTCCGGTATGGCCGCCACCGCCAGCGCCACCGCCGTCAGGAACATCAGCGCGGGCGGTTCGCCGCGCAGCAGCCCGAAGCCGAACACCGCGGCGCAGACGCCCAGCACGGCCCAGGCCAGTTTCTTGCCGAAGGCCGTAAGCCGCCGCTGCAGCGGGGTCTGCACCTCTTCTTCGTCCTGCAGCATGCCGGCTATTTTTCCCAGTTCGGTGCGCATGCCCGTGGCCGCAACCACGCCCTTGCCCCTGCCGTAGGTCACGACCGTGCCGCTGTAGACCATGTTCAGCCTGTCGCCCAGCGGCGAACTCTCTTCCGCTGTGGCGCCGGCCTGCTTCTCGACGGGCAGAGATTCCCCCGTGAGCGCGGCTTCCCCGGTTTTCAGCGAGGCGGCCTCTATCAGGCGCAGGTCCGCCGGCACCACGCTGCCGGCCTCCAGCAGCACGATATCCCCGGGCACCAGCGCGCCGGCGGGTACGGACACGGTTTTCCCGTGCCTTATTACTGAGGCGGCGGGAGCGGCCATTTTCTTAAGCGCCTCCATGGCTTTCTGCGCGCGGTATTCCTGCACGAAGCCCATTATGGCGTTCAGGACAACTATGGCCGCTATCACGGCGGCGTCCGCCATTTCCCCTATAGCGCCTGAAACGGCCGCCGCCGCGATAAGCACCACTATCATGAAGTCTTTGAACTGGCCGAAAAAGATCGCCAGAGCGCCCCGCCCGGTTTTTTCTGTCAGGGAATTGGGGCCGAATTTCTCAAGGCGCAGCGCGGCCTCGCCGGCGCTCAGGCCGGCCGGGCCCGAGCCCAGCCCTTTCAGGGTCTCTTCGATGGTTTTATCGTGCCAGCTATCAATACCGGCAGGACCGGCGGGAAATGTCATAAGCGCGCCTTTAAAAATACTCTTACGGTCCCCTGACCCGGCATGAATCAAGTATAGCCCGCCGCCTGCAGGCTTTCTATTCGGAATTCTGCCCGGCCCGCTAGGTAATATTACGGAAGCGGCCGCGCCGGGCGGGACTCTACCTACGGCCGCGCGTAGAACTCCGCATAGCGGCCAAAGGCGGCGGAGAGTATAGTATAGGTGCGCGGGACGAAGCTCCCGCCAAAGCCGTATGACGAGCGCTGCTGATACGGCCAACCTGGTACTGGAGAACAACAGATGAAAATATTATTGACCTTGGTCTGCCTGCTTACGGCAGGGACAGGCCGGCTGTGGGCGCAGAACGCGGGCGACTTCGGCGCGGGTTTGATCCTCGGCAACCCTACGGGCGCCACGGCCAAACTCTGGCTCGACGGCAGCCATGCGCTGGACGCCGGCCTGGGTTTCGATTCCGACGTGCTCATATATGGCGACTACCTATGGCACAGCCTGCGGGTATTCCCCCAGCCGACCGAGGGGAAGCTCCCCGTCTACCTGGGCCTGGGCGCGCAAATAGGAGATTCGCAGCACGACAACAACTTCGGGCTGCGCGCGGTGGCGGGCGTAGCGTACCTGTTTCCCCGCAATCCCCTGGAGATCTTCTTCGAGCTGGTGCCCGTTCTTCACTTTTCCCACGACGACCATCACTACCACGACAACCGCACCGACCTGAACGCGGGCCTCGGGCTGCGCTATTACTTCACCTGGTAAGGGTCTATGAAGAAACTAACTGGCCGGGGTTCCGTTCTCGCGCTGCTGGCCGCCTTATCTTTCGCGGGCTGCACGGGCCTGCTGAGACCTAAGCCGGCCGCCCCGGTACCTGTTCCCGCTCCCGCGGCAGCCCTGCATCAGGCTCCGGTTCCGGAAAAGCCGGCGGCTGCTCGTAAAAACACACAGCCGCTGTTCGTTATAGAACGTAACAAGAACGCCAACGTGGTGCATTACGACGCCAGTTTAACAGCGGACGGAAGCCTGGACCCGGCCGAGCCGGTGGTCTCCTACTGGCTCATGCTTGCCGGCGACGGCAGCAGGAAAAAGCTCAACTGGCTGGAAAAAAAGAAAGCCTACGGCATAAAGATCAGGCCCGGCCCGGCGGCGGGCGGCTATACCCTGACCTTGGCCGCGGCCCCGTGGATGCCGCTGGCCATAAAGACGGCCGGCGGCGCGGCGCGCGCCGAGGTGGCCATAAACGGGCAGCCGGCGGTTCTTGAGAAGCTGTTCATCCAGGCCCGCGACAAACTGCTGGGGCCTAAAGTCGAGTATATCGAATTATATGGAAAAGACCTGCGGACAGGCGCTGCCTGCAGCGAAAAGATGCTGCCCAGGTAGCGCCCCCGGCGCTATCCCGGGGCGGCGGACCAGCGGGAGGCCGGCGGCAGCCGCTTTCCTCTGCGCACTGCTCTTCGCCGCCAATAGCGCGGCTGCCGCGCCGCCGGAGCAGGCTGCCGCCGGGCAGCGGCAGGAACCGCCTCAGAACGACGAGTTCGTAAAAAAAACCGACAGGCCCGTTTCCGCGCATAAAGTCAATTATTTTTCCATTAATCATTGGCCCGCGGAAAGCCCCGCGCAGATAAAGTTCCAGATAAGCATGAAATTCAGGCTGCTGAAGCCCGACCTGTATTTCCTGAAGTACAACCTTTTCCCGGCCTATATCGGCTATACGCAGAAATCGCTCTGGAACGAAGGACAACCTTCGATGCCTTTCGAGGAAAGCGATTATAACCCCGAGTTCTTCCTGGACTACCCGGTCAACGCCCTGAGCATCGGCCGGTTCAAGCTGCGCAACATAGTCGTCTGCCCCTTCGAGCACGAATCCAACGGCCTCGCCGGAGTCCGGTCGCGCAGCTGGAACAGGCAATACATCATGCTTAAGTTCGGCCTGGAGCCGAAGGTGAAAATGGAAATAGATAACTCCCTGCTGGCCGACAAGGCAGTATTGTACGTCAAACTCTGGCGCGCGTCGGGTTATTCCGGCCAGAACGACTACCTCAGGGCCGCAGGCAGCAAAGACAAATTTCTCGACTACATGGGCCAGGGCGAGGCTGGCGTAAGCGTCAGGAACTTCCTCTGGGGAGGCAGCCTGAAGAACCACCAGCTGGATATCAGAACGCCGCTGTTCCGCTACAAACGCAAACCGTCCTATGAATTCGAACTGCGGCAGCAGCTCCCGCGCATGAATTTCGCGGTCTACCTGCAGTACTGGTACGGCTACGGGGAAACCCTGCTGCGCTTCGACCGGTTCGGGCACAGGGGTTTTGCCGGGCTTTCCTTTTCTTATTAAGGCAAGGCGGAGCCGCTGTCGAAAGGCTATGTTATGAAGATAAAACAACATTCCCGTTATACCTGGTGGCTCCTGTTCGCGGCAATAACTATCCACGTGGTCATGATAGGGCGGGCCCTGTATACCATGACGGACCTGCGGCTGGCCAGCGGACAGTTCGGCACGGAGTACGTGAAACTTTCCAGAGTGCTCGACCTTACCGACGGTATGCGCCGGGCCGAAGAGGCGATAAAGACGCACTCGCTGCATCCGTCCGGCGCCAACTGGTCGGCCTACTGCGAAGCCCTGCGGCAGGCGGATAATGCCGCTGCCGAGGCCGCCGCCGCCGGAACTTTTTCCGCCGAACTGGAAAGTTCGGACCTCGAGCGGCTGCGCGTTTTTTTAGGCGGCCATATGCTCCGCTGCGCGGTCCCGTCCCTGTCGCTGCAGGACAAAAAGGGAACGCAGGAGGAGTTCTTCCGCTTCTACGCTACGGCCTCCGGCCTGCGGCTGAAACTTTCCGCGCACGCCCGCGTCCAGCTGGAAGAAAACAACAGCCTCGCAAAGGCCATAGACCAAAAAGCCACCCGGCTTATACTCTCCAGCTCCGCCATCGCTACCTTCATCCTGCTGCTGATGTTCTGGGTGGCTTATTCGCTGCGGCGGCTTAACCATGATATCACCGAGCAGCGCGACGAGATCCTGGTGCTGAAGAACGGCATCGAACAGTCCCCGCTGGGCGTGATTCTCACTGACGTTTCCGGCCGCATCGAGTACGTCAACCCGGCCTTCACCGCCATGTACGGGTATTTGCCGGCAGAAGTTATAGGCAGGACCCCCAGCGTGCTCAAGTCCGGCGAAACGCCGTTGCCCATCTATCATTGTTTATGGAATTCGCTGCTGGGGGGCCACCCCTGGACCGGACAGCTGCACAACAGGACCAGCTCAGGAGCGCTGCTCTGGGTGCGGGTCTATGCTTCCCCGGTACGCAGCAGCGAGGGAAAATTCACCCATTTCATAACGCTGCACAAAGACGTGTCCCTGGAGAAACAGCTTATGGCCGACGTCGTGGCGGCCAAGCACGAAGCTGAGCAGGCCGACCGGGCCAAGAGCGAATTCCTGGCCGCGATGAGCCACGAGATACGCACCCCCCTTAACGCGATAGTGGGGATGTCGGAGCTGCTCGACGAGGCGGGGCTGAACAAGGACCAGGCCCAGTACCTCTCCATCATGCGCAGCGCCAGCGACACGCTGCTTTCCCTGATCAGCGACATCCTGGATATTTCAAAGATAGAGGCCGGCAAGGTAGAGATAGAGAAAGCCCCCTTCAACCTGGAGGAGCTTGTGTCCAAGGTTTCGGAAATGATGGCCGTGAGGGCTTTCAAGAAAGACGTGGAGATAAACTGCAAGATCGAAGCCGACGTGCCGGTCTACGTGGAGGGCGACGCCACCCGGCTGCGGCAGGTGCTGATGAACCTGATGGGCAACGCCGTAAAGTTCGTGGAAAGGGGCTGGATCTCGCTGAACGTGAAAAAGCTAAAAGCCGAAGGCGACTCCATTGAATTGCAGTTCTCGGTGCGGGATACCGGCATCGGCATTCCGGCCGGCAAGCTGGCCTCCATTTTCGAGAAATTCACGCAGGCGGACCCGTCCACCACGCGCAAATACGGCGGCACGGGGCTGGGGCTGCCTATCTCGAAGATGCTCATAGAATTGATGGGCGGGAAGATCCGGGTGGAAAGCGAACCGGGGCTCGGCTCGGTCTTTTATTTTACGGTAAAGCTCGGCCCGCAGAAGGACAAGCGGGCCGTCTACCTTCCGCCGACCGACATAAAAGAGCTGAGCGGGCGGCGGTTCCTGGTGGTGGACGACAACCTGGTGAACCGGCTCATCATACGGGAGATGATGCAGAGCTGGGGCGCCTTCTGCTCAGACGCCGCTGACGCGGAAGCCGGGCTGGCCAAAGTTCTCGAGGCGCAGCGCAAAGACGCGCCTTTCCACGGGGTCTTCGCGGATTTCAATATGCCGGGCATGGACGGGTACGAGTTCTGCCGCCGCCTTATGGCGGACCCCGCCATAGCCCCGAAGCCGGCCCTGGCGCTGGTCACCTCAGACATCGTGCGGTTCAGAAAAGAGGATTTCCGCGCGCTGGGCGTCAACACGCATATAATGAAGCCGGTTAAAAAACAGACCGTGCTGGACGGCGCGCTGGAGCTGCTGGCGGCGGGAAAAGCGGTCCCGCTCACCCAGCCGCTGGCCGCACCGGGGTATACCAAGGCCGACCTGCCCGCGCTCTCCGCGCTGGTCGTGGACGATTCCGAGGATAACAGGATACTGATCGGGTCTTTCCTGAAGGGCTCTAAGGTCAGGCTGGACCTGGCCGTAGACGGCTTCGACGCGCTGGAAAAATTCAAGGCCGGGGCTTACGACATAGTCTTTATGGATATCCAGATGCCGGGCCTGAACGGTTTCGACGCCACGGTAAAGTTGCGCGAGCTGGAAGCCGCCGGAAAGCGCGGCCGCACCAGGGTGGTGGCGCTTACGGCCATGGCCATGCGCGAGGACCTGGATAAGGCCATAAAGGCCGGCTGCGACGATTACCTGTCCAAACCCATCAGGAAAAATATTTTTTACGCCTATCTGGTGGATTTCGCCGCTGACCGGGCGGCCGGGCATGGCGCTTGACAGGAGCCGGCGGAAACCTGTGGTTAACCCGCCCGCGGCAGCCCATGCCTTTTGTTATAATGCTTATATGCCACACAAGTCAGCGCCATCGAAAGCCGAACTGCAGCACTTTGCCGTAATAAGCGCGCTTTCCCCTTCCGCTCGTTTTGGCTTGGCGATAGAGCTTTCACAAACCCTGATGGCGCTGAACCGGATAAGAACCGATGGAACTGAAACAATTCGTAAAGGACCTTGCCGCAAAACTTCAGGCCGCCGGCATTGATTACTGCATAACCGGAGGCTACGCGGTTTCCGTGTGGGGTTCCCCCCGCAGCACCCTGGATATAGACCTTATAACCGGCCTGAAACCCGCGCAGGTCTCCCGTTTGATCAAAGCCATCTCCCCCGGTAAAGGGGCCTACCTGGACGAAGAGGCAATAAAGGAAGCCATTTCAAGCGGTGGAGAATTTAACTATATACCGGCTGGATCGGGGCTTAAAGTGGACTTCTGGGTAATAACCGCCGCCAATAAAGCCGGGCGCCTTGAACTGAAGCGCAAAAAAAAGGAAGTTTTCGAGGGCCAGGAAATATTTTTCATTTCGCCGGAGGACCTTATACTTAGCAAACTCCGTTGGTCCCGCCTGAGCAAGTCCACACGCCACTCCGAGGACATAAGGTCGGTGCTGGCCGTTTCAGGGAAGAACATGGATCTGGCATACCTTAAGCGTGAAGCCGCCTCCCAGGACTTAACCAAAGATCTCGCCGCTTTCATCCACTGACGCGCCCCTTGAACCTATTTTCAGGTTCGGGCCGCGGTACCGGGCGTTTTTTCTGAACCCGGCGGCACGCTCCCCACGGGAACTTCGGGTCCCAGCAGTACGGCTATCCAGCGCGTGCTTTCATGGTGCTCGCAAACTAACTTCACAGCCATGGTGAACGGCACGCACAGGACCGCGCCTATCAGGCCGAGCATTCTTCCCCAAAAGATCAGCGACAGGAATACTACCAGCGTGGACAGGGAGAACTTCCGCCCCATGAGCTTCGGCTGGATCACGTTGCCCAGCGTGAACTGAACGACCACATATCCGGCTGCCACGAGCGCTGCGCGGCCGGGACCGAACTGGACAAGGGTGAGACTGACCGCCGGGATCGCTGCTATGATGGAACCGACATGGGGGATGTAGAGGAGCATAAAGGCCAGGAATCCCCACAGAACGGGCGAATCCACGCCGAGGATGGTAAGCCAGAGACAGAGAAGGGTGCCCGCGGTCAGGTTAAGCCCGGTAGCGACCAGCATATAGCGCTGTATATCGCTCACGAACTTAGTGACCTCCGGGAATTTTTCATCGGGATCTCCCAGGACGGCGCGCAGTTTCACGGGAAAGCTCGAGGCTTCGAGCAGGATGAACATTACCGTGAGCAGGATCAGGACAACGTTCGAAAGCGCGGCGCCGAGCCCCCCCAGCAGGCTGACGGCCAACTTCATTACCGCCGCCGGATTAAGATATTCCAGCAGCACTTTTTCCGTGACCGGGATGCCTTTGGCCGCCAGCAGCGCCGTGAGCCCCGCGGCTTCTTCCTGCATGCGCTGCTGATACGAGGGCAGGGAAGCGCTGAAGCCGCCGAGGGATGAACTCACAAGGCCGCCTCCGGTCAGCAGGATGGCGAGCATGCCCGCCAGCACGGCCAGCACCGCCATAACATGCGGAATGCGTTTTCGTTCAAGCCAATGCACCAGCGGCGTGCCGAGCACGGCCAGGAAAACGGCTACCAGCGAGGAGACCAGGGCCGACTGCGCCTGGTTGATGCCCCAGATGATGAGCACGAGCGCGGCCGCGATGAAAAGGAAATGCGTTCCGCTGGGGAAACAATTATGTTTGGTCATGACCCGCCACCTCAGGACACCACCCTACTCTATGGTCATCAGGTTCTTTACTTTCTTCACGCCGTTAACGTCTTTAATTATCCTGGTGACCAGCTCTTTCTGGGCCGCGGTCTTGGCCCGGCCGCCCACCGTTATCGCGCCGCGCCTTGCGGCGATGGTAGTGTAGAGGCCGCTGGTGGAATGATGCAGCACCAGGGCCATCCGGACCAGGGCGGCCACGGAAACGTCGTCTATTTTTTCATTGGTAGAAAGCTGTTTCAGTTCGGCGGCCGTCAGCACGGTCATTTCGTTCCTGACTTCTTTCACTCCTTCCACGTCACCGGCGTATTCGCCGGTCAGCTGCTTTTGCGCCGCGCTCTCGGCGCGGCCCAGCAGCGTAACTATGCCGTCCTTCACGTCCACCTCGGTGGTGCCGGCTTTAACGCTGCGGTGGAACAGCAGGGTGGCCTTAACTTTGTCGTGCAGCCACGCGTCGGAGTTGGCGGTGGGGGACGAGCCTTTTACCTCCAGCCTGTTATCCACGCTCGTTACGCCGGAGATGTCCCGCAAAGTAACCTCGGCCAGCGAGCCGTGGAAGTTTTCCGCCACCATGCCCGTCAGGGTTACGGCGCCGTCCTTGGATTCTATTTTAATGTCGTCGCCCTCAAGATAGACCGTGAACACGTACGACTGCCTGGCGGCCGCTATGATGCGGCTGTCCAGTTTCGCCGCGCAGGCGGGCGCTCCGAGCGTCAGCAGGGACGCGGCCGCCGCCAGCAGGGACAGGCAGGATATTGTTTTCATGTTTAATGTTCCTTGTATAAGTGCGCTTAATTCACCGTCACCGTAAAGACCACCCGCTTGTTGGCTTTTGCGGCGGCGGTGTCCTTGTCCGTAGTGGCCTCGTACTGGGCGGGGCGCAGCTCGCCGTAGCCGGCCGTGCTTATCCGGCCGGGAGCAATGCCTTCTTTGATCAGGAACTCGGTCACGGCGATAGCCCTTCTTTCGCTCAATTTCTGATTATATTCCTCGGTCCCGCGCCTGGAAGTGTAGCCGGAGACTTTAACCACCTCTTTCGGATTCTCTTTCAGCAGCTGCACATTTTCCCGCAGCGCCGCCATGCCCTCGGGCCTGAGGGTGGCCTTGTCGAAGTCGAAATGCGAATCTTCCAGCACCACTTCCCTGCCCGCCGCGGCGGTCCGCGGCTTTTCCCGGCAATTGAACTTATAGGTCAGGCTCAGGCGGTGCGAAGTGCCCAGTTCGCCGACGGGCACCATGGCATAGTCCAGGGCCAGGGAACGGGTAAGCGTATAGCCCAGGCCCAGGGTCAGGCCTGTAAGGCCGCCCAGTTGGGGCTCGGGGTAGTTGAGCTGATAGCCCGCGCGCAGGGCCAGTATATTGGCCTTGCCGTCAGTGTTGCCGATCAGGTATTCGCCGCCCAGCTGCAGGCGGTTCATAGCGTTGTTCTGCAGCTCGCCCGACGCGGCCAGCAGCAGGTGTTTGTCCACGGCCCAGGCGGCGCCCAGGCGCCAGCCCGCGGTCAGCTGGCTGGTCCCGATCTTGCTGCCCAGGTTTATGTTGGAGTAGGTCACGCCCAGGTCCAAAGAAGGGAGCAGGTTATACAATACGCCCAGGTCAGCGGCAAAAGCGTTATAGCTCCTTTGGCCGAACCGCGACTGATTGCCCTTCAGGACTATGCCGCCGGAGAGCTTCGGCAGCAATTCCATGCCCCAGCCCGCGCTGCCGGAAAAATCCCCGGCCTTGTAGTCCGCGGTCTGAACCCCGAGGGCGTCCATGCCGTCGAAGCTGCCGTGGTCCACGTAGCCGAACGAGGCGGCGATGCCGCCCAGCGAACCGGCTTTGCAGTTCTCCCCGCACGCCGCTTCGGCCTTGCCCAGCGGCATGCCGAAGATAAAGGTCTCCTGCACGGTGTCGCCCAGCCCGGTGTTATGATGCAGCCCGGCCTCCATGCAGTTCAGCCGGCTTAAGCCGGCCGGGTTCCAGAGCAGGGAAGCCGACCCCTGCGGAACAGCTACCACCGCCGAGGCCATGGCCGCGGCCCTGGCGGTACCTGCCGCCTGCTGCAGCGGCAGCGCTTTGGCGCCCGCGTCGTAATCCGTTTCCGCCGCCGTTGCCCTGCCGCAGAGCAGGGCGGCCCCGATAATTGCCAGTGAGAGTGATGATATTTTCATGAAATTTCTCCGGTTAATGCTGTACCACGAACTTCTTCACGGTCGAGGTGGTGGAATTGCCGCCGCCATAGTCCTTCTCCAGCCTGTAAAGATACACGCCCGGCGCCAGCCTTGCCGTGTTGAGCTGAGAGAGCCCGGCGCCGGCCGGCCTGACGTCCTCGAGCTTGGCCGCCAGGTCACCGATCACGTTGTAGATCCTTACCCTGACGGTACCGGGCTGCGCCATGCAGTAGGAGAAGTTCCCCGTGGCCCCCTTGGCCGGCGAAGGGAAGAACAGGTCGTTGCCGCAGGCCGACAGCACGTAGTTGTAAGTCTTGGAACAGGAGCCGGTAAGGGCCGTCACTTTGAGCGGCACCGCTCCCACCACCAGCGCCCCTGAAACCGGATGCCTGGGCGCTATCGCGGTAAGCACGGTGGAGGAGGCGTTCACGCTGTACTTCGGAGTGTTCACGCCGTCGAAAGTCACGCCCGCCCCGGTGAAACCGGTGAAGTTAGCGATGTTGATGGTGACCGTGGTACCCCCGACAGTAAACCCGGAGGCCGGGTAAATGCTGGTGATACTGCAGACGGCCGGCGGCACGGCCGCGCCGAACTTGGTCACAAAGGCAGTGTTCGTACCCGTTCCGCGCGTCTGCTGGAACCCGCCGGCTACCAGCGGGAACGTTCCTGCGCCTGAACCTGTATAGCCGGTAACATATATATTCTTTAAGCTGTCCAGGGCAAGCCCCTGCCCGCGGGTGGGACCGGTGCCTCCCAGCCAGGTCGAAAAGATGAAAGGGCCGCCCGTGCTGTCGAGTTCCGTCACGAACGCTTCCGGCGTACCGATGAACGTACTCTGCCCGGCGGACGGATTCGCGCCGACCACGGGATAGTCCCCGGAGGTGGTATAGCCGGTCACATAGGCGTTGAACGAGCTGTCCACCTTGATGCCGGTGCCCCGGTCGTCGGTGTTGCCGCCCAGATAGGTGGCGTACACGCCGTCGCTGTGTCCGCCGCCGTTGCCGATGCGAAGCTTGAACACGAACGCATCCGGGCCGGTGGACATCGTTGTCCGGCCGCCGCCCAGCCCGGGGATAGTGGCGAACACGGTGGAGTTGTCGGGGAAATCCGCGGAATACGTGTAGCCCGTGATATAAACGTCTTTCAAGCTGTCCACCGCGATGGCGGTGCCCACGTCGTCATTGGCGCCGCCTATATACGTCTTATAGTCGAAGCTGGTCGCCGTCGGCGTCAGCCTGGCTATGAACGCGTCGCCTTCTCCGCTGCCGCCGCCCCAGGTGGGCTTAAAAGCCCCCGCGATAGCGGCATTGTCGAAACCATCCCCGGTGTTGCCGGTAACATAGGCGCTGCCGTTCAGGCCGTCCACGGCTATCCCCCTTCCTTCGGCAAAGCCCGTGCAGCCAAGGTAGGTGCCATATACCTGCGCGCCGAGTTTGGTGAATTTCATTACGAAAGCCTGGGACGCCACGCTGCGCGTGCCGGAGCACGGAGAGGCGTCTTTCGTGGTCGGGAACGTGGTAATTAGCGCGTTGTGAGGCGTATTATCTATGATAGACCCGGCTGTAGTTGTTCCGGTCACATACAGGTTCTCGCCTGAATCGATGGCGATCCCGTTGCCGATATCGTCACCGTCCGCGCCGAACGTAACGCTGCAAGTCGTGGATTGTCCGTCAGCCGCGAAACCCACCAGGAACGCGTTAATTCCCGTCAGCACTCCGACCGCGCCGGTGAGCGGGGTGGAACCCGGCAGGTTCACGCCGCCGGCCACCGAGCCCGTGATGTACGCTCTGCCCGAAGGGCCGTCCACGGCGATCCCGAGGCCCGCGTCATTGGTAGCGCCGCCTAAATAGGTGGACCACACTATCCCCGTCCCTGCCGGGTTTATCTTGGTCACGAAGATATCGTAGCCGGCGCCCTTGGCGGCCTGTATAGGGCCTCCCACCGCGTCCGGGAAATCAGGGGAATTGGTTGTTCCGGTCACGTAAGCGTTCCTGTTATTGTCCACGGCGATCGCAAAAGCCTGGTCTTCCGTAGCGCCGGCGCCGCCCAGGAAGCTGGAGTAAGACAGCGCGGGGTCGATCACCAGCTCTTTGCTCTTAATATAGTTTCCCACTTCGATGCGGACGTTATTGTTCGCCGCCAGCGCGAAGCGCCCTTTCACGCTTACCCGCCGGCTGCCCAGCGTCTGGTACAGCTCGGGGGCCTTGTAGGTCAGCTCGCCGGCCGCCACGCGCAGCACCAGGCCGCCTTTAGCGTCCAGGCGGAGGCTTTGGGCGCCTTCGAAACCGAACAGGATGCGCCTGGGGTCGGCCCCGGGCGCTACGATATAATCGTGCTCCACGTTGCCCTGGTTGAAGCGGTAGACCATGTCGATGCCGGGATAGACCTGGCCGAGCCTCACGCCGGAATAATGCTTCACGCCGGTCCGCCATTTCGAGCGGTCCGCGCCTAAAAGATAGTTGGAGTACCCGGGCAGGATGCCCTGGCCCTTTACTGCGGGGCTGGCATTGGCGCCCTTCAGTTTCATACGCAGCACGCCGGGCTTAAGGCCGGCGGCGGCGGGCAGAACGATCACGGCTTCCTGCGCCGTCAGATAAAGGTTATAGCCGGCCGCGCGGGTGAAGAATTTCACCGGGGCGGCGGTCTGGCCGCGGTTGGCCTCGAAATAGCTGCGTGCCGCCGCATCCTTATAAGAGGCTGCCGGCGCGCCTGCGGGCCCGGCGTAGACCGGGCAAGCGGGCCCGGCCGTCAAAGTCAGGGCCGTGAACAACCGGCCGATCCGAAGAACCATGGACATTGATCTCATTTTTTATACCTCTTAACTATTGCGCCGACGCCGGCGTAAGATAAGTATAGCCCCTGGCCGCTGCCGTATCTATTCGGAATTGTGCCCTGTCAGCTAGGTAGTATTACGGGGGTGAGGGACAGGGGGAATTACGGACGCGCGCGTTTTCTCCGGCGGAGAAGAGGGTTTACGACCCGCGGTTCATTTAAGGGAGGTCAGCCCGTGCTGGATGGCGTACTTGGTCAGGCCGGCTACGGTCATGATATTGAGCTTATGCGACAAATGCTCCCGGTGCGTTTCCGCGGTACGGGCGCTGATGCCGAGCCTGCCTCCTACGCCTTTGTTGGAGAGCCCGTCGGCGAGCAGGGCCAGCACTTCCAGTTCGCGGCCGGTCAGCGCGGTGCTGTCGGACCGGTCCTGGGAAGCTCCGTGAGCGTCGTCCTGCAGAATATCCGTCATGCCGGCGGGGAAATGCAGACCGCCCCCGGCCACGGCCCGGATAGCCTCGAACAGTTCCGCCATAGGCTGGTCCTTCACCACATAGCCACGCACGCCGCAGCGGGCCATCCTTACAACATACTCCTCGCTGGAATGGATGCTGAAAGCTATCAGCCCGGCTTTGGGCACCAGCCGGCGCAGGCGCAGGGCCAGTTCTCCCCCGTCGAGCGAGGGCAGGTTCACGTCCAGCACTATCACGTCGGGCGCCAGTTTTTTCACCTTGCGGACGGCTTCCGGGGCGTCGGACGCTTCCCCTACCACCTCTATCGAACGGCTGTTAAGGTAGGAGCGCACCCCTTCCCGCACTATCGGATGGTCGTCTATCAGGAAAACTTTTATCTTGGTTTCTTTCACGTAGTCACACGCATTATCTTTTGCGCCTCGTTGCTGCTCCGCACTGTTGGCGTTAAGATAAGTATAGACCATGGCCGGCCAGGCGGCTATTCGGAATTCTGCTAGGTATGCTCGGTAATATTACGGAATTTGACCGCGGGCAGGCGTGCTTTCCCCGACGGTAAAGAAGCATCGGGGCCGGCGCGGATCAGCCTTAAGGTCTTTTTTTTAACTTCGGGGCGGAGCGTTTCGCTGGACTTTTCTTAAGGCGGGCCTTCGGCGCGGGCACCATGCGCGCGCCGGACATGCCGGCGGGAAAATAGCGGCCGCCGAGGAACACCTGCTTGATGGCGTCGAACAGTTCCGACGTCGGCTGGCTTTTCATAACGTAGCCGCGCGCCCCCGACAGGGCCATCCGCTCCACGTATTCCTTGCTGGAATGGATGCTGAAAGCGATGATCTTCGACCCGGGCACGAGCCGGCGCAGGCGGCTGGCCACTTCCCAGCCCACCATGGAGGGCAGGTTCACGTCCAGTACGATGACGTCGGGCGCCAGCTTTTTTACTTTGCGCAGGGCCTCCGGGGCGTCGGCGGCTTCGCCCGCCACCGTGATATCGCGGCTGGCCAGGTAGGAGCGCACCCCGTCGCGCACGATCGGGTGGTCGTCTATCAGGAAAACCCTGATCTTTTTTTCTTTCTCGCCTTTCATATAAAGCTCACGGCATTCCTAAAAACTATAATTCACCGCTGCGGTAAGCATGAAGCCCTTGTCGCTGAAATTCCGGCCCAGCGGGTACGCCAGGCTCTGCGAATGGATATCCTCGGTCCAGAGATAGCGGTAAGAACAGTCAACTGACCAGTTCCTGCCGAGCAGGTACTCCGCGCCCGCTCCCGCGTGCGGGCCGAAGCGGAACTCGTTCTTGTCGGCCGGAACGTAGACATGGGTATAATACCAGCCGCCGCCGGCCAGGATATAGGGCGCGAACCTGTAATTATGCGGCATCAGGTAGACCAGCACCGAAAGCTGCAGCGGTATCACGTCCACCTGCGTACCGCCGAACTTATCCTTGCGCAGGTCCACGGAGGCTTCCAAAGCCCAGCGGCGCGTAAGATGATAGCGCGCCTGCGCGCCTTCCGCCAGGTCCCCGCTGTCGGCGCCTTTGGGCCGGTAATACGCGCCGCGGGCGCCCACCGACCAGCCGGGCCGGGGCCCGGAGCTGTATTCGGGGTCGAACTGCGCGCTGGCGCGGCAGGCCGGAAAGAACACGGCCGCCAGGAGCAGAACGAAAGCAAAACGTTTACAGGTGGTCATAAATAAGTTCGCTTAAGCCGCTTACCGGGAATAGCAACGGCGGTCCGCTGCCTGCGGCCTCTACATAGAGTATAGCGGGCGCAGCGGGTCTTACCAACGCGCAATACTACGCGCGGCGCTCCGTAATACTACGGAGACGCTTTAGCGGGCTATTTTTTAGCCTGGGAGGGCAGGCCCAGCGACGTCAGGCCGTGCTGGATGGCGTACTTCGTAAGGCCGGCGATGGTCATGATATTGAGCTTGTGAGAGACGTGCTCGCGGTGCGTTTCGGCGGTGCGCACGCTGATGCCCAGTTTCCGCGCCACTTCCTTGTTGGCCAGGCCTTCGGCCAGCAGGGCCAGCACTTCCCGCTCACGCACGGTCAGCGCCGCCTTGTTCTCCTCGTCGGTGGCGGGCTTGGCCTCCGGGGATAGGATAGCGTCGGACATCTCCGGCGGAAAATACAGGCCGCCCTGGTGGACGTGATGAATAGCCTCCACGAGCTTGGCCGTGGGGGCGTCTTTGGTCACGTAGCCGTGCGCGCCGCAGCGGGCCATCCGCACCACGTGCTCCTGGCTGGCATGTACGCTGAAAGCGATGATCTTGGTCCGGGGAGCCGTCTGGCGCAGCCGCCGGGCCAGTTCGCCGCCGTCAAGGGAAGGCAGGTTCACGTCCAGGATAATGACCTCGGGCGCCAGCTTTTTCACTTTCCGCAGCGCCTCCTGGGCGTCGGCCGCTTCGCCCACCACCAGCACGGTGCCCTGGCTGGTCAGGTAGGCACGCACCCCCTCGCGCACGGCGGGATGATCGTCCACCAGAAATACTTTTATCTTGGGCTGACTTTTCTTTTTCATACGGTGTCTCCTTCCCGTCCGGACAAGGGAACGCGGACTATAAGCGTAGTCCCGGCCCCCAACACGGAATTGAACTCGATGGAGCCTCCGGCCAGTTCAGCCCGCTCGCGCATGCTGCCCAGCCCTATGCCCCGCCCTGCCGGCCGCCGGCCGCCGCTGGGCACAAATCCTATCCCGTTGTCGCTGACGCTAAGCACTATCTCGCCGCCTTTGCAGGAGAGGGCTACCGCGGCCATGGTGGCCTTTGAATGTTTCCCGACATTATTGAGCGCCTCCTGGGCGATGCGGAACAGCGCCAGCGCGAGCTCCGGGGGTATGTCCGTGGGGACGTTGCCGGTCTTCAGCGCGACCGGTACCCCCACCCGCTCTTTGAACTCGCGGCAAAGCGTGCGCAGGGCCGGCTCCAGGCCCAGGTCCACCAGTTCTGAAGGCAGCAGGTTCTGTGAAACGCGGCGGATCTCCGAGATGGCGTGGCTCAGGAACCCGCCCACTTTAACTATCTTGGCCGCGTCCCTGGCATGCAGGGCTATCTCGCCGGGCAGGGATTCCAGCCTGAATTTTACGCCCGAAAGTATCTGGCCTACGCCGTCGTGCAGTTCCCGGGAAAGGCGCTTGCGCTCCGTTTCCTGGGCGGAAATAACGCGCGCATGCAGCCCCCGCATTTCCCGCTCGGCCCGTTTCTGTTCCGTGATGTCGCGCTCGGTGGTGGCAACTTCCACCGGCCGGCCCCTGTCGTCGCGCAGCACAGTGAACGTCACCAGTACGTCCAGTATCCGGCCGCCCCTTGTACGGCGCTGCGTCTCTATCGGCGCGGCCGATACCCGGACCAGGTCCCGCGCCTTGATCAGCTTGTTCTCCGGCATCAGCC
>JAPLKJ010000053.1 GCA_026388125.1 Elusimicrobiota bacterium
CGGAGTCCACGGCCAGCTTGGGCAGTTTCTCCTGCCCGTAGAGGCGCTTGAAAACGGCGAAACCGCCCGTCCCGTGGCCCTTCTCCCCGGGCTTGTCTACGGCCCACAGGCGGCCCCTGGTGCGGGCGGTGGCGAAGATCACCGCCTGGTCGTTCTTAACGCAGGCCGAACACGCCAGCGCCAGCAGCGCCAGGCAGAAGTTCTTTTTGCCCGCGCGGCTCATCAGTTCGCGCGTATGATGCGGCCGCCGGCCGGGAGTTCCTTTATGGGGTTCTCCTTGATGTCTTTTATCAGCAGGTCCCTGATGGGCTGCATGGTGTCCTCCGACTTTTCAGCCTGGCTGAACACTTTGCCGCCGGTGCCGCCGGTGGTGAGGTAATTGTTGGTGGCCACCGTCAGTTTTTCTTCGGGAGTTATTTCCCGGCCGTCCTTCTCGATAGTTATCATTTCACGGGCGCCGCCCGTCCCGCCCGACATTTTGACCGTCAGGCCGGAAAGCTGGAGCTTCGACCTGCCGCCGCGCAGGTTGTCGGTCAGCAGCCTTACCAGCTGGTCGCCGGTCATCGTCAGCTTTACCAGCGTGTTCTCGAACGGCATCACCTGGTAGATATCGCGCATCTTCACCGGGCCCTTCCTCAGCTCGGCCCTGATGCCCGCCGTGTTCTGGAAAGCCGTGTCGGTCCCCGCCTGCCGGCGCATGGCGTCGGTGAACCAGTTGCCGATGTCTGAGTCCAGCCCCGCTTTCGAGGTGCCCAGGTCCACGGCGCATTCCCCCAGCGGCTTGTCCATCTCCACGTCCGCCTCGGCCTTGAAGCCCTTTATCATCGCGGTCACTTCTGCGTCCTCGCCGGTGACGTCGGTCCAGAGCGGCACGAGCTTCTCCGTGGCGCCGGTGAACTTGCCGGTGGCGTCGTCGAAGTTAAGGTCCACTTTCGTCACGTCGGTCAGCCCCCAGTAGCTTTCGCCCAGCAGCACGCCCGAGGTCTTGTCCAGGTAGCCGCTGATGAGCCCCGTATGGTTGTGCCCGCCCAGTACCACGGCGGCCCCTTCGGCGCTCCTGGCTATAGGGAGGGTGCCGTAAGTGGTCATGGAGTCGTCCATCGTAAAAGTGGAAATATCTACTTTCCGGCCGACGAACGGCCCTTCCAGCCCCACGTGCGCCAGTATCACCACCGCGTCGGGATGCAGCTTTTTTATTTCGGCCATCCACTTCGCGGTTTCGGCGGCTTCGTCCCCGAACACCAGGTGGCTGACGTTCGAGGGAAGGGTGGAGGTGGCGGTGTGCCTGCCCACTATGCCGAGCACGGCGATGCGTTCCCCGGCCCGCTCTACGATCACGTAAGGTTTAAGGTAGTCGGCGTGCGCGCCGGAATCCTTGTAGTAGACGTTCGCGCCCAGGAACGGGAAGGCCGCGCTGGAAATAAGCACTTTCAGGTTGGCTTCCGTGTAGTCGTAATCGTGGTTGCCCACGTCGGCCGCGGCGTAGCCCAGCTTGTTCATCAGCTGCACGCTGGCCATGCCGCGCGTGAAGTTCCCTTCGGGGGTGCCCTGGAACATATCTCCGGAGTCCAGCAGGATGTAGGGGTTTTTCTCCGTTCTCAGCAGGGAGGACAGCGCCGCGAACCCGCCTATGGTGCGCGTGGAATTCTCGGGGTCCCATTTGGCGGGGCGGGCCGAATACCAGCCGTGGACGTCGCTGGTATGATAAACGGAAACGGTGACCGCGCCGGCCGGTATAAAACACAGCAGGGTAAGCAAGGCCGCAAGGAAAGTTCTCATGCTGGCTCCTTTGAGGGGATCAGGATTCGTACAGGGCCGAGGCGCAGCGTTCAAAAGCGTCAAAAACAGCGTCCAAGCCTGAATATATACTACTAAATTTAAGGTT
>JAPLKJ010000017.1 GCA_026388125.1 Elusimicrobiota bacterium
GAAAACAGGGTATCCCTGAGCCTTGGCCAAACTGGTGTTTACGTGGCGGGGCAGACCGGCGGGACTTACAGCCATGGAACCCTGCTTAAGTATGACCGCGATCTGGTGCTGAGGTCTTCAGCGGCTTTCGATGCCGGCACAGACAGCGGCTGGCAGGGTGTAGGGGTGAACAGCGCCGGAGAAGTTTTTGCCTCCGGCAATGTACATAACGGTAACGACCGTGATTTCCTGACAGCCAAGTACACTCCGGACCTGGTGTTCGTTTCGTCCATGGTGTATGACAACGGCCATGAAGATGCCGCGACGGATATCGCGCTGGACGGTTCGGATAATCTTTACGTCGGCGGATTCACCTCCAACGGGAAGAACGAAGATTGGCGCATTGTGCGCTACGCCCCGTCGGCTTTCGGCAGCGGCCCTTCCGGGCCGGTATTCTCCGGTGATTTTTCAGTTCCCGAAGGCGCCAATTTTGACGGTGGTTATATGGACATGGGCCTCGGGGCCGCGGTCTACGGCTCCAATGTGTACGCCGTCGGCCTGTCCTCCTCCATCGGCGCGATCGTAATTAAATACGACCTCGACGGGATCATGGTGTCCTCCGCCGCCCTGGCCGGCGCGGAGTCTTTTGACGGCGTGGCGGTCAACGCCAACGGCGTTTACCTGGCGGGCAAGGGCCCGGCGGGTTTCGTTACCGCGAAATACAGCCATGACCTGGTGCTCAGTTCCGCGGCGGTCCTTCCCGGAGAGAACCACGCGATGGACCTGGCGCTGGATACCGCCGGCAACGTTTACGTGGTCGGCTCCAACACGGGCGAACCCGGCAGCCAGAACGACTATAAGTTCGTGAAGTACACTTCCGACCTCGCGCAGCAGGGGTCTCCTGTCGTCTTTAACGCCGGCGGCGCGGACAGCGGCCGGGGCATAGCCGTAGACGACGGGAACGTTTACATCACCGGCGACAGCCTGATAGCCGGGACCTCGTATTTTGTGACCGCCAGGTTCAACTCGTCGTCCATGGCCTTCCTTTCCTCCGCGGCGTACACAGGCGCTTATCCCAGCGGCATGAGCCTGGGCAGCGAGAAACTGGGGGTCAACGCGAACACGCATGAGGTATATTTCGCGGGCACCAGCGGGACCAAAGGCGACAGCTCTATCCTGACGCTGCGCTATTCCGCCGACCTGCAACAATTGTCGGCGGCCGCTTCTCCGCGCGCCGACGCGACCGGCATGGACATAGCGCTCGACGATGACGGCAACGTTTATACCCTGGGCAATCTTTTCGACGGCCTGAATTACGCGTCGCTGGCCAAGTATAATCCCGCGCTGGTCCTGCTGTCCAGCGCTACCGTGCGGTTCGACACCAGTTATGCTCCCGTCAGCGTGGCGGTGGATACCGCCACGGGCAGGAGCTACGTGACCGGCATCGACTTCGGGGCCGGCGTGGGCGATAAAGATTCTCCCAAGTGGAACATGCGCACCGTGCGCTTCGACCCGCTGGGCGGCTCTATGCCTATTGTGCGCGTTTCCACCCGGGACGTCTCGCCCGAGCTTTACCTGGCCGGCAAGGAAACCGCCGCGCTGGAACTGACCGTGCGCACCGTCTCAGGAGAGACTACTATTTCCGCTATCCGGGTGCATGTTAACCCGAACGGGGATTACGGCAAGATCGCCGCTGTAGGCCTGTACAGCGACGCCAACGGCGATGGCCTCTGGAATACTTCGGACACGCTGATCTCCAGCGCGGCCGTCGATGCCGCGGCAGTGACCCTGCCGATAACGGAAGGCATGATATCCCCTACGGGCGGCGGCTGCTTCGTAACGCTGACCCCCTATTTCTCGGCGGCGGGCGCCAGCGTGAACGTGGCCATAGACTCTACCGCCTCCTTCATCGTAGGCGGCCTGATGGACGAGCAGGCGATCTACCCCATCACCTCCGCTCCCAGGCCGGTGCAGGCGATAGCCGGCGCTTTCAGCGGCGACTTCTCTCAGGCCGGCGGCGCGGTTTACTCCGGGCCAGATTATGATCTGGGCACCGCCATAGCCCGCAACCCCGCCAACGGCGATGTGTACGTGACGGCCGTTTCCTCGGTGGCCGGCAGGGAGCAGGCGCTGCTAGTGAAGTACAACTCCTCCGGAGTGATGACGGCTTCGGCCACGGTGGTCAATGCCGGCGGCATGTACCTGCAGAGCGTGGCCGTTAACGCCAACGGCGTTTACGCGGCCGGCGGCGTGGCTGACGCGAACAACTCGGTCGCGCTGAAGTATGACCTCAGCCTCCGCTTTGTCTCGTCGGCTACGATAACCGGCGTGCACAGCCCGATGCTGGCCCTGGACGCGGCCGGCGGCGTGTACCTGTCGGGTACCGCCGACAACAGCCTGGAGTATATCCTGGCCAGGTTCGCCCCGAACCTTACCGGCCCTTCTACCGCCGCTTTCAGCGCCGGAACGGGCGCGTTCGCGGCCGGTATGGCCGCCGACAGCGGGTCCGTCTATATGACGGGCACTTCGCTGCTGGCCGGCGCCACCAACTTCGTAACCGTCAGGTTCAACGCGGCCACCCTGGCTTTCGTCTCTTCGGCCTCCTACTCGGGGGCCTATGTCGAAGAAAACCTGAAATGGGCGCGGCTCGCCGTCAACCCGGCCACCCACGACGTTTACCTGGCCGGCACCGAAGGCACCGAAGAAGCCCGCCATATACTTACCGTAAGGTATTCCCAGAACCTGCGGCAGCTCGCCAGCGCGTCTTTTCCCGGCGGGAATTACCAGCTGGGCTTCGACGTGGCGCTGGATTCCGCCGGCTATGTTTATACGGTCGGCAAAGACAATGACGGCGGTTCCTTGCTCCCGGCGCCGCGGAACGGCCGCAACTTCGGCCCCGGCCGCGGCGGCAACGTTGACCGCCCGGCGCTGCTGAAGTACAGCCCGAATCTGGTCTTCATTTCCAGCGCGGCCGGCAGTCCCGAAATTACGGGGAATTACCTGCCGTTCGCCCTGGCCCTGGATACGGCCACAGGCTACAGCTATGTCACAGGCGGCGGGCTCGATCCCGAGTCCGACATGCACACCGTCAGGTTCGCCCCGATGTCCGGGCTGCTGCCGGTCGTGTCCGTTTCCACCGCTGACGTTTCGCCGGCCTATTACCTGGCCGGCCAGGAAGCCGCGGCGCTCAGACTGACCCTGCGCACCAATACCGGCGCTACCGATATCCGCGGCCTGAAGGTCGGGATCAACCCGTCGGGCAGCTATTTCGACATAGCCTCGGTGGGATTATATCTTGACTCGAACGCCAACGGCGTCTGGGACCCGGAGGACTTCCTTGTCTCCAGCGCGGCCGTGGCGGCCGCGTTCGTGGACCTGCCGGTAACTGACGGGATCATAGACACTAACCCGCTGGACACCTTTGTCACCCTGACCCCGGCCCTCGCCGGCGAGGGGCATAACGTCAACGTTGTGGTGCCTTCCTCCGCCGCGTTCGACATAACCGGCGATATGGCGCAGCAGGCTATCTACCCCGTAGCGCCGGCTCCCAAACTGGTGAAATTCCTGGCCCGCCTGACCGACCTGTCTTCCGAGCCCGGCGCCAACCTGCGTCATGTCAACCTGTCATGGACCTATCCGCAGGATATTTCCTTCGGTCATTACGTGATCCGCTACAGCACCAACCCGGCCGACCTCGCAAGTCCGAACGTCTACGACGCTCAGACCGTTACCGGAACTATCTCCGGCGTGACCGCCGAGGAGAAATGGAGCCATAACATTACCGGGCTGGAGCCTGTGACCGTCAACGCGCGCCTGTTCCCGTATTATTTCGCCGCGTGGCTGTTCAACGGCGCCAGCACGTCCGCGGTCTCCAACCCCGCTGCCAGCATGTACTTCCCGGAGACCGAAGTGAAAGACCGGGACGCCGCGCTCAGGACCAGCGCTTCGATGTCCGTCAGGCTTGAAAGCCGGGCCAGGTACGCCCGGTCGTCCGCGGGCATGTATTCCGCTGTTTCGTTCGAGAGCAACGGCGATTCCTTCATCGCGCTTAACGCTCCCGGCGGATACTGGCTCTATTACGACTCCATGACGCCGATGGCCCTCAGGGACCTGGCCGCCGACGGAGCCGGCAACGCTTACGCTCTCGTACAGAAGGAGTACTCCGCCCAGGTGGTGAAAATAGGCGCTGACGGCTCCGTGCTGAATGTTTTCTCCACCGTCTCCAGCGAAACGGCCAAGGCGCTGGCCTTCGGCGCGGGCGCCGTCTACGCGGCCACCGAATACGCCGGTGAGACCGGCGGCGGCATACGGCTGCGCAAGCTCGATGCCTCGTCGTTAGCCCTGGCCGCGAGCCTGGACGTTTCTTCCGGCCCGGGCCTCTACGACGAAGTGAACGGTCTCGCCTTCACGATGGACGCCTCAGGGAGGAAGTATATTTACGCGGCGGGCGCCTCCGGGAGCTACCCGCAGGCCGGCACGCTGCGCAAGTTCGCCGATACCGGCGCGGCTATTTCCACCGCCGTGGCCGGCAACTGGCCCGTGCAGTACTCCAACCCGGGCGGAGGGAATTCCCGCGCCCTGGCGGTCAAAGCCGACATGAACGGCAATCTGGTTGTGACGGGCTCCGAGCAGCGCTACGATCTCAACCAGGGGGAAAATATCTGGCTGAGCAGGTATACCCCCTATGGCGCGGCTATGTTCTCCAGCCCCGCCCGCTACAACAACGCGCAGTCTAATTCTGACGACATCCCCGCCGGACTGGACCTCGACAACTTCGGGAATATCTATGTTTCAGGCTACACCGACATGTGGAACCTGCGGCAGGGCTATAACATGCTGCTGGTCAAGTTCGGGCCCGGCGGCCAGTTCCTGTTCGCCCGCGTTTACGATTCCGGTTCCGACAGCCACGACGCCGGCCTGGACGTCTTCGTCTCCAGCGACAACTACGCGCACGTGTCAGGCATGTTCGCGGGCGCCTTCGGCGTGTACTCCATGCCGCAGGGCTCGTCGGCCAGCGCGCAGTTCTTTACCGCCGCCGAAGGCCCCTATACGGGCTCGGCGGACCTGATGTGGAACTATCCCGCCGCCCTGCCGGCCGGTTCCACCTATTACGTGCAGTACAGTACCGCCTCCGCCCCCGTGTGGAGCAGCGCCTCGGCGCAGATAGTGGTAAGCACCGGGCCTCTGTATCCCGGCGCGGTGCAGACGCAGACGGTGGGCGGCCTGCCCGTGCTGCGCTATCCCGGCCAGGAAGGCACGGAGACGCGCGGCAACCTGTACAAGTTCAAGGTCTGGATAACCAGCG
>JAPLKJ010000179.1 GCA_026388125.1 Elusimicrobiota bacterium
AGCCAGCCACTATTCGCTGGCTGGAAAAGCTTTCGCAGGGGCAGAATTATGTGAAGTAAAATGTGGAGTTTAAAAAATAGCCACGTCGGGCTCCGGGGCGCAACTGGCGGTTACTTCACATAATAATTTACTGCACATAAACGGAGTTATGTTGAGCTCAACATAACTCCGTCGATGGCGGCAGGATAATCTATCTCGTAGACCTCGGGAAGGTCTTGGAGTTGAAATTCCCCACCTTCTGGTTCGACCGTACGCCGCAGGGCAAGTTCATGTTGTCTATAGCCTTTGGGCAGTCCAAGTATTTCGTCGATAACTTGTCAGAGAATGTTAAGCGGGGCCTGCGCCAAAAGCTTCGCAACGGCATTCTCCCCACCCTGGCCCCGCTCGGTTATCTCAATGACACCAAGAACCACACCATCGTAGTAGACCAGGAAATGGCCCCGCTTGTGCAGCGCACCTTTGAGCTTTACGCTACCGGCAAGTATCCGCTGAGGGAGTTGCGCCGCATAATGAACGCCGAGGGGCTAAATAAGCGGCGCAACAAAGAGTTAGCCACATCCAACTACCAGCGGCTGCTGGTAAACCCGTTCTTCTACGGGGCCATCAAGTACCTGGGCGAGTTTTACGAGGGCAAACATAAGCCTATTATCTCCAAGGCCCTCTACGACAAGTGCCAGGAGGTTATGAAGAACAAAAGCAAGCCGCACACTAAAGGTTTAAAGCCTTATGTCTACCGGGGCGCTTTCCGTTGCGCGGGCTGCGGGCGCTTCGTCACTACGGAAACTCAAAAGGGGCATAACTATCTTCATTGCACCAAGCGCAACGTCAACTGTGATCAGGCTTTTGTGCGGGAAGAGGTAATTGATGCGCAGTTGCGCGCCGAGTTAAAAGGAGTTTCCTTACCCCCGGCCCTGGCCGCCGAAGCTCTTGAAAACATAAAAAAGGTATCAATTAAGGCGGCCCAGGCCGGGGAAGAAGCCGCCCAAAATCTGCGAGATGAAATAGTTATCCTTAATCAACGAATGAACGCGATCTTGGACATGCTGCTGGCGGGCCAGCTTACGCAGTCCGAGTACGCTGATAAGAAGCGTTCATTCGTTGAGAAGAAAATGGAAAATGAAATGAAACTCGCAGCTTTTGCCCGGCAGGGTGATTTGCGGTTCGAACCGCTTATGGGTTTCTACAAAACCGCAGTTCTCGCCGGAGAGTCCGCGATTTCCGGCGATCCGGCGGAAAACCTGCAAATATGGAAAAATATCGGTTCGAACTTTATTTTAGGCGGGAAGCGGATTTCTTATAAACTTAAATCTCCGTGGGAAAAACTGCGGAAATTTAATTCTGCGGCGGCGGCCGCCTCGGGGAAAAACGGGAAACTCGAAATTTGGGGTGGCTGAGGGGACTTGAACCCCCGACCTCTCGGGCCACAGCCGAGCGCTCTAACCACTGAGCTACAACCACCGTGCTCATATTTTAGTTTTTTTGGACGTTATAAACAAATGTATAATTAGCGCATGAACAGGAAACCTGTCGTAGCCGGGCGTTTTTACGATTCGGAGCCGGGGGCGCTGCGCAGGGCCGTCTCGGGGTTCCTGACCGGCGGCACAGCGGCTTCCGGTGAGATAACCGGCATACTGGCGCCGCACGCCGGATACTCCTATTCGGGTGCGGCCGCCGGCGCGGCCTTTGCGGGCCTTAAAGATATCCCTTTCGACACACTTGTAATTCTGGCCACCGGCCATACTATGCCGCTTAAGAATGGCGCCCTGTACAGCGAAGGCGCTTTTGAAACCCCCCTCGGCAGCGTAGCCGTGGACGAAGAACTCTGCGCCGCGCTGCTCAAAGAAAAAAAACTTTTCGAGAACCTCCCCCGCGCCCACGCCGCCGAGCACGCGGTGGAAGTGCAGCTGCCTTTCCTGCAGGTGCTGAAAGGCAACGGCGTTAAAATAGTGCCCATCCTTTTTAATACCCCGGACGCTAAATTATTGGAGGACGCCGGCCGCGCGCTGGGCCGCGCCATGAAAGGCCGCAAGGCGCTGTTCTGCGTTTCCTCTGACCTCTCCCATTACCCGCCGGGGAATATCGCGGAAATGTCGGACCGTTCCGTGCTGCTGGCGCTGCGCCAGGCCATGCGCAGCGCTTCGCCCGCGTATTTCGACCTCGCCAACCGGCTGCTTCAGGCCAAGTGTTCGGCGTTCATGGACACTACCGCCTGCGGCCAGGCCGCCATGACCGCCGGCGCGGCCGCCGCGCTCGAGCTGGGCTCGGACGACTTCAACCTCGAGCTTTATACTCATTCGGGCAAGATCTCCGGAGACAACAAAGCCGTAGTGGGCTACGGCTGCGGCTATTTTACGCGCGGCAAAACCAAGCCGGCGGCCGGGTGCGAACTCAGCAGGACTATGAAGGACGCCCTGCTTTCCACCGCGCGCAACAGCATAGCTTTCCGCCTTGAAAACGGTAAAACCCCTGAGCAGCCTTTGAGTGCCTGGCCGGAATTCAACCAGCCCGCGGCGGTATTCGTAACCCTTACCTTGGCCGGGCAGTTGCGCGGCTGCATAGGCTCGCTGGAGCCGCGCGGCACGCTGGCCGACGCGGTGGGCGCCTATGCCGTGGCCGCGGCCTTCGAGGACCCCCGCTTCACGGAGGTCACAGCGGCCGAGCTGGAAAAAATAAAAATTGAGATCTCGGTGCTCTCGCCGCTTACGCTGGTACCGGGGGCGGAGCATGTTAAGGAAGGGCTGCACGGGGTTTACGTTAAGAGCGGCCGCCGTTCCGGCACCTACCTGCCGCAGGTCTGGGAGCACTTCACTACCAAAGAGGAATTCCTTTCCTCGCTCTGCCTTGAGAAGGCGGGGCTGTCAGCTGACGCCTGGAAAGAAAAATCCACCGCGTTGTACGTCTACACGGTGGATTGTTTCCAGGAAAACTAAAGCTGCTTTTTAGTTTAAGCCGCCGCCAGCGCCAGCACCAGCAGGAAGCCCAGGCCGAAGGTGCAGGCTCCCAGCATGGTTCCTACCAGGGCGTACCCTACATAAGCGCCTATCGCGCCTACTGCTATATTTTTCTTGTTGTCGCCTACCCATTTCTTAATGGCAGCCCCCGGTGAGGTGGGCGCGGGTGCCGGTGCGGGGGTAACCGCTGCAGCGGATCCCGTTGTAGTTGTGGCGCCTACTGCTACAGGCGCGCTAACCGGCGTAACATCTTTTTGTGTTCCGAAAGGGCTGCCGCCTGCAAGAGAACCGTAAGCGGCGTCGCCGGCGAAGGCGAAGCCTGTGGCCAGAAATAAACTACCGAGTATAATGAGCAGAGCAGCTTTTATTGTTTTCATACCAATATTATAGGTTTCGGCGAACGATTACGACAGTGCATTTCAGCCTAGAGGATGGTAGGCCAAAGGGCCCACCGTATTGGAAGGAAAAAACGGGGCTCTTTGCGGGGTGTTAGAACAGTTTGCTCTGGCTGGCTTTGGTTTTGTGCTTGCCGGCCTTCTTCATTGCCGCTTCCGCCTCGGTAAGGCCGAGGCGGAAGATGTCCACTATCTGGTAGCCCTCTTCGCGCAGCTTTACCAGCTGCAGGTTGTCGTCTTCGGAGAGGGAAATTACTATCTGGTAGCGTGGTTTCATGGTTACCTTCCTTTTCCTGAAGTATAAGCGACGGCCGTCTTTATGCGTTCCGCGCGCTCGCGCGTGGCGCCCATCTTCCCGTCCTTGATAAGCCCCAGCGTAGCGCACATCCACACCTTGAAGTCCTTCTGAAGCATGAACTGGGTTTGAACGTTCATAACCGCCTCCGTACTGGCCGCGTCTGTGTATATAGTATAGCATAGCAAAGTATAGTTGTCAAGCCCCCCCCGCCTTCAGGCCCGCTCCGGCGGGAAAATAAAAAGGAGCGCGCGGGTGATCGCACGCTCCTTAAATCAAATGTCCCCACCAGGAATCGAACCTGGATTGCCTGCTTAGAAGGCAGGAGCTCTATCCGTTGAGCTATGGGGACTTTTCATAGGTATTATAGGATTTTTATAGAGCTCATGAACGCAGAACGTGCCCAAATGGTGCCCTACTTTGTTTAAATTATACGGGATAACAGCCTTTATTTCTGGTATAGATCCGTACTGAATATCCGTTACCTGGTGTCAACTGCTGGCTAGTTTGATTTAGGCACTTCCCAGCGGCCGCCTTTATCTGGACCGATTCGGCGGATCATGCCGGAGCTTTTTAGTTTTTTAAGGTTCCATTCTATTCCCCGCCTGGTAAGCCCGCTTTTAACCTGCAGTTCCGCCTGTGTTATTTGGGGATCTTGCTGTATAAACTCAAGTAGTTTTTTTGTGGTTTTCTCCACAGTTTTCTCCACAGTTTTCTCCACAGTTTTCTCCACAGTTGGTTCTCTGTCTGGTGCCGCGGTACGCTTTAACGAATACTTAGGGCTGCGGTAAAATATTGACCTGAAAAATGAAGTAATTTCAAAGTCGGGAGCTTTTAAGCCCGCATCCCGCATAAGGTCCCGCATGCGCTTTATTCCTGACCCGATCCTTTCTACTTTGCCCATCCTATGGAACAGGTCCGCGATGATTAAATTCCTTCGCACCGATGTCTTGCCGAAATCCGCCGGCGGCAGCCCGACCGGAAGCCCGCCGGGATTTTCAATTTCAACTCGGTCGTCATAAACAGAAACATAAATACTTGTTCCGCTCACACTGTAGTCTCGGTGGATAATGGCGTTAACCACCGCCTCGCGCAAAGCATCGAGAGGAATTTCGTAAATATCGTGCCTGTCGATCTCCCTTATCTCGCTGCGCACGTTAATATGCTTCCGGATAAACGCTAGCCCCTCGTTCAACTGGGTAAAAAGATCGCCGCGTATATCCTTGCGGTCGTAAATATACGTTTTATTGGTCCCTTTGTACGCGCCGCAGATCAGTTCAGACTGAGGTAGGAAATGTCCCACATTCCTGGCGAACATAAGAACGCCGCTATTATTTACTTTGCCTTTATGCATAATTTCTAGGCTTGCCAGCAATGCTCCGGCGTTGTTTCGTGTAGCCCATAGCGGCGTTTTTGATTCCGCGAGAAAGGCATTTATCTTTTTAAGCGAAATATCGGCTAATTTAAAACCGTAATGCGGCAGACTTTCAAAAGAGATATCCCGCTTTTCCCGGAAAACAGCCCTGATCTCCGCCTGCGTCATCTTCTGCGTCACCGCATCCAGCCTGCGGAAATAGCCGGATGAGCAGCTATATGGCTTTTCGTGTCCCTCGGGGATCTCCAGCGCGACAACACCCCCAATTTGAGATATTTTTGTAAGTGAGATGTGCGGGTCGCAATTGCGGGCCAGAGAAAGAATTTCCGCTTTTAGCTGATTGGAAAGTGTTTCCCCGGTTACTCTGCCGTCGTCAGTTACGCCGAGAAGTATTATTCCGCCGCGGGAATTTGCAAAGGCAGTTATATCTCGGTCTATTTTAGTGGAATATTTTTCTTTAAATTCTACAGCAAGACCCTCCCCTTCGCTAATAAGCAGTTTTATGTTTTCAGGCCTCATACATCCCCCTCTTCGGTTCGCTCTTGAATAGCATAGCAGACCAACCCGTCAAGGGAGTGTCGGGGTGAAAATCGGAGTTTTGGATTATTTGGGGCTGGCAACTGAGCGGAAAATTGAGTCAACGGTCAGCGGATAGCTCCGCTTTGAGCGCGTCCAGCGCCGCTTTGTATTTTTTCTTGTGCCAGTTGCCGAAGGAGGGGTGCGGGATATCGTAGGGGTTGGCGGGGCGGATGGCGGCCAGGGCCTTGCGGGCGAACTTGCCGCAGGGGATAAGTTTTGCGGCCTGGCCGGCCTTGGAGAGGCGCTGCGCCAGGTCCGCAAGTATCTCGGCGTAAAGCCCGGCGTCCACGTTCTTTAGCTGCGGGTTCCTTATTCTGCCGAGTTCTTTCACTATGCTTTTCTGTTCCGCGCTCAGGCCCGTATAGGCGCTGGCCTGCATGGGGACCGGGCAGACGTTCACAATACCGTACCTGGCGCCTGTCTTGCCGTCAAAGATAAGTTTGCCGAACGCCGCGGTAGTGTCGCCCAGTATAAAGCGCGCCATGGCCTTGCCGGCCGTGCCGGCGGCCGGGCATTTATTCTCCAGCTCTTTTTTGTGGGGCGACTCCAGGATGAAGATATATTTTACTCTGCCCAGTTCGGCGGGGACGTCCCTAACTATCCATTCGTTCAATTCGGCCAGCTGTCCGATCTTCATATTTCAATTTCCTCTCCGTTCTTCGGCAACCGCACCCTTTTGCCGAACGCAGCGGTGAATTTCTCAGGGTGCTCCGTGTTCACGGGAATAATGCAGCGCGGCTTTTTGTTCTCTATCAGTTTCCGGATGGTGGAGAAATAAGCGTGGCCGGTGGACGGCGTGGGCACATCCGTAAGGCCGCGGGTCTTGAACCATTCCAGCGTCTCCGCCATCCCGTCCTCTTCAGCGTAGCTTTCCCAGGCGGAATACAGCAAGGTGGCGCCTCGCAGATCGTTTATCTGGTCCTTCACCCATAAATGCGTATTGGCGCGCACGGGTATGATAAGCCTGCCCAGGTTGGCCCTTATCCAGTCCCAGCCGAACATTTGCGGGCGCATGCGGCTGAAGGTCTCGGCGTATTCCGACAACTGGTAAACCCGCTGCGTGGCCTCGTTCCTTATAATGCGCAGGTACTCCGTGTGCAGGCCCGGGCTCTTAAGCTCCACGCCCTGTTTGAGCGCCAGCGCTTTCAGTCTTTCCAGCAGCAGCGCCACGTAGCCGTCCACCACCAGGTAGCGCCTGGTATTCTTGGCCAGATAGGCCAGGCTGGTAAGCAGCCCTATATCCTGCCCCGCGCACATCACGTAAAGCGCGCCGTTCCTGCCCTTTATCTTGTCCTCAACATGCGCTATAACTTCCAGTTCGCCGGGGCCTTTCTCTATGCCGGCCTGGTTGCCTTCGGTTATCAGCGCGTCTATGGGGCCGGCCTTTACCGCCAGGAACTGCTTGAAAGCGGCGGCTTTGTTGCCGTGCTCGCGGTAATCGCCGGTATAGATAACTCTTTTGCCGTCGGATTCTATCAGGAAAGCGAAGGACTCCGCAGCCGTATGTTCCATCAGGTACGGGGTTATCACGAAACGGCCCGCTATGAATTTGTGGCCTTTGCGGAAATAATGGATATTGGCTTTGAGCGGCTGGGCGTCGCGCCGCATTTTGGTGGTTACCCGTATAGTGTCTTCCATTATCTCGGTCATGAAAACTTTTACGCCGGGGTTTATGGGCCTAGCTAAAAGAGCGCCGTAATGGTCCTGGTGGGTATGCGAAATAATAAGGCCGCTGATGGGCGGCGTGGCTTTTTCGTAAAGGCCGGGGATGTTCAGGATCGCTGCTTCGGGGGCGGCTTCCGCGCCGTCCGTTCTGGGCGGCGCGCCGTAGTCCAGCAACAGCCGGGATTCCCCGGATACCAGTTCAATGCAGTTACCCCCAAGCTCCTCAGCCCCGCGGTGAATTATTATCTTCATAGTTGAACGGTTCCCGTAAGTTCCGTATATAGTATACCACGCCGGCATAATGGCTGTCGCGCGGAACAGTACGATAGGCGGCCGGGGCCGCGCTGGCAGCCCCGGCCGGCGGCGCGGTTCTTAGCGCTTGCGGCGCGCCTTGGCAGGCTTGGCGGGCGGCTCCGCGGGGCCGTCCTGCCCGGCGGGCTGGGCGGTTTCGGCCTCTGCGGGGTGCCCGTTATCCTGCTCAGCGGGCGGAAGTTCCCCCTCCGCCGCAGGATGGTCCGCGCCGGGCTGGCGGGCGGGGCTGTCCATGAACTCTATGGCGTCCACGTAAACCAGCGTTTTGGAGTGGTGCTTGCCGTCCTCCTTGCCGGTCCATTTCTCAAGGGCCAGGTGCCCTTCCACGTAGACCTGGCGGCCTTTGTGCAGTTTGGCGGCAAGGTCGGCCAGCTGCCGGCCCTGCGGCCGGTTGAAGGCCTTCAGGCCCAGCCAGACGGGGACCTCCTCCCACTGGCCGCTCTCCGGGTTCTTGCGGCGGTTGTGCACCACGAAGCCCACATTGGCCACCCGGCCGCCCCCCTCGAACTCCTTTACTTCCGGGTCGCGCGTAAGGCGGCCGATCAGCATTACTTTGTTCAAGTTTGCCATAAGGCACCCCCTGCTATAGTTCTCCGGCCGGCGGCCGGAGTTTTAGTTCATACATCTGTTTTTTTGAACTGTAAAGTGTTTTTTACAGTTGTGTTTTGCCTTAGTCCGCCGAGATTCTTTATGGCGGTTCTTACTTCGCGGATGCAGCTTTTTACATTGTTCAGCACCTCATGCTCGCCGAACCTCAGGGTGGTCCAGCCGAAGCGCTTCAGCCATTTGTCGCGCAGGCAGTCCTTGCAATGCTGGCAGGGCGGGGAGTGCCAGCAGCGGCTGTCGCATTCGATGTCCAGCTTTCCCTTTTTGCAGTACAGCGCGAAGTCCAGCCGGTACTTTACTTTGCCTTTGCGCATTATCACGCGTTCACGGGTAAAAGCTATGCCGGCGGCTTTCAGCGCGGCGCACATGGTGTTCTCTACCGGGAATACGTTGAAGATGCCGAGTATGTCCCCCGCCTGTGCCAGGCGCTTCAGCGGGGCGTAGCCGAAGGAGACTCTGCTGCCGCTGTTGTTCACTACCGCCGAGGGAAGTTCGAGCAGAGGGCCCAGAGTGTATTTGAAATAAAACTGCTTTGCGGCCGGGTGCCAGGGCTCGTCCGGAAATATCTCCAGCCTGCGCGCGAGGGCGCGGCCGGTCACTTCAGCGTAATATTTTATTCGTTTGCCTTCCGGGTTGAAGCAGGCTGGCTGGTAGAAAGCAATGTGCGTGAATTCGTGTTTCGGGGTTTTCGCAAGAGGTATCCTGTACCAGCGGTCCCGCGCCGCTATGGACAGATCGCGCGGCGCCTTTAAAACCGCTATCAGCGCGATCTGTCCCGGCGGGGAATTAACTTGATTAGCTGATCTCCTCATAATGCTGTTCTCTCATTCGATAAATTGTATCCCTTACTATGAATAACTTACGTAACTGCCCAACGGCCGCCTTTGTCCGGCCCTACGCGTACTATTATTCCGTCAGCTTTCAGTCCTTTTAAGTTCCACTCGACGCCTTTAGCTGTTATTTTAAGAGCCTTAGCAAGCGCACTTGTTGTAATAGTTGGGTGCGACTTGATAAGTGATAGTATTTTCTCCCTAGTTTTCTCCCTAGTTTTCTGAGGGGTTTCTTTTGGAACGGCATCTAGGGTTTTGCACTCTTTGAACTTCATATATCCCCCCCGGCGGGAAACAGTGCCGGTCTTCCCCGCGGGCGGCAGAAGGCGCGCCAGTGGCGCGGGCTCTGCCGCCCG
>JAPLKJ010000245.1 GCA_026388125.1 Elusimicrobiota bacterium
GAGGCGGACCTGGCGCAGATCGACGAACTGGCCGCGCTGATAGCCGAAAAGCATAAGACGCTGGCCGCATAGCGGTCGGCGTCCGCGGGGGGGCCTTGAAATTCCGGGTTTCGTCTGCTAGACTCTAGTTACAGGTAACCTGCTTTTCCAGTTTCCCGGAATTAAGGGAAGGGTGGAGAACGGGCATAGTTTCGTGTTGCCAGGGGGACGTATGGCTGATGACTCGAAAGATAAGAAAAGAACAGTAATAGTTTCGTTGCTGGCTTTCCTGCTGATAGGCGGGGGCGTATTCCTTTTTTTCATCATCCAGGGCTCCAATGACCTTACGGGGCCTAAAAATGCTAATTTCCATTACGGTTCCGTGGTGAGGCAGAGCATGGCCCCGTTCTTCCGTTATTTCGGTCTGGCTGACGATGAGAAAACCCCTAAAACAGTACATGAAGCGCGATTGTCCCGGTTTTTAGACAAACAGGCCGGTGAAAATCTGGATATGTCCGGCTGGATGAACAAAAGCCCGGAGGGAGCGGGTGCGGCGTCCCCCCGCGATAGCGGCGCCAGGAGTTCGGCTTCCGCCCGGGCTCCCTCGTCCGTGCCCAGAATGAGCGGGGGAGGAGGCGGCGGCATGCCCTCCGGCGGCGGCAGCCAGTCTTCCGGCGGCGGTTCGCGGTTCGAAGGCGGCCCCAGCAGGGGAAATACCAGGATCTCAGCCGCTCAGTCCGGGGGGCTGGGCGCCGGGTCCGGCAAGGGGACACTCAACGCGCTCCGCGGCACCCAGGCGATGCTTAATACCGGCTTGCGCAGCGGTTCGGCCATGACGGCTAAAAGTTCATGGGACAAGAGCTTCGGCGTGGGGACTACCGGCCGCAGCGGCGGCGGCGGTGGTGCAGGAGGAGCAGGCGGGGCTCTGTCTTACGGCAACAAAGGCCTGGCGGGGCTGGATACCATAAAAAGCGGGGAGATAAGCAATCTCAAGACCACGGATCCGGCGGCCGCCAGCGCTCCTACGGCGAGCCCGCCTAAACTGGTAGAAGATAAAAAAGACGCCGCATCGGATGTTTCCAAGGGTTTGGCCAGCGGCCTGACGAGTAAAGGCGCCGCAGCGCTCACCGGCGGCAGCGGGACCCCGACCGCTTCACAGCCCAAAGGCACCCCGGCTGAACCGCCCGCGGATATCAAGCAGAAGACGGAAGAGAGCGGCTATTACTGTAAAACGGCCTGTTGCGCCGACGCGGCGGGCTACAAATTCATGGCCAAGGATGACAGCATCACTTACCAGAAACAGGGCGATGTCTGGACGGCGACCTTCAAAGGGGAGTATACGCTTGGCGATAAACCGGGCGGGGACCATTACGCGAATTATGAACAGACCTTTGTGATAGCGGCCGGGTCAGGCGAGTTAACGCCTATCAGCAGCGGGAGCTGCGTAACGCCGACCGGGCCTTGCCCCGATCTTTCCATCCCGGGAAATGGCCCGGCCGGGGCGGGCACCCCGTAATTATGGAGCGCCATGCGCGGCAGTCACGGCGCGGCTTGTTTTCAGCTGTTTTGGTAAGATCCGGGGCCCTTGACAAGTCAACTTTCGTCTGGTATAACATCATTGTAAAAGCAGCTTTGCCCTGAACGTCCGCGGGACTGTGTCAGGGAAGGTTTAGTTTTCTTTTATGCCGGCGGGGAAAGTGGTGAGAGGCGGGGTTATGATAAAAATAAATACCAGAAAGAACAAGGCCGCCCAATACGTGGTCGGCGCCACTGTGGCCATTATAATCCTGGGGGCGTGGATCTCGCTGCCGCTCATGAACGGCTCCTCCATGTCGTCCTCCGCCGCGGGCAATCCTTTCAGATCGCGGGTTTCTGACATCTCCTCCCTGGGCAGCGACATCTCGCAGGAAGGCGGCGCGCCCGGCTCGGCGCTCAGCGGCGAGATGATAAACAACCCGGCCACTTCCGGCGAAGAGATCCTCTCCTCCCTTTTCCAGTCCGGCCCCTCGCCCGAAGACGCGGCCCAGCCTTCGGCCTCGGCCGACGTGGGCGCGGCGCCCGCGGCCGGCGGCGCCGAAGTTTCCGGCCCCGGCGGCGGCTCCGCCCCGGCAGGGCGTCCCGGCGGCAAGCTGGCGGCGGTGGCGTCGCTGTCCGGCAGCAATTCCAATTCGATGACGGCAGGCAGCAACCACGGGAAATTCTTCGGCAGCGGCAACCAGAAATCCGACTTCGCTCCCGCGGTGGGGGCCGACCTGAAGAAGTCCGCTTCGGGCCCGGATACGAAAAAATCCGTGGCGTCCATACTTAACAGCACTTTGGAGCAGAGCAAGCTGGCGGCCAGGACCGGCAACCTGGCCGACGCCCGCGGGGGAGCCTCCTCCGCTTTCGGCGGCACTGCTAAAGCCGCCTCTTCGGACCTGCTGAAGGGCTCGGCCGAGGAATCTTCGGCGGTATCGGGACTGGCGCTGGGCGAGGCTACGGACAACCTTAAAAAGAACGATCCCAGAAATGAAGCAGATGATAATAAAGATGTTCCTGCAGGCCGCTCTGGGGTGCGTGTTCGGCGCTTGATCTTAGGTCTTACAGCTGGAGGATGTTATGAACAACTATAATGACAAAAAAGAAGAAAAGGGCGGCTTTTGGTCCGCGCTTTCAGGACTTTTCCGGGGAGGTTCCTCCGCCATGGGCGGCGGGGCATCCTCCGGCATGGGGGCCGCGGGCGGCCTTTTCGCCACCAAGGCCGGCATAGTCGGCATGGTGCTCGGAGGCGCCACTATCGCGGCCGGCGTCGGGGTTATTTATAACTTCGTCGGCTCGTCCTCCAAGCCCGTTTATTCCCCGGAACTTTTCCAGCAAAGTTATTACGAGGAAGAATCGGCTTCGGCCAGCCAGGCGCGGGCGCAGGCCAAGGACCGCTCCTCGGCCTCGGCTTCCACGCTCGATATTTTCAGCGCCCAGGCTAAGAAAGACGGCCTGAGCGGGCTGGCGTCCGAAGCCGGAGAGGGCAAGTCCGAGCCTGCAGCGGATGCCGCGGCCAGCGCCGAAGCGCCTGCCAACGGCGCCGGGGCGGATGCTTCCGCCGGAGCGCCCGCGGCTCCCTCAGCCGGAGCTGACGGCGGGGCGAGGCTTAAACCCGGTTCCGGGTTCAGCAGCGGCGTAGGCAAAGGCGGCGGGGGGGGGTCATCCTCTTCCGTGATGCCGCGCATGCAGAACGCCGGCGGGCTTTCCGGCGGCATAAACGGCCAGTTCGCCACGCTGTACAAAGCGCCCGCCGGGCAGAGCGACGGCAGGACCTCGGCCATGAGCGCTTCGATGGCGGCCAGAACGAAAGGCTCGCCGAAATACGCGGTCCCTAATTTCAACAAGAAAGGGGCGCACGCGCAGGCAAAGTTCGCCAACGCTAAGGGCGCCCAGGCGGTTTATGCGGCCGACGCGGGCAGCGCGCAGAGAACGGCCGGGGAGGCGTTCTCCGGCGAGACCGGCGCCACCGGGGACGTAGCTACCCCCGACGGCGGCGCGGGCCTGGGCGGCGCGGGCATTTCCCAGGGTTCGGCGCTGAAAGGCAGCGACCCCAGCCTTAACAGCAACAAGAGCACCATTCCGCCGGTGACCGACCCCGTGAACGCCAGCCCCTGGAAGACGTTCGAAGATAAGGCCATGAAAGGCATGATCGCCGCCGTGGTCGGCATAATCCTGATCAAGCTGTTCGCGAAGCTCGCCAAGATGGCGAATCCCATTACTGCCTGGATCGGGTATATAGGGGCCTGCATATCGCTGGCCATAGCGCTGGCTGCCGCCCTGATAGTGGTCCTCAACGGTATTAAGCTGATGCAGGGCGATCCGAGCAACTCGGCCGGGAAAGGCGCCTGGGCGGGGCAGAGCTGGATGGGCGGAATATATGTTGCCGCCGGTCTTATGCTCGCCATGAAAGCCTGGGACGCGTTCTGCGAAGTGGGTGCCGGAGCGGATGCAAAAGCGGGCGGGTGCCCCAAAGCGCTCGGGCCCGGCGCGCAGATCGGGGATATATTTAAAGGGATGTAATTGGCCGCAACGGCGAGGTTTTTGTAGTGAAAGGGTTTTCTGGGAGGCGTTATGAGCGACAATCTGCCGGAGATAAATATTAAAAGGAATAAAGAAAAGCGGGGGGGCTTTCTTGGCTGGCTGCGCGGCCTGGGTTCAGGCGGCGCGCGCGGCGGTTCCATAGCCGGCTCCGCTTCCACCGGCTCTGCCGGTTTCGGCGGCGCTCTGGGAGCGGGCGGCGGTTTCGGCGGTTCTTCCGCCGGCATCGGGGCCCTGCTCGCCGGGAAAATGGGCACTATCCTTACGATAGCGGCCGTGGCCGTGGCCGGGGGAACTTACCTGGTACATAACTCGCCCGATACCGCGGTTCCCAACGGCGCTTTGAGCTCCAATAAAGCGGCTTCGGCCGAATATGTGCCGGCCATAGTAAGGAGCCAGGCGGCCAATCAGGGTTCTTCCCTGGCCATGTTCACCAACACGAACAAGGGGTCGGGCCTTTCCTTGCAGGAAGCCGTTCCCGGCTCTAAAAAAGCCGCCAAGAACGCCGAAGCTGCGGCGGACGCCACAGCTGCCTCCGCGGCCAAGGACGGGGCCGCAGCCGACCAGGCCCAGGGCGTGGCGGAACAGGCCGCCGGCGGCCTTCAGGGCGGGATGGGCGCCAGTTCGCTAACCACTTCCATAGGCGGCGGCGGGTCGGGCAAATTCACCAGCCTGGGCAAGTTCGGCCAGGGCGCCATAGGCCCGAAAGTGGGCCTGTCCGGCAGTCCCGGCACCGGGTTCCAGGCTATGCCCAAGTTCCAGGAGCGCAAAGGCAAACTGCTGGCCATGAAAGGCGGAGCCAGGCCTGTGTTCTCAAGCGGTAAAGGCGGGAAACCCGCCAAATTCAGCGACGGTACCAAATCCTGGAACCAGGCCAGGGCGATGAACGCCAAGCAGCGCAGTTATACCGGTTCCAAGGCGGATCAGGCGGCCGCCACGCAGAACGAAGCCTGGACGGGGACCACCGCTACCGGAGACGCGGGAGCCGGGCTGGCCGAAGGCGACGGCGGCGCGGGCATAGTTACGTCCCCTTCGCTGGATAACGCCAGCGGCGGCACCGGCACCGGAGATACCGGCACCACCGGGCCCGCCACGTTCAACGACCCCTGCCCCAGCGGCGATTACGCGGCCTGCGCGGAAGACATAAGCCCCTGGAAGGCTACGGCCACTAAATGCAACATGCTTATACTGGCCGCGACCGCTTTGGCCCTTATCGGGGGAATGCTGGTAAAGATCGGCGATAAGATGATGCTGGTCAATTACACCCTGGTTCCCGGCCAAATAATCCGCGGGATCGGCATTGCTTTATGCATCGCCGCGATAGCTGCTGCCGCCGCTGCTTTAGCTTTGGCGGTAATTCTCGGCACCAAGTTCCATCAGGCATGGATGGCTACCATATATGGCATCGGGGCCATACTCGCCGGTGTTGCCGGCGCCATGGGCCTTTCTGGCGATATCTCAAAGGCTGTAGGGGTATCTACGACATGGGTTGCGATGGCCGCCAGTATCTGCTCCATGATAGCCGGCATGCTCGGCTAGCAATGTTCGGGCGGGGTGCGGCAGCCGCCGCAGGCGCTGCTGCGGTTTTTGTGGAGGCATGATATGGGAAGCGAATTCTTGGAGCGAAATAAACGCAAGTCGGCCCTGGCCGCCCTGCTGCTTCTTCTTGGCGGCCGGGGCAAGTACGTCGCTACCCTGTTCGTTGCCGGCCTGGTTTCCGTGCCTTTCCTGATCTCGGGCGAGAGGCTCGACAAGATAATGGCCTTCCCGTCCGTGGCGGCGGCGATGCGCGCGGTGGGCCTTGGCGGCGCGGCCGCCCAGCCCGGTGACGCTGTTGACATGATGGCCGCGGCGGGCCACATGGCCGCCGGGAAAGAAGCTTCGTTCTGGGAGAAATATCTGCGCGCCGTCAACGCTCCTCTGCCCCCGGCCGGAGCTACCTCCACGATGGCCATGCTGCGCGGCGGCGGCGATGTATTCGGCCCGCCGGTGATAAAGGACAAGGACGACGGGAAGCCCGTGCGGCCTGATAAAGTGAAAGGCGCGGTCAACGCCGAAGAGCGCCGTGCGGGGGATACCGGCGACAGCGTGAACCTGGCCGGCCTGGTGGGCAACGCCGGCGGCGGCGGCGGCGGCGGGGACGGCATTTACGGCAATCTTATGGGCGAGAACCTGGGCGACCGCCAGGGCGCGGGCGCCGGGCCTTACGCCGGCCGCGATGTGCTGACCGGCCCGGGCACCGCCAGCAAAGCTTCAGGCATGTACAGCCACGTGCTGGACCAGTCGGCGGAAAAAGTGCCGGTTCCCGGCTCCCCGGTAAAGACCAAGACCAGGCTGGGCCGCGTTTCTAATTTCGCCTGGAAGAACATGAATACCAAGACCAGCAAGTCCAGGGCGCTGGGGCATCTTGTAAAGGACAACAAAAGGCCCATGTTCCAGCTGTCGCAGGCTTTTACCACCGGCACCATGGCCTATGATTCCTCCACCCCGGAATATGAGCAGACTTACAGCGGGGCCACCTATGACGGCACCGACGTGGACGCGGATTTCCTGCAGGGCGACGCGATAGTGCCCGCCACTCCCAACGCCGCTTTCACCGGGATGCTGGGCGGCGTCGACCAACTGCAGCAGCAGGCTGAACTGTGTTCCGAAGCGTCGGGCAAGGAAGGCAAGCAGGTGGGCGACCTTGTGAGCCTGATGGCCAAAAAGAGCGCGGAGATAGACCCCAATAATCCTCCTTCCTGCTGCGACAGCGGCGTAGGCCACTGGAACGACACGCTGCAGAAGCTGCACGACTACTGCGTGGCTTATACCACTACAACGGCCACACTGGACGCGGCGTGCCAGACCCAGAGCGCGGCGATCAACTGTCAGGGCTATCTTGACATGCATATTAACCCCTGCAGCTGGCTGCATTGTTTATTCGCGTGGCTGCTCATGTTCATCGTGGGCTCGTTCCTTGGCGTGGTGGGTATTGCGGCCGTGTTCTCCACCATGTGCGGCTGGAATCTGTTCGGCAGCAGCGTGACTAATTTTGTGGACGGCTGTATGAAATGGATCACCGGGTCGGGCGATACCCCGGCTCCGCCCACGCTGCCCACTGGGCCCTGACGGCCGGGGGCGGCGGTCCAGGTTTTTGCGGTTCATCTTAGCAGTTGCGGTTCATCTTAGCCCGTAGTTAGAAGCCATGAGCGGAGAGGTGCCTGTGCGGTATTATTACAACGGTGGGATCCTTCAGCGGCGGTGCGGCATGGGCGTCTTTTCAGCCCGCGAAAGCGGGCGTTGTTCCGGCTTTTGACCGCGGGTTTTTTACGGTGTGTTTTTCGGTTGGGCCTAAAGGCCCATAAAATGTAAGGTCAAAGGACACTTGGGAGCGGGATGGGCGCGCTGTATAGTATAATTTGAGATAGCAGGGGAAAGCCCGGCGTTGTGGTTAGTTCATTTGCGGTGAAATAAGGCGATTTAAATTCAGTTTCTGGAGGCGGTTATGAACCTCTACAATAACGAGGACGAGAATAAAAACGGTATCCCGGCGCTGGGCAAAGGCGGTGCGCCGTTCAAAAAAACCTCTATCTTCGGCAAAACGCCGATGTTCTCACGCGCCGCCGGCGGGATAATGGACAGGCTTAAAAACCTTTCCCGCAGGGACATGGCTTTCGTGGGCCTGGGTTTGAGCGTACTAGTTACGGCTCCGGTGGCCGAGTATATGATGGGCAAACCCACCGCCCCGGAGAACCAGCTGGCCACCACCTTCGGCGGTAAGGAAAACCCTAACCCCTCAGGCCTTTACGAGCCCGGCATAAACGCCCTCAGCCAGGGCTCCGCCGACGGTTCCGGCGAGGTTATAACCCCGTTAAGCTCCAGGGACCCCGCCTCTCTTATTCTCGGTTCCCAGCCGGCCGCGCCGGCGGTAGCGGCGTCCGCCCCGCCCCCCGACATGGGAGGCAGCTCCATGCGTGACGCCATGAAAGACTCCGGCCGCGCCGCCTTCTCCGAGGCCGCGAAATCGGCCGGCGCCCCCACGCCCATACCAAGGATGCAGGCCGGGCTGCGCGGCGTCAGTTCCTTCTTCGGCGGCGGCGAAGGCAGCCGCACGTCCGGCAACCTGAGCGGCGGCAAGATCATAGACGACGCCAAGTCGGCCTCTTCCAAGGCGGCGAAGCGCTCCATGGTGGGCCCGGTGGCCATGCCCGGCTATAAAGGCGTGGCGAACAACACGCCCCGCAGCGCGTCCAGCAGCGCGCTCGAAAAAGCCCGCGCCGCGGCCGACAAATCCGCCGGCAATTTCAGCGGCGGTTCGGCCATGAACGCCCTGGATAAAGCCGCGGCCGATGCCATTTCCATAGGGAAAGGCGACGGCGGGTTCGGCACCGGCGGAGAAGGCGATAAGGCTAAAGGCGCCAGCAACTCCACCAACAAGAATTCACACTCCAACAGTGGTGAAACGCTGGCCCAGATGGCCGCCAAACAGCGCATGAACAAGGCGCTGGAGTGGGAGTTCTACAAGCAGTACGAAATTCCCAAACAGATAATAAACGCCATCCTCACCGGCTTCACGGGTTCGCTGACCAAGTTCATCGGCGGCACCATGGACGGCATCCTGGGCAACGGCGGCGGCTCTACCGAATATGTGTGTCTTGGCCAGAAAGCCAAAGATAACATCCCGGGCGTAACCCCGCCTACTCCGAAAGACTGCGATTATCCCTCGCCCTACCTTAATACCTGGGTCAAGAACAGGTCCAGCGACGAGAAGACATACAATGCCTGGATGAACGGCAGCGCTACCGCGGATAAGACCTGCCCTTGCGGCGTTCTGCGGGCGGACGACTATATGAAGATCATGGCTGGCGGAGGAGCCGCTAATCCCGGCGGTACCCCCGGCGCTAACCCCGGCGCCAATCCCGGAGCCAACCCCGGAGCTAATCCCGGCGCTAACCCCGGAGCTAATCCCGGAGCTAATCCCGGCGCTAACCCGGGCGCTAACCCCGGAGCGACCCCCGGGGTGTCCCAGCAGACCTTCTCCGGTTATGACGGCACACTTGCGATGATGGTGATGTCCGCCACAAAAGGAACCACCACCACCGACCCCGCGGATCTGCTGCGGGAGGCCCAATCCCTGTCCGGCGGTTTCGCTAACCTGCCGGTCAAGGACATAGCCACCGGTATAGGTACCGCCGTTACCGGCGCTAACGAAAAAATAGCAGCGTATCAGAAGAACGTAGACGATGCCAACCAGAAGGTTCTGCGGATGACCACGGACTTTGAGACGTTCAAGAACAAGCTTAAGGCTGTTCTTGACGCGGCCAACGCCAAACCGGTCACCCTCTATGTAAAGCCCAAGGCTAACTCTACCGGCCGCAGCAGCACGGTGGACATTCCGTCCCTGGTGAACGAACTGACGCCGCTCCAGACCGGTTTCCTGGGCAAGAAAAAACTGATAGAAACGGCCAAGACGGAGATCGCTCTTGAGCAGCAGCGGCTTGACGTTTATAAGGCGCAGAGCGGTTTTGTGACGGCCGGCGTTACAGGCGTAAAGAGCGATTATACCGGCGTTGCCGAAAGAGCGAAAGCGATAAACGACGAGCTGAAAGCCATCCCGGCGGACCCTAAGCCGGCCGGCGCTAAACTGAAGACGCTGAAAGAGAAATTCAAGCTCTTGTCCGGCAAGGATTCCGTTATCCAGGATACTGTTGACGCCGCTCCCGTCATTGCGCCCGGCGCGGTCGGAATGCGGCTCGAGCCCAATGCCCTGGCCCTTAACCCTACCGGGATAAAGGATTTCAGGGACTCGATAGCTCCCACCAGCATGTTCTCGCCTGTCTCCGGACAGTTGGGGACGTTCGTAGGTTCCTCTGTGGACTCCGCGCTGGGCGGCGACCAGAAGGGGGCGCTGCTTGCCGGTCCGCTGGCCTGGAGAGGGCTGCCCCAGGACTTCACCAAGGCTTTCGCGGACTCGAAAGCCAACGACGCCGCCGCTGTCAAAGCCGAACAGACGGCCTGGGCGGAGGCCTCGCCGTTTAAAAAGACCCCTGTGCCTACGGTAGGCAATAACATGGCGCCGAGGTCCCTGCTGGCCGAACAGATGAGGGCCGCCGCGGTTTCCGGAGAAGCGGACAGCTCAACGCCGTTCCCTCTTTCCGCCGCTACCAAGATGAACCTTATTTCGGAAAATATTCAGGAGATCTCCGACCGGCTTGAAGAGCTGGGGATAAATGCGGATGACCCGACCGCCCGCCCGGACGGCCAGGAAACACATCAGGACAACAGCGGCAATCCTCCGCCCGCGCAGGGCACGACGCTTACCGCGTCCGGCCAGGGCCTGATCACCGCCGCGGTTCCTATGCAGAGCAAGGCTGACGGCCAGGTGGAGACGGCCGACTCGCAGTTCACTTCCTTGCCCGCTGCCGTCGCCGGCACCGCTTACGCGGGCAAGCACGATACCGCGGTGGCCAAGCATACGGAACTGACCGCCGCCAAGGGAAGGCTGGATGCGGCCAACACCAAGCTCGCGGCCGCGAAGACGGATGCCGAAGCCACGACGGCTTCGCAGGAATACAACGCCGCCAACAGGGACTATAACAAAGCCCAAAGCGGATTCGATAACGCGTACAGGGCCGCGATGGCGTCTCCGCGTACCGAAATGCAGATGACCCAGCTGCAGGCCGCGGCGCAGAGGGACTACACGATCATCTCCGACTGCTATATGGCCTGCACTAAGACCACCAGGTGTTCGGTGTCGCTGGCGACCAGATTGAACACCATGTATAGCGACTCGGCGCTGGGGCATTACGAGAAGGTGATGGCTTCCGGAGACAGAGCTTCCGCGGCCCGCCTTGCTATCGAGCGTAATACCGCCTGCACCGATCTTTGGCATGTCCCTAGTTGCCCCTGATCAGACAGCCCGGTAAGGAAGAACCCCGCGGGTTTCCCCCGCGGGGTTTTTCTTTGTGTCCTTAAAGTCATATAATAGAGGTATAATTGGGGTTTAAAGGTCAGTTGGTTAGTGAGCGGTAAGTGCAATTAAGGAGAAACAGAATAATGAAAAAACTTATCATAGCTGTTACCATGCTTGCCGGGTTAGGGCTTAACGCGGCGGCTTATTTCGACGGCGGGCTTACCGGCACCACCGGCCCCGGCGGTTATAAGGGCATGAACCTGAACCTGGTCATCGGTTCTGGCAACCTGGCCCTGGAGCCTTCGCTGGCTACCTATACCTCGGACGACCTGATCGACACTTACCGCATCTACACCCTGCGCGCGGCCTGGGAAGCGGAAAAATACACCATAGGCGCTTTCGCCGGCACCACGCCCAAAGTGAATAACTACACCAATGTTTTCGCCGGCGGCGACATAACCTTCTCCCTCACCCCCGGCTCCGGCGGCCATTCCCGCCTTGCCGGTCCCGGTTCGCGCGGCGACGCCGGCAGCGGCAAAGGCGTCACCCGCATCGATGTCGGCGCGGGGCTTAAGCAGACCCTTCATACGGACAGTTCCGGCACCACCGATAAGAAAACCGGTCAGACCGAGGGCTCTCTGTTCGCCGGGGCGAAAATACTGATGATAAACCTTTCCGCCTCCTTTACCGGCTACAAGTACGGCGACGAGGACTTCGCTCCGCAGGTTTTCGTTTCCGGCCTTAATTTCGTGCAGGCCGCCAAGCCCAGCTCCAGCGTGAACGTAAAACTGGACCTGCCGGGGCAGCCCCTGGTCACGCCGTTCGTTTCCTATACCGGCAGCAAGTACAAGGGCGCGGAAGATAGTTCGGCGTACCTGTTCGGCGCCTATATAGACCTGAGCATGGTGACCGCGAACATTGGCTACCAGATATTCAGCCAGAACTCCCACAGCAACAGCTTTATAACCGTGGGCGCCGGGCTTAAGTTCTAAAAAGCGTCCTTTATCGGGCGGAATGCCGGCAGGCTTTACAGTTAAAAGCCTGCCGGCGTATCAGTTCTCAAGGTCCCCAGCAGTAGTCCAATAATAATTATGTATGAAAATCTAGCCGCTAAATACCGCCCCGCCGACCTTACCGAGGTGCTGGGGCAGGACACCATAAAGACCACGCTGGCCAATGCCGTCAAGCTCGGCCGGGTGGCCCATTCTTACGTGTTCTACGGGCCGCGCGGCTGCGGTAAGACCACCATCGCGCGCATATTGGCCAAGACCCTCAATTGCCACCATCCCAAGAACGGCACGCCCTGCGGCAAGTGCCCGTCCTGCGTTGAGATAGCGGAGAGCAAATCTCTGGACGTGATAGAGATAGACGCCGCGTCCAATACCGGCGTGGACAAGGTGCGCAGCGTCATCATCGAACAGGTGGATTTCGCGCCCTCGCGCGATAAATACAAGATCTACATCCTCGACGAAGTGCACATGCTTTCCACCGGCGCGTTCAACGCGCTGCTCAAGACCGTGGAGGAGCCGCCGGCGCACGTGGTGTTCATCATGGCCACCACCGAGAACCAGAAGGTGCCGCCCACCATCCTTTCCCGCAGCCAGTGCTTCCGCTTCCGCCCTCTGACCGAAGCCTGCATGACGGAGCGGCTTACGGAGATAGCGGCCAAAGAGAAGATCGCGGCCGAGCCCGAGGCGCTGAAACTGATAGCGCGCGCCGCCGACGGCGCCATGCGCGACGCGCTTACCATGCTCGACCGCGCGGCCTCCTTCGGCCACGGCGAGGTCAAGACGGACGTGCTCAACGAACTGCTCGGCCACCCGGGCCCTGAGCTGCTGGAGGCGCTGGCCAGGGCCCTGGTGAACCGCGACGCGGCCGGCCTGCATTCCGCTTTCGACCGCATTAATTCCGAGGGCTACGACCCCGTGACCGCGCTGCGCAACCTGCGCAACCTTTTCGCCGAAGCTTTCCTGGCGGCGCAGGGCTTCTCGAAAGAGGCCGCGCCCATCAAAGGCCTGCCCGCGGGCCTGCCGCCGGCGGCGCTGGCGCGGCTGTCGCGCAAGATCACCGTTATCATCGAGGAAGTTAAATTCTCCGACGCGCTGGCCATAGCGGCGGAAATAGGCCTTTTCACCCTTATCGAGACGCCGGTGGAGCTTGAAAGCCTGGTGCGGCGGCTTGAGGGCCTTGAAGGCCGCCTGGCGGCCGACCCGGGCCAGTCCCAACCCGGCGGCCCGGCGGAGCAAAAAAAAAACAGTTATACTTCCGCTAGCGGGCCGGCGGCAGCCCGGCCTGTAGCCGAGGCTCCCGCGCCGGCGCCGGTTCCCGCGCCCGCGCAGGCCCCCGCGCAAGCCCCCGCGCCGGCGCCCGTCCCGGCGGCGGCCGCCGTGAAGCCGGGGCCGATGCCGGCTGACGCCTGGCGCAAAATGCTGGGCGTTATCGCCTCGCAGCGCCCGGCCATGCACAACGCGCTGCTTTCCGTTAAGATAGTTACCGAGGCCGACGGCGCGCTGCGGCTGCTTCTCGCCAATAAATTCGAAGTTTCCATGATAGAGAAATCCCTGCCGGAGCTGGAGGAGATCCTCGCCCGGGCCGCCGGCAGAACTATAAAGCTCTCTGCCGAACTGGCCCAGAAAGCGGGCGGACAGGCCGCCCAGCAGGTAAGCGCCGCCCCCGCGGCGCTGGCCGCGGTGGCGGCATCGCCGGCGCCGGCCGCCTGCGAACAGGGGCAGGACGACGTTCCGCCTTCCGACGGGGAAGAGACCGACCTGGAAGACATGCCGCCGCCGGAAGACACCGGGAACCTGGCGCCGCGCGTGAAAACCCCGGAATCACATGTGGTGGACGCCGCCACGGAGCCGGAACTTAAGCATCTGGCCAAAGTGTTCCACGGCCGCCTGACCCGCATTACTAAGGTTAAATAAATTCCGGCCCCTTCCCAGGTATGAAAGCACTGGATAAAATAATAACCGTTTTCCGCAAGTTCCCCGGCGTCGGCCCCAAGCAGGCGGAGCGGTTCGCGCTGTACGTGGTGCGCGCTTCCAGCTCGGAAATAGAAAGCCTGGTGGAGGCGCTGCGCAACGTAAAGCGATCCGTAAGGTATTGCCGGGAATGCTATAACTACGCGGAGGAGGAACTTTGCTCCGTCTGCTCCGAGCCGGAGCGGGACCGGTCCCTTATCTGCGTGGTGGAGCGGCCGCAGGACCTGGCCGCCATAGAAAAGGCCAGGAGCTTCACCGGCGTTTACCATGTGCTGCACGGCTCCGTATCCCCGGCTGAGGGGATAGCGCCCGAGCAGATAAAGATAAAAGAACTTATAGAGCGCGTCCGCGCCGCGGACGGGCGGGTGAAAGAAGTCATTATCGCCACCAACCCGGACACCGAGGGCGAGGCCACCGCCATGTACCTGATGCACAGCCTTAAGCCCTATGTTGCCAGGATAACCCGCATAGCCTGCGGCGTGCCGCTGGGCGGGGACATAGACTATATGGACGAAGTGACCCTCGGCCACGCGCTGAAAGGCCGGACCAGTATTTAAACTTCTCGTTCCGTAATAGCAGGTCTTAAGGGCATTAACTGATGCTTTTTTCCTATTACCGCCGGCCGCTGTTCCTCCTGCTTCTCTGCTACGCCGCGATCATCTTCCTTTTCAGGGGCTTTTTTCTGAAGCCTCCGGAACCGCTGCCGTTCGCCCTGCCGCGCGCCGGCGCTTTGGTAGAAGGCCGCATCAGCGAATACCCGGCTTACGGCCGCGGGCGCTGGCGTTTCGCATTGGATACCGGCAAACTTTACGGCGCCCCGTACCATACCGGGCTTATGGTCTATGTCAAAGACCTGGGCGGTGCCTCTTACGGCGACAGGGTGGAATTCCTGGCGGACCTGGCCGAGCCCGCCGGCAGTTCGGCCCCGGGCGGTCTGGACTGGGCGGATTTCCTGGCCCGGCGCGGCATAGGGACCGAAGCCAGGACGAGGGAACTGGAAATTGTAAAACCCGCCAACCGGGTGCTGCTGCTGGCCCGCGCTTTCAGGAACCGGGTACTGGATACTTTTGAGAAAAACCTTGACCCCGAAGCCGCCGCGGTCATGGGGGGCGTTGTTATCGGGGAAAAAAAGAACGTCTCACCCGAAATGAAAAAGGCTTTCCAGGATTCCGGCGCCATGCACCTGCTGGTGGCTTCCGGTTCGAACGTGGGTTTTGTGGTGGTTGTCGTCTACTTCCTGTGTTCAAAGTTAGGCCTGAGGCGGAAATATGCCGGCCTGGCCGCCCTGGTGTTTTCCGGTTTTTATGTACTTACTTCCGGGCTGGACGCGCCGCTGGTGCGGGCTTACCTGATGTTCTCGGCCGGACTGTGCGCTTTCATGCTGGGCAGGGGGGCCGGCGCTTTCCATTCGCTTACCGTGGCCGCCCTGGCTATACTGGTCATGACCCCGCGATCCCTTTTTGACGCCAGTTTTCAAATGTCGTTCCTGGCTGCGTACGGCCTTACGGTCGGCATGTCTATCTGGGACAAACCTTTAAATAGGATCTTCAAAGGCGGGGTAAAGGCTTTCGCCGCGGCCTGCGGTTTTAAAGCTCCGGCCCGGCTTGAGGGTCTGGCGGTAGAACTTGGCGGCCTGTTCACTATAAGTTTTTTTGCTCAGCTTTTTCTCTACCCGCTGCTGGCGGTGTATTTTCACCGGATCTCGGTGGTCTCGCTGTTCTCGAACATGGTGCTGGTGCCGGCTTCCGGGGTGGCCATGGCGCTGGGGTTCCTGATGGCTATTTTCTCCGGCGCGGGGTTTATCTTCAAGTTTTTTGCCTGGCCTTGCGCTGCTTTTACCGGTTTGTTCATCAGCGCGGTGAAGTTCTTCGCCGCCCTGCCCTTTTCCGCTTTCAGCGTAGCCGAGCCTTCAGGCTGGGGCGTAGCCGGTTTTTACCTGCTGGCTTTCGCCATTCTGCACGCGCCTCTTTTCGGGTTCAATAACATCCGGCTTTACACCTGCGCCGCCCTGGGGCTGTGCGTGATGGAGGCCGGGTCTTTAGCGAACGGCCTTGCCGAGGGATCGCGCAAATGCCGTACCGAACTGTTCGGGGATTCAAATACTTCCTGCGCGCTGGTGCATCTGCCGGATGGTACCCTGTTCCTGGTAAATCCCGGCGCCAGCGGCAAAACGCTGGCCGACGCGGTTTTCGCAGGCGGCGCGCGCAGTCTGGCCGGGGTGTCCTTTACTTCGCTGGAGGAAAAAAATTTCAGCGGCCTGGCCGGGCTGTCCCGGCTGGTGGCGATAGAGCGGGTGATCCTTCCGTTCGGTCCGCAACTCCCGGAGTTAAGTGCGCTGCTGGCCGAACTGAAAAAGAAAGGGACGATTATAATTAAAGCCTGGCCCGGCGAGCCGGCTTCAGATATGAAGATCATAGCCCGCTGGACGGACGAACCGCGCGGCTACACCGGCCTCGGCGATGTTTTCGACCTGGAGATAGGCCAGTTGAAGATAGAGAACGGCGGGGACTCCGTATCCCGCCTCTGCGCCGGCGCTGCTTGCGCCGCGCAGAGCAGCGTGCAAGCCCAAAAAGGAAAAACAGCTGTCCTTGAATTTGAAATCCCCTGAGCGGCCTTTTGAACCCGACAGGCCTTTGTCGGGTTGGTCTGCTATACTTTAACGGGGAATTGCTATAATTTTTACAATGGAAAACACCGAAACCAAGTCAAATTTCATCCGCGAGATCATCGACGCCGACAACGCCTCGGGCAAGTTCGGCGGCCGCGTCCATACGCGGTTCCCGCCGGAACCCAACGGGTACCTGCATATCGGGCACGCCACCTCCATCATCCTGAACTCAGGCCTGGCGCGGCATTACAACGGCAAGTTCAACCTGCGCTTCGACGACACCAACCCCTCCAAGGAGGAGCAGGAATACGTGGATTCCATAGTGGCGGACGTTAAGTGGCTGGGCGGGGATTTCGAGGACCGCCTGTTCTTCGCGTCGGACTATTTTCAGCAGATGTACGACTGGGCCATGCAGCTGGTGAAAAAGGGCAAGGCCTATGTGTGCGACCTCAGCGCCGACGAAATGCGCGCCTACCGCGGCTCGCCCATGGAGCCGGGCCGTGACAGCCCTTTCCGCAACCGCTCCATCGAGGAGAACGCGGACCTTTTCGAACGGATGAAGGCCGGGGAATTCCCGGACGGCTCGCGCACTCTGCGCGCCAAGATAGACATGACCCACCCCAACATCAACCTGCGCGACCCCGCCATGTACCGCATCCTGCACGCCGAGCATCACCGCCAGGGCAACAAATGGTGCATCTACCCCATGTACGACTGGGCGCACGGCCTCGAGGATTCCATAGAAGGCATCACGCATTCCATCTGCACGCTGGAGTTCGCGGACCACAGGCCGCTTTACGACTGGTTCATCGACTCTCTCGGCATCTATCATCCGCAGCAGATAGAGTTCGCGCGCCGCACTATCAGCAACATGGTCACCAGCAAGCGCAAGCTGCTGGAGCTGGTGAAGGACCGCCACGTGGACGGCTGGGACGATCCGCGCATGCCTACGGTGTGCGGCCTGCGCCGCCGCGGCTATACCGCCGGTTCCCTGCGCGCCTTTTGCGACGACGCCGGCATTTCCAAAGTGCCCGGCATCTCCGATATCTGGGTGCTGGAGAACGCGCTGCGCAACGAGCTGAACGTGAGCTCGCCGCGCGTGATGGCCGTGCTCAAGCCCCTCAAGATAGTGCTGGACAACTACCCGGCCGGCAAGACAGAGGAGATGGACGTGGTGAACAACCCAGGCGATCCCGCCGCGGGCACGCGCAAAGTGCCGTTCTCACGCGAGCTTTACATCGAGGTTGATGATTTCAAGGAAGTGCCGCCTCCTAAGTTCTTCCGCCTTACCCCCGGCAAGGAAGTGCGCCTGCGCGCCGCCTACATCATCAAGTGCG
>JAPLKJ010000265.1 GCA_026388125.1 Elusimicrobiota bacterium
GGCTTTGAGCAGCTCGAAGCCTTCGCCGTAAGCTTCCATCATGGCGTACTCTATGGCGTTGTGCACCATTTTGGTGTAATGCCCGGCGCCGGCCGCCCCGCAATGCAGGTAGCCGCCGTCCTGGCAGAGGGCTTTCAGGAAAGGTTCGGCGTTTTCGAACGCCTCTTTCTTGCCGCCGGTCATTATGCAGTAGCCGTTGGCGAGCCCCCAGATGCCGCCGGAAACGCCGGCGTCAAGAAAGCCAATGCCCAGCTTCTCCGCGGCCTCGGCGCGCCGCACGGCGTCGCGCCAGTTGCCGTTGGCCCCGTCGATGATAAGGTCGCCCTTCTGCAGCAGCGGCAGCAGCCCGAGGAACAGGTTCTCCGTGGCCTCCCCGGCGGGGAGCATCATCCAGACCGCGCGCGGGGATGCCAGTTTCGCCGCCAGCTCGGTGAGCGTGGCGGCGGCTTCGGCGCCGCTGCCGGCCAACTTGGCCGCTTTTTCGGGGGTGCGGTTCCATACCACGGGCTTCACGCCTTTGGCGATAAGGCGCAGCGCCATATTGGAACCCATTTTGCCAAGCCCGGCAATGGCTATCGAATACGCGGTGCTCATTTGACCAGCTTTCTGGCCGCGGCGGCTATCTTCTCCGCCGTCAGGCCCAGCGCGGCGTAAGCCTGCCCCGCGGGAGCGGAGGTCCCGAAAGTTTCCACGCCCAGCACCGTGACGGGCGCGTTGATAAGGTCCTTCCAGCCGATGCCGCGGCCGGCCTCTACTGCCACCTTGGGCAGGCCGGTCACAAAGACGGAGTCCTTGTACGCCTGTTCCTGTTCGCGGAACAGTTCGAACGAGGGCACGGAAATTATCCGGGCGGCGATGCCGTCATTCTCCAGCAGCGCGGCGGCCTCGAACAGCAGCGAAACTTCGGAGCCGGAAGCTATCAGCTCTACGGCCGGGGTGGTGGAGGGGCCCCTTAAGAGGTAGGCCCCGCGCGGAACGCCGGCGGCTATTTTCTCCCGGTACTGGGTGAGCAGCGGCAGCTTCTGGCGCGACAGCGCCAGGCACGCCGGGCGCTTCAGGCGCACCGCGGCTTCCCAGGCGTGCAGCGTTTCCCAGGCGTCGGCCGGGCGCAGGACGAGCAGGCCCGGGATCAGGCGCAGGCTCATGAGCTGTTCCACCGGCTGGTGGGTGGGGCCGTCCTCGCCCACGCCGATGCTGTCGTGCGTGAACACGAAAACGGCGGGGGCCTGCATCATGGCGGCCAGGCGCAGCGCCGGGCGCATGTAGTCGGAGAACACCAGGAACGTGGCGCCGAAGGGGATCAGCCCGCCGTGCAGCGCCAGCCCGTTGAGGATGGAACCCATGGCGTGCTCGCGTATGCCGAAATGCAGCGTGCGCGCGGGTTCGGCTGTGAAGTCCGTTTTAGTGGAAGGCCCCAGGTCGGCGGAGCCGCCGGTAAGCCCGGGCAGGCCCGCGGCCATCAGGTTAATCACTTTGCCGGAAGCCTCGCGGGTGGCCACGGGCTTGTCAAAGAAAGTGTTTTCCGGCTTGAACAGGCCCTCGGGGATCTCCCGGCCCAGCATGGCCTTGGCGAGGTCGGCCTTTTCGGGCATGGCTTCGCTGTAGTTCTTCCAGAGCTTCAGCCAGCGCTTGCGGTCCTTTTCTCCCTCTGCCGCCTGCTCTGCGAAACGCGCGCGCGCCTCTTCCGGCACGAAGAAGGATTCCGTTGAGGGCCAGCCCAGCTTGGCCTTGGTGGCCAGGATCTCGTCGGGCTTGAGCGGCTCGCCGTGCACGGAGTTCTTGTCCTGCTTGGGGCTGCCCCAGCCTATATGCGTTTTGGCGATTATCATGCTGGGTTGTTCGGTCTCGCGCTTGGCTTTCTTTATGGCGGAGTCGAGCTCTTGGAGGCTGTTGCCGTCCTCAACTTCGATAACCTGCCAGTCCTGCGCGAGGAAGCGCTTCTTAACGTTCTCGGTGAAAGCCAGGCTGGTGGACCCCTCGATGGTGATGCCGTTGGAATCGTACAGGCAGATCAGTTTGCCCAGTTTCATGGTGCCGGCCAGCGAGGCCGCCTCGTAGGAGACGCCCTCCATCAGGTCGCCGTCGCCGCAGACCACGTAGGTGAAGTGGTCGACGAGCGTGAATTCAGGCGTGTTCAGCTTTTCGGCCAGCAGTTTCTCGGCCAGCGCCATGCCCACGGCGTTGGCAAAGCCCTGCCCCAGCGGCCCGGTGGTGGTCTCTATGCCGGCCGCGTGGCCGTATTCGGGGTGGCCCGGCGTAAGGCTGCCGAGCTGGCGGAATTGTTTCAGGTCTTCCAGTTTGAGGCCGTAGCCGTAGAGGTGCAGCATGGAGTAAAGCAGCGCGGAGCCGTGGCCGGCCGACAGCACGAAGCGGTCCCGGTCCATCCAGGAGGGTTCGGAGGGGGTGAATTTAAGGTGCCCGGCCCAGACGGCGTAGGCCAGCGGCGCCGCGCCCAGCGGCAGGCCGGGGTGGCCGGAATCGGCAGCCCCCACCATGTCTATGGAAAGGGTCCTGAGAGTGTTCACGCAAAGACTGTCGGTAGTATCGAATTTCATGGTTTCTCCATTGATTTTATCTTCCACGCCTGCAAAGCTATGATGGTCTTGGAATCATGTATCTTGCCGGCTTTCAGCATGCGCCAGGCTTTTTCAAAGCTCATGATCTCCACGCGCAGGAATTCGTCCTCGTCGGGCGAGGCAGCGCCCGGGCGCAGCCCTTCCGCGATGAAGATGTGCAGCACTTCGTTGGCGAAAGCGGGAGAGGTCCAATAGGACAGGAGCGGCTTTATTTTTTTAGCGGTGTAGCCGGTCTCTTCCTGCAGTTCCGCTTTTGCGCGCGCCAGGGTATCGTCCGCCGGCGAATGCAGTTTGCCCGCGGGTATCTCCAGCGTGGCTTCTCCTACCGGGTATCTGTACTGTCTTACGAAAATTATCCTGCCGTCCGGCAGCACCGGCAGCACGGCCACCGCCCCGGGGTGGTCCATGAACTCCCGCGTGGATCTCTTCCCGTTGGGCAGCGTTACCGTATCTACTCTGAACTTAATGGTCCCCTTAAAGAGCACTTTCTTCTTAAAAGTCTTCTCCACCAGCAGGTGCCCGCTGGCCGTCCTAAGATCTTTTCCCATGTCCCCATTATATAATTTCCAGAAAAGCTTAAGTGTTCATATCATTCTCAATAAAACAAGACCATTTTTACCAGGGTGTTAGTTGTCCCTGGGGCGTGGCGGGGAGCGTGGGTAGCAAAACGCGGGGTCGCGCACACCGTGCGCGCCCCTCATCACTCGGCTTCCGCGCTTACGCAAGCGGAAGCCTCCGCGAAGGTTTTGCTACCCCCGCTCCCCGCGTCGCCCGAGATTGACCGTGAAAACCTAGGGCAAACCACCTTTTATTTCCGGTTTTCCCTGCGGAAATCTCTTAAGTGGCTTAATTATTTATATAATTAGAGACTGCGGAGCAAGTTGGCCGCGAAGAATTTGTTTTGTTCGGGGATCGATGTCACCTGAGTTCATACATCTTCATAACCACTCCGAGTATTCTTTGCTCGACGGGATGCTGCGCCTGAGCGACGGCCACGGCAATCCCTCCGATTTCCTCAAGGGCCTCGCCGCGCAGAAAGGCAACGCGCTGGCCATCACCGACCACGGCAACATGTACGGGGCCATGGATTTTTATTTCATGGCGAATAACGCCGGCTTGAAGCCCATCATAGGCTGCGAATGCTACGTAGCCAAAGGCTCCCGCAAAGACCGCGACAAAGCCACCGGCCGCCGCGACAACGGCCACATGACCGTCCTTGCCCGGAACGACACAGGCTACCACCACCTCATGAAGCTGGTTTCCAACGCCTTCCTGGAAGGCTTCTACCACGACCCCCGCATAGACAGCGAAAGCCTCGCCGAGCACGCCGACGGCCTGATCTGCCTCTCCGGCTGCCTTAAATCCCACATAGCCCGCGCCTGCGCCGAGGGCCGCCTCGACGAAGCCCAGAAAATTGCCATGGACTACCAGGACATCCTCGGCAAGGGAAACTATTACCTCGAACTGATGGACCACAACATCCCCGAGGAGACCGCCGCTATGGCAGGCCTCCTCGAAGTGGCCAAGCGCACCGGCATACCGCTGGTGGCCACCAACGACTGCCACTACCAGAAGAAGGAGGACTGGGAAGCCCACGAAGCCCACCTCTGCATCTCCACCGGCTCGCTTCTCGACGACCCCAACCGCATGCGCATGACCACGCATGAGCTGTACTATAAGTCGCCCGAGGAGATGATCAAGCTCTTCTCCCACACGCCCGAAGCCGTAAAGAACACTCTGGTGATAGCAGAGAAGTGCAACATAAAGATAGATACCAGCAAGCTGCATTTGCCGGCCTTCGACATCCCGCAGACGTACAAGGACAAGCACCCCGAAGGCGACGGGGATTATTATTATCTCAGGGACCTTTGCGAGGTGGGGCTTAAAAAGAAAGTCCCCAATGCCGGTGACGAGTACCGCAAGCGCCTCGAGTTCGAGCTGGATACCATCAAGAAGATGGGCTTTTCCAGCTACTTCCTGATAGTCATGGATTTCATAAACCACGGCCGCAGCATAGGCGTGCCGGTGGGGCCCGGCCGCGGCTCCGGCGCCGGCGCGCTGGTGGCCTATGCGCTCGATATCACCCGCGTGGACCCGCTGCCCAACTCGCTGCTGTTCGAGCGCTTCCTGAACCCGGGCCGCAAGAGCATGCCCGACCTGGACATCGATTTCTCCGACGACGGCCGCGAGCAGGTGGTGCAGTACGTGCGCGAAAAGTACGGCGCCAGCCGCGTGGCCAACATCATCACGTACGGCACGATAAAGGCCAAGAGCGCCATCCGCGACGTGGGCCGCGTGATGAACATCCCCCTGGCCGACGTCAACGCCATAGCCAAGCTGGTGCCGGCCGACCCCAAAGCCACCCTTTACAAGGCCCTTAACGAGGTCAATGAGCTGAAGGAATACGCGCGCGACCCGAAGCTGAAGAAGATGTTCGATATCGCGATGAAGGTGGAAGGCCTGCGCCGCCAGACCGGCGTGCACGCCGCCGGCGTGGTGATCTCCAAGGACGATATCACCGACTACGTGCCGCTGGCCAACCGCAACAACAAGGAAGTGATCACCACCCAGTACGACGGCAACGTGCTGGGCACCCTGGGCATGCTCAAGGTGGACTTCCTGGGACTGCGCACCCTTACCATCATCGAGACCGCCTGCGAGTTCCTCCGGGCGGCCGGGAAAACGGGTTTCGACATCTATTCCATCCCGATGGACGATAAGAAGACCTTCGACCTGCTGTGCGACGGCAAGACTACCGGCGTGTTCCAGCTGGAAAGCGAGGGCATGAAGAAACTGGTGAAGGGCCTCAAGCCCACCGTGTTCAGCGATATCGCGGCCCTGGTGGCGCTTTACCGCCCCGGCCCCATCAACAGCGGCATGCTCGAGACCTTCGTGGAGCGCAAGCACGGCCGCAAAAAGATCACCTACGACCACCCGCTGCTGGAGCCCATCCTGAAGGACACCTACGGCACGATGGTCTACCAGGAACAGGTGATGGAGATAGCCAAGAGCCTGTCCAAGTTCACCCCCAGCGAGGCCGACGATTTCCGCAAAGCGATGGGCAAGAAGAAGCTCGACGTGATGGAGAAGATGCGCGTCAAGTTCGTGGAGCAGGCCAAGAGCTACCACGATATCCCCAACAAACTCTCCACCAAGATCTTCGACCAGATGGCGCAGTTCGCCGAGTACGGCTTCAATAAGTCCCACTCCGTGGCCTACGCGCTGGTGGCCTACCAGACCGCCTGGCTGAAGGCCAACTACCCGGTGGAGTTCATGGCGGCGCTCTTGACCAGCGAGATAGGCAAGAGCGCCGTCAGCTCCGAGGACAAGGAGAACAAGCTGGTCACCTATATCGGCGAGGCCCAGGACATGGAAATAGAGATAGCCGGGCCGAGCGTCAACAGCTCCTTCAAGAAATTTTCCATAGAGGACCACAAAGGCAGGCCGGCCATCCGTTTCGCGCTGACCGCGGTGAAGAACGTCGGCGAAGGCGTGGTGGAGGCCATAGTGGCCGAGCGCGGCAGGAACGGCCTGTTCCGGTCCTTCGAGGAGTTCACGCTGCGCGTGGATTCCAAGCAGCTCAACAAGCGCGTGATAGAGTCCATGGCCAAAGGCGGCTGCTTCGACTGCTTCTACCCGGCCGAGAAGCCCGAGATCTCCAGGACCAGGGCGACGGAGGCCGTGGAGGCTTTCTGCGGCGGCAAGGCGCACGACGTCAACCAGACCATGCTCTTCGGCGAGGAGAAGAAGGCCGCGCCCGTGATGAACGAGCATACGCTGCTCAAGAACGAACACGAGGTGCTGGGCTTCTATTTCTCGGGCCACCCGCTCAACAGCTACCGCCGGCACCTGAGCATGGTCTCCAACGCGCAGGTGGACAAGGTGCTGGCCGGCGGCTTCGCCGAGGGCGCGATGGTGCGCGTGGCCGGCATAGTGGCGCAGTTCAAGAACATCCAGACCAAGAAGACCGGCGAGGCGATGGCCAAGTTCGAGGTGGAGGACCTGACCGGCAACCTGGGCGTGGTCCTGTTCCCCAAGAAGTACAAGATGTACGGCGCGCAGCTCGGCCCCAACAAGGTGGTGGTGGTGACCGGCAAGGTGCAGAAATCCGATTTCGGCGAACAGAACTTCGAATTGATAGCGGAAGAGACGTACGGCCTGTTCGAGGCCATGAACAAATGGGCCCGGGGCCTCGTGCTGACCCTGCCGGAGGGCATACTTTTCGACGAGAAGCAGCTGCACGAGCTGAAGAGCGCGCTGGGCAAAAGCCACGGCATGTGCCCGGTGTATTTCCAGGTGAACGCCAAGGGCCGCGGCGTCTACATGATAGAAACGACCGAACGGGTGGGGCTTAGCGACGCGCTGCTGCGCGAGATCGAAAAGCTGCTGGGAGATAAAACATGGAAGGTAGAAAGCGGATTCTGATAGCTGACGACGACCCGGATATCTGCGACCTGCTGGAATCCTATTTCCGGAAGTCGGGCTATGCCGTTACTATTACCGTGAACGGCAAGGAAGCGCTGCAGAAAGCCGAGGCGGAGAAGTTCGACCTGGTGCTGCTGGACGTGATGATGCCCTACATAGACGGCTACCACGTGGCCAGCGAGATCACTTCGCGCGGCGGGACCGACGTCCCCAAGATCGTGATCATGACCTCGCGCGACATAGCCGCCGAGCGGGGCATAATCCAGCTGAGCGGGGCCTGCGACGCGCTGCAGAAGCCGTTCACGCTGCAGGAGCTGGGCGCCAAGATCAAGTCCGCGCTGGGCGAATAACTTCGCCGGGCGCGGGGGTCGGCGTATTAACTTAAGGAAGGTTGATGATGAAAATATTGAAAACTGTTCTCGCCGTTCTGCTGCTGGCCGCGGTCCCCGCCATGGCCGAAAAGGACAAAAAAGAGGCCGTAGTGCTGCCGGACGTGGAAATGCTGGACGTCCCTACCGCCGGCATCCTGGATTATTACGGCTTCATGATGAAGACCCGGTTCTACTCGGGCGGGGGCGTGCTGGGCTCGCTGAACTTCGGCGTGCTGGAACGCCTGAACCTGGGCGCCGCCATGACCGTGGACCGTCTGATCGGGTCGGATGCCCCCATACGGATGCGCCGCCCCGAGATACAGGTGAAGTACCGGTTCTACGACGGCGGCTACTATATGCCCGCCGCGGCGCTGGGCTACGACAGCCAGGGCTACTATTACGACGCGGTCTCGAAAAAATACCTGGAAAAGGGCAAAGGGCTGTACCTGGTGGGCTCCAAGGAGCTGGGCGTTTCCAACCTGGTCCTGCACGGGGGCCTGAACGTGCCCGACTTCGACAATAACTATCTTTTCGGCTTTATCGGCGCCAACTACACGCTGGAGGACAAGCTGGCGTTCATCCTGGAATACGACAGCATGTTCCACAACGACGACCCCGCCCGCTTCAACGCCGGCACCCGCATTTACATAACGCCTTACTTCCAGCTGGACATAGGCGTGCGCGAGATAGGCCGCAACGACACGTTCGCCAACGGGGCGCCGCGCAAGGCGGAACGCATAGTGCAGATGCGCTATACCACCAGCTTTTAAGCCGGCCGGAAAGCGCCGGCTATATTCCAAGGAGACAAAGCATGAAAAAAAAGATAGGAATTTTAACGGGCGGCGGCGACTGCCCCGGGCTTAACCCGGCCATACGCGGCTGCGTTTACGGGGCCGAGAAGTACGGCTACGAATGCGTGGGCCTTACCGACGGCTGGAGAGGCCTCGTGGAAGGCACCACCACCCCGCTCTCCCGCGAAATAACCGAATACATCGTTATGAAGGGCGGCACGATGCTGGGCACTTCCCGCACCAATCCCTATAAGGTTGAAGGCAGCGTGCAGAAATGCCTCGAGACCTTCAAAAAACTGGACCTTTACGCCCTGGTGGCCATGGGCGGCGACGACACTCTGGGCGTGGCCACGAAACTTTACCGGGACTATAAGCTCAACGTGGTGGGCGTGCCCAAGACCATGGACAACGACCTTAGCGTCACGGACTATACCTTCGGCTTCGACACCTCGGTGACGCACGCCATGGAAGCCGCGCAGTCGCTGCTGGACACCGGCGCCAGCCACCACCGCGTGATGGTGCTGGAGGTGATGGGCCGCCACGCCGGCTGGGTGGCGCTGTACACCGGCATAGCGGCCGCCGCCGACTACGTCTGCATCCCCGAGCGCGCCATCAACACCCCCGACATGCTCAAGAAGATAAAGGACGCCTACGCCAGGAAGAAATACGCCCTGGTGGTGACCAGCGAGGCGGCGGAGCTCCCCGAAGCGGGGGAAGGCGCCTCCAAGCGCGAGGTTGACCAGTTCGGGCACGCCATCCTCAAGGACCGGGGCATGGGCGAAAGGATAGCCGCCTTTATAGAGAAGAACACCGGCATCGAGACCCGCTCGGCCGTTATCGGCCATATGCAGCGCGGCGGGGCGCCCACGCTGTTCGACCGGATGCTCGCCACGCGCGTGGGCCTGAAGGCCGCCGACCTTGTGCATACCGGCCAGTTCGGCCAGATGAGCGCCCTGGTGAACAACCAGATAACCGGCGTGCCGCTGGAAAGCGCCACCGGCGCGCTGAAGGTCGTATCCAAGGACTGGTTCGACCTGATGGAAGTGCTGTTCTAAAGAAAGTCACCGACCCTCGACTTCGTAGTTTTTTGAAAGGAGCTTTATGGCTGATAATACACAAGTGAAAGCGCCGGTGCAGTTCCAGCGCAAGACCATCCTGATAAAAAAGCACCTGCAGTACCGCTATATGGCGCTGATCTTCGCCAGCGTCCTGCTGGCCTTTATCGTGGTAGGCCTGGACGTGCTCTGGACCGTCTCCAAAGTGGTCAACGAACACCCCATGATGCAGCCGATGCTGGAGGAGATCACGGCCATGGCGCCGCTGTTCGCCATAAAGATCTGCCTGTACCTGCTGATCGTGCTGGTGGTCTCCGTAGTGGTCTCCCACCGCATGGCGGGCCCGGTGTTCAAGTTCGAAAAAAGCTGTTCCGTGGTGGCCGGCGGCGACCTTACGCACAGGGTCTATCTGCGCAAAGGCGACCAGCTGCTGGACCTGCAGGAGCAGTTCAATAACATGGTGACGGCCGTACACGAAGCGGCTAAGGAATACGAGAAATTCCGGGCCGAGGCTGCCGCCGGGGGTATGAAGGACAAGGCCGACGCCCTGGGGCTCAAGATCCGGGAGATAATGCCCGAATTCAAGGTGTGATATGCTGCTTGCCGCGCTGTTAGTCCTTTTTCCGGCCGGGCCCGCGCAGGCCCAGCCGGGCAGCGAGCCGCTGACGCTGGAAGAAGCGGTGACCCAGGCCGTTAAAAGCAACCCGGCCGCGCTGGCCGCCGAGCAGGACATAATAATAGCGCGCCAGCGCATGAGCGAAGCGCGCTATACTTATCTGCCGCAGTTCACGCTTTCCGGCACCGCCAGCCGCGCCAATCTGGATTACCCCTCCGTGCTGAGCCCCGAGCTCGGCGAAAGATATCTCGACCCGCTGATAAGCCGCAATTTCTACACCCTGCGCGCGAGCGCCCTGCAGCCGCTGTATACCGGCGGCAAGAACGCCAACACGCTGAAGCTGGCCCGCACCGCCCACAACCAGGCCAGGGTGAACTACGAAACCGTAAAGGCGGACGTAGCCCTGGAGGCGAAGAAAGCTTTTTACGACCTGCTGTACCGGACCCGGCTGAAGGAGGCTGCCGCTGACTGGCTGGCCGGCGCGCAGAACTACGCGGCGCAGCTGAAAACCTCCGACCCCGCCGAAGCCCTCGAGGCCCGCGTGCTGCTGGCGGGGCTCTCCGGCCGCGCCCGGGAGGCCGCCAGCGGCCTGGACGCCGCGGCTACCGCGCTGCAGAAGGTGCTGAACCGCGAGCCCGGCTACCAGGTAGCGGCCGCCGGGGACTTCGCGCCTCTGCCGGTCAGCGACGCGGTCACGCGCTGCCTGGTGACGGCCATGGAATCGCGCCCAGACCTTAAAAGCGAACTTTATAAAGCCCAGATGGACGATATCGCCGTGAATATGGCCATGATCCGCCGCTATCCCACCGTCTACCTGGGCGCCAGCTACGATATAAACGCTTACAGGCTTTCCGAGCTCAACGATAACTCGCTGCGCTCTAACAACTGGCTGGCCGCGCTGGCCATCCATTTCCCGCTGTCCTACGATATCTGGACGCAGGTGCGGCAGCGCAAGGCGCAGCAGCGCCAGGGCGAGCTGAAGCGCGTGGAACTGCAGGACAAGATCCGCTTCGAGATAATAGCCGCGCACAAGGACGCCGTTTTCTGGCAGCAGGAAGCGGAGCAGAGGAAAGCGGAGGTGGAGCAGCTTAAGGCCGGCTATAAGGCGGCGGCCGCCGCCGGCAGTTCGCTGGCCGGCCTGCGCGCTGTCTGCGCCATCGGCGAACTTGAGCGCGGCTGGTTCGAGGCGGTCTATAACCAGCTGATGGCCCGCATCAGGCTCGAATGGGCGCAGGG
>JAPLKJ010000228.1 GCA_026388125.1 Elusimicrobiota bacterium
TGCGCCTGATGTGCGGCCGCTTCCGCAAGTTCGCGGCTGGGGAGGTCGGCGCTTACGGCTGCAGGGGCCGCCAGGCTCCGGGCCAGTTCATCAGAACCCGAAAGCGTGCGGAAATAAGCCAGGATCAGTTCCTTGGCCAGCGGTGAATCCTGATCTATGCCAAGGGCCGCCAGCAGCGCCTTGATGCGCCAGCTCTTCGGGAGTTTCTTGTTGCGTTCCAGGTCCCAATAGCTCACGAAAGAGAAGCCGAGAGTTTTGCTTCCTCCGACGCTCTTAAAGAATTTATGCGCGGTGGGGTAGCCGCGCTCCTTCCTGATCCTGGACAGTACACGGCCGAAGGATTTAATGTTATTCATGCCATCAGTATATAATATTGGTTTAACCATCGGTTTAACAAAATGCGGTTTGCTTAACTGTCGCTCCTGGGTCAAAATAGACGCCTGGTTTGGGCATTACGCACCTTTGTGCACGTCGCTGTTCAAGCTAAACTATAGTAGCGCAATAAGCAGTATAGGGATCGGGTGGTTTTCGCAGGCTCGGTTAGATGCAAGCCTGGGCGAACGGTCTGGCCACGCGGACAAGCGAAGCGGTTCGGGCGGAATGCAAAACTGTTATAAGGATGGGTTAAAAGAGAATTAACGAAAACCTTTATAGCCTTACTAACGAGAAACTGCCGTACTGATAGCGAATCACTTATAAGGGGAAATAAATGAAAAACATAGTAGCGATAGTAGCACTGATGCTGGCGGGGAATTCTCTCTGGGCCCAGCCCTCTGAGGACCTGAAGCCTCTGGAGTTGAATACGGTAAGTCTCCAGGCCGTAAAAGCGGTGGCGCTTCCCGAAGTGAAGCTCTCACCGGTCCCGGTCGGATCCGTAACACGAACTGGCATCTGGAAACATATTGATCTGTATGCCGCCGACGGAACGGTAATAACGGTGGATTACGCCGTACAGATCGGAGGCCTCTCAATAGCGGACCCGGTATGGATCAATATCACTAACCCGGCCTTTGGCCGCTCCAATGAGGTCCGCGTCACCCTTACGAATTATCAGGATAGAGGCGTATCTCCCGGTTTGGTGCAGGCAACCCAGAAGATAAAACTCACCTACGCCGGCGGGACCAGGTATACCGGCCAGGCGAAGAAAGTTCTGCTGTTCACGGCGAATGCCAGCGGCGGCGGGAACTATATTGAAGACTACAGGCAGGGGATCGAGGTGACGGTTGACGGGAAGAAACTGACAACCACCCAGGGTGATTCCAGCACTTTCGGTTTTAAGATGGACCGGAATTATTAACGATACCCGGCGGATATAACAGAACAGCCGGCTCAAAAGACCGGCTGAATCTGTAGGAGCAAGATTCAGATAGGAAAACACCAAGGAGAACACATATGACCAGCTCGACTAAACTTTTATGCGGGATAGTGCTTGTGCTGTCGCTAACGGCTTACGCCTCCGCCGGCGCTGTGGACCAGCTTAGAGCTTCCTGCTCTAAAGCGGCCGAACCGGCGATAGCCATGCCCGCGCCGATTGCGATCTCCGTCAAATCCGGAGGCGCCGTCCAGACAGTATCTTACCTTACCAATGTACGGCAGGATGCCATAGGGCGGATTCTCAGGGATTTTTATTCGGAGGGAGTTACTGTTGCGAATATCTCTCTGGATGCGGATCTGGACCTGCCCGCTAACCCCATAGTTTCCGGTCTTGCCACACAATATGGCGGCTTCACTGTTATGGTTTCCGGACTGCCGAAGGAAATGCCCGGGGCCAACTGGAAGACAATAAAGGAATACACTGTCACCGATTATGAAATGCTGACGGCTGTGGCATACCTTGTTGAAAGCGGGAAACTGCGCGGGAAACTGCTGGAGATAACAAAACAGCAAAGCGGCTTTACGATCAAGGTTAAAGTAAACCCCTGGGTGACCGACAATACACCCACACCGGATACTTTCTATTAAACTCGGCAAGCTGCAAGCTGATATCTGGTTGAAAATCACCCCCCGGCCTTCCGGAGGGTGTTTTTTTGCGGGTTAAGGCCGTTAGGGAATAGGGGCCAATGCAGATTCGTAAGCCGTTTGGTCAAAAAGCAAGAGGCCGGAAGTGTTCTCCTCCGGCCTCTCCGCCAGGCGGCAATAAACGCATCGTTAAAACTTTTCAGCGCAAACTGCCGCCGTGTCTACGATAGGAAGCGTCTTTATTACCTCCCCCGGCACTACGCAGACTGTCAAAGAACTCGCTATTTAACCGCACTTTGGCCCGATCCTCCCGGCTTTCCGTCAATAGCTATCGCAGATACACACTTACATGTTTTAGCGTCAAGCGCCTGAGGAGGCTTACAGAACTGGGTGCAAACCATCGTGCGCTTGCACGAACAGGTTTCAGGGTTAAACTCCGTTCCTCGCGCGCAGCCGCCTGTGTCGCCCGTGCATACACACGAACAAGTTTGTTTTGACCACACGAGAGGTGCCATGCATAACTGCTGCTTCTCACATGCCGCAGGTTCACATGAACAAGTTTTAGCTGACCACACCAAGGGAGGTTTACAGTATGCCGCCGAAGTAGCCCCGCCTGCAGTTACCCCGCATGGTTTAGATTCACATGAACAAGTTTTAGTCGACCACACCGCAGGAGGTTTACAGCCCGCCGCCACGCCCCCGCATGGTTTAGATTCACATGAACAAGTTTTAGTCGACCACACCGCAGAAGCCGGACACACCTGCATAATGCCATTGCATGGAACATCTTCACACCTGCAAGTTTTTTTGGAAAATACTGTCCCCTGCTTGCAGCTCTCGTTGCCGGCCTTGCATATACACGAACAAGTTTTAGCCGACCACACCTTAGGAGCTTTACAGTATGCCATCGACGTAGCCCAGTCCGCAGTTAGCCCGCATGGTTTAGGCACGCATGAACAGGTTGTATCCACCCACTCTTGGCCGCTCGGACATGACTTTGTGAAACCCGCGCATCGTCCCGGCCTAGTCACACATGAACAAGTCTTAGCCGACCACACCGCAGGAGGTTCACAGTATGCCGCCACAGTAGCCCCGCTTGCTGTAATCCCGCACGGTTTAGATTCACATGAACAAGTTTTAGCGGACCACACCGCAGGAGGTTTGCAGCCCGCTGCCACGCCTCTGCATGGTTTAGGTTCGCATGAACAGGTTGTATCCATCCACTCTTGGCCGCTCGGACATGACTTTGTAAAACCCGCGCATCGTCCCGGCCCAGTCACACACGAACAAGTCTTAGCCGACCACACCAGAGGAGGTTTACAGCCCGCCACCACGCCCCCGCATGGTTTAGGTTCACATGAACAAGTTCTAGCCGACCACGTTTCAGAAGTTTTGCAGCCGCCCGCAGGCGTCCCCTGGCATGCTTTTTTAATGTTAGGTTTTACGCATGAACAAGTTGCAGCATTCCACTCTGCAGGCGGCTTGCAAAGCATTACGGACGCACATTTGGCCACAATGGTATCGTTGTCGTTAATGCCGACATTATCGGCTGCCGCCGCGCCAAAACTATTAATTGCCCCCACCCCGCAGAATAAAACGATAATACCCGCCAATCTGACCAGTTTGCTTGCCATAGCGCCGCCCCCTGTAGCAATGATTTTGAGTATACGAACTATATAGAATAACCATTTCCCGTTTTCGCACGTGTCAATTCAGCCAAGAATGTTCCCCAAAGTTCTGCAGGGGACATAACGCATATTGTCCTGAACGTTTTTCCTTCCTCGCTCTTTCAGCAGCCAGAAAAGTTTGCGATAACACCGGCTTCCGCTGGCAGGAACGTGATCAGCACCGTGGCGCTGCTGGTTATTATAAACGCCCTCACCGGATCTTTCGCAATATTGAACGCGTTAAAAATCCAGGATCTTGGTTACCCGGCAGTCGACCGCAAAGATCGCCGAATTCTCCGTCTTATTTGTTATCGCGTATGCTTGCGCCGCGGCCGTGTTTAACGAGAGGACAGGGAAAAAATCGGCAATAGCCAGTGTGTCCGCGCGTATTATCCCTCTGCGGGAATACATGGGCTTTCCTGAGGCGATAAGCTCATCCTGGATATTCTCAAGATTCTTCCTGATATCCGGAACGGTCATAAGTTGCGGGAACTCGACCATTTTCCCGGCAAAAGGGCATTTATACTGGCCCGGCTTTACCGCTTTCAATGCTTTGACGGCGGCCAGGCGCTTCATGGCTTTTTCCGCGGAAGCAACGCTCATCCCGGAAGCGTCCGCGATAATTTTGGGGGTCAAGATCCCGGTTTCCGCGCTGGCCAGTAAAAAACAGGCGTAAATATCTTTATTTTCACTGATAACGGAAAGTTGTTTCGGGGAAACGAACATCGTTGTCTGGACCAGGGTCCGCTTCAGCGCCTGCTGCGTGGGAGAAAGCGCCTGCAGCCCGCTGTTCTCGGAAAAAACGGGAAAGACAAGATCTTCAAAAGATTCTTTATCAAAAAATGTTTTCAGCCAGGAAACTACCAGTTCGTTCGCCGTCCTGCTCTTCAAGGTAATATGCAAAGACAGGATAAAGGTGCGCATCCGGCCGAAAGAAGGAAGGGACTTCCCCTGTTCAAGGAGCAGATATCCGCGATAGGAAATGCCTAGCCTGGACTTTCCGCCGTTGCTGTTGAAAAAATGATACGCGGTCGTGAATCCGGCCTCTCGCCGGAGCCTGACCAAAGTTTCCGAAAAGATCGTGGCCATGATTTTCCCCCGAGAACAGGCCGACACTGCGCTGTAAAGATTCTACCAGAAGGAGCTTCTCCGGTAAAGCGATAAAAGTATTCACTAAAAACCGGGGATCGGTGAAGTGCTGGCGCTTACGCGGTTAATCCCATATGATCGCTGCCGCCTGACCTTACTCCGCAATTCCGGCCAGCCTAAATGGTTAAAGTCTGCTTATTTCACTAAAATGCTGAAAACCGACTGGTACCGCTTCGTAAGCCGTTTGGCTCATGTGCTGAGCGCATAAATCTGGTTTAATTAAGAGATGTGCGGTTCTATTCTGCAGGTGATCGCTCGCCTGGCTGCACCTGTGTGTTTTTGTCGTAGAGTTAGGGACGCGCCTTGTGCCCGATGAGGTTATGGTGAGGTATTAGTTCAAAATATATGTTATATAGGCGGGATATGGCTATGAATACAGGAACCGGGAGAATAGCGGAGCAGAAATATACAGCTACGCTGGTCGTGCTTTTATTTTTAGCGCTGTTCCTGTTCCTGAACCGATGGGGCGTATCCGGGCCCCCTGCTGATCTCAGGGATGCACCGCGCGATACTTACCTGAAAACTGCGGAACCGAACGGCCCTGTTCCTGCCGTATCCCAGAAGGAGTGGACGGTAATGGTGTTCATGAACGCCAAGAACAACCTGGCGGAGATGGCGCTCAAGGATATCAGTGAAATGGAGCAGGTTGGGTCCGACGAAAAAGTGAATATCGTGCTGGAGGTCGGCAGAACCGACGGCTTTTACACCGGCGGCTCCTGGGCCACCGCCCGGCGCCATCTCATAAAAAAGGACGCCAGCCGGGAATTCACTTCCCCCGTGGTACAGGAGATAACCCATATCGACATGGGCGATCATCAGAGCATCATAGATTTCGGACGCTGGGCCAAGGCCAATTATCCGGCCAGACATTACATGCTGGTCATCTGGAGCCATGGCATCGGCTGGGAAAAGGTCCCTCTGTCCAAAGCAGCTAAAGGGATCTCTTTCGACGAAGAGACCGGCCACCGCGTAGATACACCGCAGATGAGGGAGATCCTCAAAGGGATAGGCGGGGCGGACATCTACGCTTCCGACGCCTGCCTGATGCAGATGGCCGAAGTTGCGTATGAGATAAAGGACCAGGTTAGTTTTATTGTGGGCTCCGAGGATACGGAGCCTGGCCATGGCTACGCCTACGACGCCTTTTTAGGTCTCCTGGCCGCAAATCCGGGGATGTCGGCCGAGAATCTGGCAAAAGCCATGGTGGATACCCATGCCGAATATTACGCCGCGCTGAACCAGGACTCCACCAGCAGCTATTTAAGAACGGCCGCCATCCCGGAGTTCCTGAAACTGACGGATAATTTCACGGAAGCCATGATCAAAAGCGGCGAAGGCCAGGCGGCGAAGAAGGCCGTGGCGGAAGCTTTGCATTACACCCACCACCCGGACAACAAAGATCTCTACCATTTTGTCCAATTGGCTACGGCCGGCGCCCGGGACCCCCAGGTGCGGTCCGCGGGGACGCGCCTTATGGCGTACATCTCCGGCGCGCTTGTCGGGAAAAACAGGACGACCATGCGCTTTACCCCTTATTTGGGGAAAATTGATTCAAATTCCCATGGAATTGCTATCTACCTGCCGCTCTCCGCTCCCGGCTACGGCTATGACGAACTGCGCTGGGAGAAGGACTCGCGGTGGGTGAAATTCATCAACTGGTATCAGAGTCAGTGACGAGCAGCCTGATAGCGCAGCCCCTTAGAAAACGGGACGCGTCAAAAACCGGAGAGAATTTAATGTTCAAAAGAACTGGCATATTTGCGGCCCTAATTGTTTTCACGGGTGTTTTCGCCGCAGCGGCTGACTTCGGAGCCGGAGATCTTGGAAGGGATATCAACAACCAGGAGGTCGTAGTCCCCGCCCCGGCCTCCCCGGAGACCGGCGGCAAGCCTTCCGAAGCCAAAGAATGGACCATAATTATCTATCTGAACGGCAAGAACGAATTGGAACCGAACGCCTTTCTGAATCTGAACCAGATGGAAATGGCCGGTTCTTCCGACAAGGTCAGTATCGTGGTGGAATTCGGCAGGATGGCCGTCTACGGTCCCCCCAACGGCGGTTGGAAGAGCACCCGGCGGTATCTGATAAAAAAAGACGACGATACCCGGAACTTCACTTCTCCCGTGGTGCAGGATATCGGCCGGACAGATATGGGCGATTATAAAAACGTTATCGCTTTCGGTAACTGGGCCAAGGCCGCCTATCCGGCCAGCCATTATATGCTGATCATCTGGAACCACGGTTCCGGCTGGGAAAAGAGTTTTAAGGCGGGCGCCGCCAGGGGCATTTCCTATGATGCCGAGACCCGCAACCACATCACCACCCCCCAGATGGGCATGCTCCTCAAGGAGATCGGGGGTGTGGACGTGTACGGCTCGGACGCCTGCCTGATGCAGATGGCGGAAGTAGACTATGAGCTAAAAGACTACGCGCAGTACATAGTCGGTTCCGAGGAGACCGAGCCGAGCGACGGCTATTCCTACGACACCTTCCTTGCCCCGCTCATAGCCTATCCGGCCATGACCCCGGAAGAGCTCGGCCGGCTGGCGGTCGATTCCTATTCTGATTATTATGTGCAGCAGAATAAGGACGTGACCCAGAGCCTGGTGAGATCCGCCGCTATCGGGGATCTCCTCAAGCTCTCTGACGACTTCACCGCGGCCGTTATCGCCTCCGGAGACAAAGCTCTCGTAAAAAAAGCTGTCAACGAAGCGCAGAGCTATTCTACGTCCGCGAACAAGGACCTGTTCGACTTCGTGGATATTATCGTTAAGGGCACCGGGAGCGCGGCTGTTGCGCAGAAAGGCAGGGACCTTCAGGCCCACATCAGCAAGAACCTGGTGACCCACAACAGGTTCGTCAACGACAGCTGCGCCGGCTCCCACGGCATAGCGGTCTATCTGCCCGGCTACGACTTTAACACCGATTACAAAGAGCTGGCCTGGGCCATGGCTTCCCGGTGGGATGAGTTCATCAACTGGTACCAGCAGCCTTAAGGGGTAAAAAATGAACGCTATTACGAATTATTTCGACCGCCACGCCCCTCAATGGGACGGGCATCAAAAAGAAAAAGACGCGCCTGTAATTGAAGAGATACTGGACCGCATGGGCCTGTCTCCGGCCGATGAGGTCCTGGATGTGGCCAGCGGGACCGGCGTCATTATCCCGTTCCTGCTGAGGCGCGGCATAAAAAAACTTACCGCTACCGACCTCTCCGCTAAAATGTCCGAAATTTTCAGGAACAAGTTCCCCGGCGTGCCCATGGTCACGGCGAACTACGAAAAACGTTCTTTCCCCGCCGCGACCTTCTCAAAAATAGTGATCTTCAACGCTTTCCCGCATTTCGAGGATGAAAAGGCGGTGTTCGGCAATTCTTTCTATTACCTTAAGCCCGGCGGAAAACTTTTAATAGCCCATTCCATGAACAGGGAACACCTGGACGAACATCACAGGACCGGCGGGATAGAGGTTCAGGACCATGTGCTGATCTCCGATAAAGAATTCCGCAGGCTCTACGAAGAAGCCGGTTTTTCCGGGATCACCGTCGAAGATAAAAAATACTTTTTTTCTTCAGGCATCAGACAACAATAATTACCCTGCCCGCTTTTTTGGGGATCTGCTACCCGCCACGCTTGAGGGGCCGGCTTGAACTTTGTGGCATCCGCCAATTCCCGGACCGTGACCCAGCCCGCCGTGTTGATCAGGAAGTTCTGACAGGTGTTCGTCACCATATTCCGGGCGCACAATTTCCGTTGCTCTACAGTCAGGTTGACGCTGCGCTGCGCCAGCGCCTGATCGGTCGCCGCTTCAGCCAGTTCTCTGCCGGGGAGATCTGCGCCGGCGGAGACCGGGACTGACAGGGTCCGCAGCAGTTCATCGGAGCCTGAGAGCGCTTTAAAATATGCCCGGGCCAGTTCCTGTGCCTGAGGAGAATACTGCTCAATGCCCAGAGCGGCCATAATCGTTTTGAGGCGCCAGCTCTTGGGTAGTTTCTTCCCGCGCTCCATATCCCAATAGCTTACGAAAGCAAGCCCAAGACTTTTGCTCACCCCGATGCTTGTGAAAAATTGATACGCGCTGGAGAAGCCCTGCTCTTTCCTGATCCTGGACAGTACATGGCCGAAGGATCTATTGTTATCCATACCATCAGTATTTAATATTGGTTTAACCATCGGTTTAACAAAATGCGGTTTGCTTAACTGTCGCTCCTGGGTCATAAAACCGGACCGCTTCAGGGCTTTAGCCTTATACCTGGACTGATTAATTTGGGACACTGTTAACATAGAGCCTGAAACAGGGCGCACGCTTGAAAAATGGATATGGAGAGAATAGTATGAAAATAGGAATTATTGTGGCGTTAGCGATGATGAACGCAGGCCTTTTGTCGGCTGAAGGTGTCAAGCTTGAAGGCATGAACGTAAACGCCGTTCGGGCAATGGGAGACAACACTAAGCTCGCACGCCCGGTTGCGGTTAGGGAAGACGGCGGGAATAACATCAACCGTTGCTTGCTCTTTGTGGAGAACCTGGGGATAGTCAAAGGCGATAGTTTCCGCAAGATAGCGTTCTCTTTAAGGACAAACACACCGGGAGAGACCGTGGTAGAGGCGGGGTACACGTTCATTCAGGGCGGAGCGGGCCAGTCTGAATGGAAATCGCAGACGGCCTCCGGCTCGGGTTCTGATACCTGGGTGGTCAATATCGCCATCCCCGCCAAGTTCAATTATTCTTTTGCGGACCTCGCATTTTACGCGAAAACCGCCCAGGGACATATCTATTGGCTGAACAGGGACGGCGTATCCGGCCGGAATTTCCGGATAGATGTACCTTTGTTTTATGAGTTTGAAGGGTATTCCCAGGAGCTGACCGGCGAAAATATCAGCACCTTGCAAGGGCCCGATTCGGTAAGGCAGTTTAATCCCCAGGGATGTGATACGGTGCGGAAATAGTTATCGCTGTCAGCCGGCTTTACGGGCTCCAGTTGGGTGCGTAGGTCTGGCATTTCAATTCGGTCAGGGGTGGGTGCGGAGCCGTCCCCATCCAAATAGATATAAGGATACTTCGAAAAAGTGAGAAACCCGCGATGTTTCATCCGGGTTGTATCGGGAACGCTCAGGAACGAACGGTTAAAGGAAAACAAAGTGAAAAACATATTAGCGATGATAGTCCTGCTGTCGGTGACAAGCCCTCTTTGTGCGCTGGACACTTCAGGATGCTCAGTTGATGCGCAGCGCCAGCACAATGGTCCTGTTGCGGTGTCCACCACCCGTGCGCCCTGGAAGAGTTGCTGGAACTTCAACAACAACGGGATCCTGGTCGAATACACCTGGTCACAGCTTACTAACAGCGTTCCGCAGAAAAACGATATCGGATTCTGGGTTTCGTTAAATAGCGCCGTGCAATACCAGAAAGCGCAATCTTACAAATGCGAGCGTCCCTCTAATTTCGGATATGGCGCCGACACCAGCGGAAACACTGATTACGCCTGCACAGCCACCGCTTTCCTCCGATACGGCGATCATCCGGACCTTTTCGGGTTCGCTTACGACCAAAGCGGCCATCTGAACGTGTGGGACATGAAAGTCGCGGTATCTCTTGACTCCTACGGGAATTGGGATAGCTTGAACGGGAGCAATTATTCTTTCCGCTTCAACTGAGCAGTCCGAATGGGAACCTGTCTGACAACTTTGGTCATAAAAGTTGTCAGACAGCGTAACACTTTCCCTCCTCTACCCGGCCAGATCCATATGCGGAATAAACTTCTTATAAACGTAATCATTTTTTTAAGTTTTTTTCCGCTTTTTCGGGGATAGAGCTCAATGTTTTTGCTCACAGTTGGGGGCCTCCTGCAGCGAGGGATTTATATTCAATCCCAAGTATGAAAAAGGTATTTTTAGCGATGGTTCTGGCGGCGGCAGTTTTCGGGAACGCGCATGCTTCCGGAAGCGCGCTGGAAGCGCTTAAGTCGGCGGCCCCGTCGGCGGCGCTTAAAAATACTATTGCCCTTCCGGCCGTAGCGGCCCAGCCCGCAAAAGGCACGAAAGCCCCGGCAGCTGATGCGGATGCGGGCTATATGTTTATAATCAAAAGGTACCCCGCGGGTTACACCAGCGAGGACATGATGGCGGAATGTTACCTTGATTTACAAGCAGGGGCCGTATCGGCGGACTATGAGAAAGCCCAGTATGGATATGCAATCACAAGCAAGTGGAAAAAGATCAGCGGCGATCCCAAGATCCTGCCTATCATCGAAATGTACCCGAGATCGCTGTATACCTATGAGAATATAATGGCGGAAGCCTATCTGAGAACCAAAGCCGGCGCCAAAAATGTGGATATTGTGGCGGACAATGCGTACATCACGCTGAGCGCCGACTGGGATGTGATCCGGTAATACGTTACAACGATCTATAAGGAGAATATAATGAAAAACTTAGCCGCGCTAGTGACTCTGATGTTGGCATCTAATCCTCTCTGGGCCCAGTCCTTTGAAAACCTGAAACCGCTGGACTTTAACATGGTCAGTCTCCAGGCAATAAAAGCGGTCCCCGTCCCCGAAGTAAAACTCCCCGCCGTCCCGTCCGAATCCGGTACACGCGACAGCTGGAAGCATGTCAGGCTTTACGCCGCCGATGGTACGGTAATAGCGGTGGATTACTCAATAGTGAACCTTGGCGGCTCTGTCTTAGCGGCGCCGGTGTGGGTCAATATTACAAATAAGGCCTTCGGCAGTCACAATAAGGTCCGCATAATCCTTATTAACTATTATGACAACCAGGGCGGGCCTTCCGGACAGGTGCAGGAAACCCAACAGTTCGACCTTACCCCCGCCGGCGGAACCAGGTATACCGGCGAGGCCCAGAAGGTGGTGCTCTCCGAGAGCCACGTGGGCTATGGGTACAACTTCAGGCAGGAAGTGGCCGTGGTCGTGGACGGACAGTGGCTGACCACTACCCAGGGCAATTCCCATAATTTCGGTTTTAAAATGACCTGGTATTGACCTGAAAACTTCAGTTGACTGTTAAAATTGAGCATGGTAAAGAGAAGTTATGGATATTTTTTTAGGAGCGTGTTTGCGGGCGGTTTTTCCGGATAAACCGGCGCGGCAATATTGGTATCGGACGATCTAAGGAAAACATAATGTTAACAAAACTTACACTGTACACGGCCATGCTGACGGCTTTTTCGCCCTTCGCATCAGCCGGGATCGACTTTGACGGGGGAAAGAATACCGCTATCAGCGCGGAGACGCTCCGGACGAACGCGGACCTGCCGGCGCCCCGACCGGAGGCCGGCGGGACGGCGGTCAAAGAATGGACCGTAATGGTCTATATCAACGGCAAGAACAACCTGGAAACCTACGCCCTCAGGGACATGAACGAGATGGAACAAATCGGCTCCACGGATAAACTCAACATCGTCACCGAGATTGGCAGGATCACCGGGTACGACACTTCCGACGGAGACTGGCTCGGGGTCCGCAGATATCTGGTCCAGAAGGACACCGACACCGCCGCAATAACCTCTCCCGTGGCGCAGGACCTGGGCAGGCACGATATGGGCGATTACCAGAGCGTCATAGATTTCGGCAGATGGGCCAAGCAGAACTATCCGGCCAGGCACTACATGCTGATCATCTGGAACCACGGTTCCGGCTGGGTCAGGAGCGCCGCTCCCGCCGCCAGGGGAATCTCCTATGACGACGAGACCAAGAACCATATCAACACGCCGCAGATGGCGGCTATCCTTAATGAGATAGGCGGCGTCGACGTGTACGCTTCCGACGCCTGCCTGATGCAGATGGTGGAGGTGGATTACCAACTGAAGAACTACGCTCAATACATCGCCGGGTCAGAAGAGACCGAACCGGCCAACGGCTACGCCTACAATGCCATGCTGGGCGCACTGGCAGCCAACCCGGCCATGACCGCGGAAGAACTGGGCCGCCAGGCGGTCAACACTTACGCGGACTACTATCAGGGGAAAAACAAAGGCGCCACGCACAGCCTGGTGAGAACCGCCGCCCTCGACGGGTTCCTTAAACTCTCCGACGAGTTCGTCGCGGCCATGATAGCCTCCCGGGACGCGCCCGTTATAAGGCGGGCCATGATAACTGAGGAGACCTACGCGGCGGAGGATAACAAGGACCTGTTCCAGGTGCTCGGCCATATCGTGAAGGAAACCCGGGACCCCGCCGTGGCGCAGAAAGCCGGGGCGCTGCAGGATTACATCGTTAAAGACCTGGTTGTTCTGAACAGGTTCGTCACGGACAGATATGCGTATTCCCACGGCATCGCGGTCTATCTGCCCCGCTTCGGCATCAGTGCTGATTATGCGGGACTGGACTGGGCCAGGGACTCCCGCTGGGACAACCTGATAAACTGGTACACGAACGGAGAGCTGACGAGATAACCATAAAGGGCCGGCTTTTGAGCCGGCACTTTAATAAGAAAATCCAGGTGATGAGACAATATCCGGCCATCATACTGACAGCGGGGGCGGCATCAAGACGGTTTCCCGGCATTTTGCGAGGGTGCAAGTTGAAGCCACCCCCTCAAACGTCGCTATATGAACATGCCTGCTGCCCGCCGGACGAAGACGCACGTTATTTCAGCGGACGCCCGCCGTGCCGGCGGACGGACCCGCGGGTGGACTTAAATGAAGGGATAGATCCCGCCCTGGCTGACGACTAAAACAACCACTTACGGCAAATTCTCCCGCCCGGCAACAACCTGGGCGCAAGAGCGCCGCAGTAATGGCTTATTTGTTTATCGTATTCTTTTGTTCGACCGGGGCTTTGGCCCGGCTGAAGTTTCAATATAGTCGCCGTCATCCGCCACGGTGAGCGTCCGGGTGGCGTTATCAAAACTGCCGGAAGCTTTTATGTAGTCGCCGGTTTTGACACTGCCAGCATAGAAGGATAACCGGATCTTATTTCCTTCGCGCTCTCCGGCCGGAGATGGCGGATATGCCGTATAGGTTACTTTAATGATGGCGGCGTTATCCTGCCTGACCTGATAAATAAATTTTCTTGGGGCATCGGAAAGCCCTTCGGGGATCACATCGCCGCCGCTAACGACCCTGCCGGAGAGCACCTGCTTTACCGGCCGGGCATCCTCTGTTCCCAACTCGTATGAATCGAATGAGCTTCCCCATGAAGACCGGACAACGCCTTCGATCTTTTGACCGGCAGAAAAAGTATCGCCGGGTTTAACTTTGTCCTTCCCGATAAAAATCTTTCTAACACTGCCAACCGGATACATGTGGACGCAGGTGTGTGAAACCGAATTTATGTTGATATCAAAAAAAAATCGCGCGGGATGATGAAGCTCCGTATCGGTCGGGCATCCGGAAGGTTCTGTTAAGCAGGCTTCGTTATAAGCGTCTTTAAATTCAACGGACTTGATCACGCCCGTAATCCGGCAGAGCGGGGCGGGTGCCGGCGGAGATGCAAAAACAGGCGCATAGCTTAAGATCGCTATAGCAGTCAGGAACAGAAGCGAGTATTTAATCTGGCGGGAAGGAACGTATATCATATATTTTATGGTACAAAAAATGGTGGTCCCTGAATTTTAAAAAAGTTTCTCCCGCGCCCGCCTTAGGCGGACGCGCGATGGCCGGGGCTGTGTTTGTTTTATTCGTCAAATGGGGCAGGATAGACCTTACCTTAATGCCTAACGGGTAGTAGGTCTTAATAGTTTTTCAAAGCGGGTACTTAGCCTGATGTGCTGAAACAGCGATTTTGATAAAGTTGAGATACACAAAGAAACACCGGCACAAAAACCAAGAGGAGGCAGTTACAAATGAAAAAATTAGCTATCATCGCGGGACTTCTCATCTTTTCGGCAGGGGGCTTGAAGGCTTCCAATTACCCGGCGGACTACAGCTATCAGAAAGTACATGTACTGCTAAAAGGACCCGCGCTTGCGGCTACCGTCGGAAGCGGGATCATGGACCAGAAGCTCGTGATCGGCTACAAGAAGAGCGGTATTTTAGGCGGTTTCGACAAGATCTTCGCGGTCGTAAAAGTGACCTACTATGGCGGAGACGGCAACATGAAGGTGTCTGAGCGGGTACTTGAGATCCAGAAAGACTGGCACGGCGCCGGCTTCCTGACCCCCGCAATGATCCATGAGGATTATATTACTCTTGTCGACGGCAGAGGCTTCCGCGGGATACAGCGTATAGAGCTTGCCTTTTTCTCCGGGTCACAGTGGGATTCCAATTACGGCGCCAATTATGTGATAGAACCGAACGAACTGGCCACCAGCAATATTCAGTTCGCGTCCCAGGAGTCCTCCTCTGAAGTCGCGATCCCGTGCTGGAACTTCATCACAGACCAGCTTGGCAAGTAAAGGGCAATAAATCCTTCGGAAGAACTGCGCTGGCCCGCATGCGGGCCAGCCCCGGCCGGGAACAACATCCTGGCCGGGGAGTCGGGAGCTTCAGTTGTCAGCCGGGGCAGGTTCTATACTTTCGTATAAATCAACCCGCGGGTGCAGTTGTCAGCCTTCGTCCGGAGAGCCGCAACAGTTGCACCCCGGTTCAGGGCAAAGGAAGTTCAATAAGGAATTCCGCGCCCGCCCATCTTTTGATTCGTCCAAGATCTTACCGCCGCTCCCTAAACCATAAAAACAACATACCTATACAGGCATAGGCCTGAATACTGCGCCCGTCTGGGTACATGTGCCGTGGCCCCGCAGGCCTCCGGCTGATATAATTTTAATACAGAAGATTTCAGGCAGGCAGTTCGGTTATCACGGCAGAAACTAACAGGAGACAATAAGAATGAAAAGATTAACCAGTCTGGCGGCGGCGGCTCTGATAGCGGCGGTGTTTTCCTCTGCTGTAAAAGCGGGCAATTTCGAATCCCAACTGCAGGACGTCAAGAATTCCGTGCCGGCGCCGGCGGTGGCGGGACGGGCGACCTTACAGCCCGATACGCTGAGCGGCCTCGCGACGCTTTCCCTTAAAATGGTAACGGTGAAAGGAAAGATGGAACGCGTGAACCTTTCGCTGTGGAACGTTACCCGCATACTTGAGAATAAGGAAGGCGGCTCCCTGGAGCGTTCGCTGAGCGGGCTGAGAACGGACCTTAAGAACTGCGCGACAGCCGCCAAAGAGCTGGACGCGGTCGCCGTCAGGGCTATCGCCCGGACCCCCAGGACCCCCGACACCATAGCGGTAGCCAAGCTGCTGCTGGCCGATATCGCGGAATACACGGACAATGACGAGACCATCGCCATGATCAGGCTGGAAGAGATA
>JAPLKJ010000029.1 GCA_026388125.1 Elusimicrobiota bacterium
GCTGTCGTCCGACATCGTCTCGAGGGTGCGCATGGAGGAGGTCCCTACCGCTATCAGCCTGCCGCCCCGCGCGCGCTGACCGTTGATCGCTTCGGCGGCCTCGTCGCCGACAAAGCACTCCTCCTCCATCATCACGTGCTCCTCCGGATTCTCCGACCTTACCGGGCGGAAAGTGCCCCAGCCGATATGCAGCGTGACATAGACCACCTTTACCCCGGCCGCTTCGAGCCGGCCGAGCAGCTCCGGCGTAAAATGGAAACCGGCCGTGGGCGCGGCTATGGAGCCGGCCTCTTCGGCGTAGACCGTCTGGTAAACGTCCTCGTCGAGGGGGGCCTGGGCGCCGCGGCGGGCGCGCGCTTTCAGGATATACTGCGGCAGAGGCACCGCGCCGCAGCGGGCCAGGTAGGCCGCGTCTACGGGCGGAGTGAACCGGAAATTAAAGCTGCCGTCGTGGTTCCTGGCCAGGCATTCGGCTTTGACGCCCCCGGGACAGGCCAGCACCAGGCCCGCTTTGGCCTTGCGGCAGAGCCCGGTCCAGACCGCGGGCTCGCCCTCCACCGGGGCCATAAGCAGTATTTCGGAGCGGCCGCCGCCGGGCTTCAGGGCTTCCAGCCGCGCCTTCCAGACCCGGCTGCGGTTGAGCACCAGCATGTCCCCGGCTCCGAGCAGCTCAGCGAGGTCGCTGAACCGGCGGTGGGCCAGCGAGCCGCTGCGGCGGTCCACCGCCAGCAGGCGCGAGGAGTCGCGGGGGTCGGCCGGGCAGTCAGCTATAAGCGGCTCTATCTCGAGGGAAGAAAATTCTTTCAAAGCGTGGTCGCTCATTAAATATCCTCTATGGCGGCGCCCGGGTAATAGTGCCGCAGTATCTTTTTATAGGAGCGGCCCCTGAAGGCCATTACTTTGGCCCCGTCCTGGCACATACCCACGCCGTGCCCCCAGCCGCGCCCCTCGAAGCCGTAGCCGTCCTTCGCCGGCGTTATCCGCGTGAGATAGGTGCTCCTGAATTCATAAGTGCCCACCGCTTTGCGCAGTTCCTTTACCAGCGCCGTCGTGCTGCCCTGGTCCGTGGAAAATTTCAGCGAGATCAGGCGCCCGGAGCGGTCTTTCTGCGCCGCCTTGATGCCGGTGATCTTCAGGGCCGTCGACCCCTGCGTCTGTATGAAGGTAAGCAGGTCCCTGGAGGACACGAACAGCGACCAGCGGTAATGGTTGGATTCCTTGCAGAAAGGGTCGACTATGCCGTAAAGAGGCTTTATTACTTCCTCGCCCCAGGCGGAATTGACGGCGGCGGTATGCCCGCCGCAGCAGGCGTGAAAAAAGGCAGTCACGAGCTTCTTCCGGTAGCGGAGCACCTGGCCGCGGGTGGAGTTCACCGCCTCGCTTATCCGCGGGCTTACCACCGCCGATCCCTTATAGACCTGCATCTCCACGCCGTCGGTAATGTCGTAATCCTTCGCGGGATTGATCTGCTTCAGCGCGTAAGTGCGCGAGGCCACCGCCTGCGCCTTCAGCGCCTCCAGCGGCCAGTCCGGGCTCATCTCGGCGGGCAGCACGCCGCACAGGTAATCTTCCAGGGACAGGGACTCGATTATGTCGATGCGGCCGGCGCCGGAGGCTTTGAGCAGGATGTCGCCCTTGTAAAGCCGGCCGGCCAGCCGCATGTGGTCGCCGCCCTCGGCGGCCATCAGCTTCACCGGGGAAGCCAGCTTCTGCCCGGAGATGGAGATGCCTCCGCCGGCGGAGCCGATCTCGTAGGACGCTTTGCCGAGCAGCTGGTACTTCTCGCCGGTCTTCACTTCTTCGACGTAGATCTTAGCCGAGGTCCTGAGCCTGATGGCGGGAGACCCCAGCACGATGGCCACCCGTATGCGGGGGGCTGAACCGCCGCGGGCGGCCGCTGAGCGCAGCGGGGACACCGGCAGGCACATAAGCAGCGAAACTAGGAGACGTATCATCAATAAGGTATGTTAGAAGAACTCCTGGGGGAGAGCGGTCTTAAGGTTCAGGTGCGCCGCGGCTTTCGGCGTTATCACGCGGCCCCGCGTGGTGCGCTTAAGGAAGCCGCCCTGTATAAGGAAAGGCTCTATGACGTCGGTGAGGGTATCCTGCTCCTCGCTGACGGCCACCGCCAGCGTCTCTATGCCTACGGGGCCGCCGCTGAACTTCTCCGCGATAGTCAGCAGTATGCGCCGGTCCAGGTTGTCCAGCCCCTCGGCGTCTATCTCCAGGGCGCCCATGGCGTCTTCGGTGACCGCGGCGGAAATAAAGCCGTCAGCCCTGACGTCGGCGAAATCGCGCACGCGCTTGAGCAGACTGTTGGCTATGCGCGGCGTGCCGCGGGAACGCCGGGCTATCAGCGCCATGGCGGCCTTCTCCGTTCTGCTGCCCAGAATGCCAGCCGAGCGCACGAGTATCTGCGTGATCTCGTCCTCGCCGTAAAAACCCAGGTTGAACACTATGCCGAAGCGGTCGCGCAGCGGGCCGGTAAGCAGGCCGCTGCGCGTGGTGGCCCCCACCAGCGTGAAGCGCGGCACGGCGAGCCTCAGCGTGGTGGAGCCGGGGCCCTGGCCGGTATTGATGAAAAAAAGGAAATCCTCCATCACCGGGTAAAGCGCTTCCTCCACGGCCGCGTTGAGCCGGTGGATCTCGTCAATGAAAAGGATGTCGCCTTCGGCGAGCTCCGTGGTGAGCATGGCGGCCAGGTCGCCGGGCTTGGAAAGCACCGGGCCGGACGTGACCTTGATGTTGACGCCCATCTCGCGGGCCAGGATATGCGAGAGGGTGGTCTTGCCCAGGCCGGGGGGGGAATAGAAAAGGCAGTGGTCCAGCGGCTCCCTGCGGTTGCGGGCGGCCTGTATGAAAACCTTCAGGTTCTCCTTCAGTTTCGCCTGCCCCACGAACTCGTCGAGCGAGGAGGGGCGCAGGGCCGACTCCAGGCGGGAGGTCTCGTCGCCCGCGGGGCGGGCCGAAAGTATATCGTCTTTTTTAGGCATTTCAGAAGCCTTATCCCGGGGACAGGGCGCGCAGCGCCTGCCTTATTATGGTCTCAGCCGTAGCCGCCGGCCCGGCCGCCGCCGCGGCCGCTTCCACGGCCGCCCGCGCTTCTCCGGCCCTGAAGCCCAGCGCGGTTAGCGCGTTGATAGCCTGCACGTAAACCCCGGAGGCCGCGCCGAAGCCGGCGCCGGCGGCCTGCCCGGCCTCCGGCAGTTTGTCCTTGAGAGCGGCGATCAGCTTGTCGGCGGTCTTGGCGGTGAAGCCGAAAATGGCCGTAAGCCGTTTCAGGTCCTTGGCCGCGACGGCCGCCGTGAAGTCGGGCATGGATTTGACGGCTTTACCGAGGTAGTCCAGCGCTTTTTTAGCGCCGGTATTGGGCACGGCGTCGCGCAGCAGGTCGAACAGCCGCTTTTCCTCCAGGCTGAGGAAGCCGTAAAGGGCCGTGCCGCCGTACATGCTTATGGATTCGGCGATGTGGGCTTCCACCGGCGAGCCTTCAGGGCCGAGGGCCTCCAGCGAAGGCGCGCAGAAGAACACCTCGTAGCCCACGCCGGAGGTCTCGATAACGGCGCTGTCGGCGTTCTTTACCACTATCCTGCCGCGAAGATAGGCTAACATGGCCGCACCCCGCATTTTTTCCGGGCGGCCTGCGCGGCGGCCGCTGCTTTGGCCCCGGCCAGCGCCTTGGCGAAAGGGGCGAGGCGCAGGTGGCAGAGCCCCGCGGCCATGGCGTCGGCCACGTCGTCGGGCTCGGGCATGGCGGCAAGCTTGAGAGTAAGCTGCACCACGCGCTGCATCTGCCTTTTCTCGGCGCTGCCGCTGCCGGAGACGGTCTTTTTGATGGTGCGCGGGTTATACGGGAAAATAAGCAGCCCGCCCTTTTCGCAGGCGAGCAGTATTACGCCCCTGGCATGGGTGGTATCGGCCTGCGTGGAGGCTTTTTTAGAGAAGAACACTTCCTCTATGGCGGCTTCGGCCGGCCGGTGTTCGGTTATAAGCGCGGCAAGGGAATCGAAGATCTGGATAAGGCGCTTCTCCAGCGGCAGGCGGGCTGAGGTGTGAATAAGGCCGGCCGCGAGCAGCCCGGGGGAGGCTGTACCGGTCTTTTCAAGGACGGCCCACCCGGTCCTGTCCAGACCGGGGTCGATGCCAAGGATTTTCATATTAAGCTTCCGGCTGAAGGCCGAAACGGGGCCCGGGGGACCGGGCCCGGTCCGGCTTATTTTTCCAGTTTTTCCAGCACAGCGTCGGGAATATTAAAGTTGGAATAGACTTTCTGCACGTCGTCGTGGTCTTCCAGCGCGTCCATCAGGCGCACGATCTGCTCCGCCTTGTCCTCGCCGATGTTGACCTCGGTCTTCGGCAGCATCGTCACTTCGGCCGTGACCAGCGCGACCTTTTTCTCTTCGAGCCTGGACTTCACGGCCTCGAACGCCTGCGGAGAGGTGATGATCTCGTATTCCTCGGAGTCGGCGGGGGAGCGGAAATCGTCCGCGCCTACTTCAAGGGCCAGCGACATCAGTTCGTCTTCCTTGGCGTCTTCCTTTTTTACGGAAATATAGCCTTTCTGCTCGAACATCCAGGCCACGGCGCCGGTGGAGCCCATGTTGCCGCCGCTGGTGTCGAGGATCTTGCGGATCTCGCTGGCGGCGCGGTTCTTGTTGTCGGTGGTCACCTGTATTATTATCGCGATGCCGCCGGGGCCGTACGCCTCGTATACTATCTCTTCATAGACCACGCCGGGTTCCTGGCCCGTGCCGCGCCGGATCGCGCGTTTTACGTTATCCAAAGGCATGTTGCAGGCCTTGGCGTCTTCCATGGCCTTGCGCAGGCGGGGGTTCTCTTCCGGCTTGCCGCCGCCGGCTTTGGTGGCGATGGTTATTTCTTTGATGATCTTGGTGTAAACTTTGCCTTTTTTCCCGTCAGTTATGGCTTTTTTATGCTTGATCCCGGCCCAGTGAGAATGTCCACCCATGATAAACTCCTTAAAGATACGCTAGAAGGCTTTGGCTTGAAATTTAGCCGCTTTGTCCGGCACGCGGACGAAAGCGCCGCCGGCACGATTTTTGCGTAATTATGACCGCGGCTAAATAAATTCTATAATAATATCGCCGGTTTAACAACTGCGGACTTTAACAGGAAGAGACAAGAGCCCCCTTAGCTCAACTGGATAGAGCGCCTGCCTTCGGAGCAGTAGGTTAGAGGTTCGAATCCTCTAGGGGGCACTTCCAGGCGCTTTCACGGGAGCGGGCCGTAACTTTCTTGTAACTAAATAGTAATCAGTCCGCAAACACGGTTATTTAAAATATACGTATGAACCGCCCTGCGAGATTCAGGATAGCCGAAAGGTTCACAAAAACGATGAAAGCTATGAACCGGAAATTTTATTGCGCCGCCGCGGTGGTCCTTCTGCTGGCCGGAGGGGCGCGGCTCGACGCCGCCGGCAAACAGGGGCAGGGCAAATTCTCCCCGCTGGCCTATTCGATGCGGCCTATCCGCAAGCTCCCGGCCGCTTCCGCCCGGACGGCCTTCTCCCGGTTCGCCGCCCGCCAGGGCAAGGACTGGAAGGTCCGCTACAACCCGCGCACGGCGCTGCCGGAAGCCATCACCGGCGGCCGCACGCGGCGCTATGCCGGCGGGCCGGAACAGGCCGCCGCGGCTTTCTTCGCCGACAACGGCGCGCTGCTGAAGATAGATCCCGCGGCGCTGCGGCTCGCCCTGAAAAAAGAAATGCTGGGCGAGACCCATCTGCAGTACCAGCAGTACTACCAGGGCCTGCCGGTCGAATTCTCCTACGTAAGGGCGCATGTTACGGATTCCGGCGAAGTGGCGGGCTACCAGGCCAGGTTCGAGCCGGAAATAGAGCTCA
>JAPLKJ010000078.1 GCA_026388125.1 Elusimicrobiota bacterium
CGCGGCCGCGGCCGGCGGCAAGGCCCTGTCCCGCCGCGAAATTGACGCGCTGCTGGCGGCCGGGGAACAGTTCAGCGCCGCGCTGATGGCGCTGGCGCTGGAGGCCGAAGGCGCGAAAGCGGTATCGCTCACCGGCGGCCAGGCCGGCATACTGACCGACAATGCTCATTCCGACGCCGCCATAAAGCGGCTGAACCCGGCCAGGCTCAGGAGGGAGCTCCGGGCAGGAAAGATACCGGTGGTGGCCGGGTTCCAGGGGCTCACCGCCGCCGGCGACATCACCACGCTGGGGCGGGGAGGCTCCGACCTTACCGCCGTGGCTTTGGCTGGGGCGCTGAAAGCCGCGGTATGCGAATTTTTCACCGACGTTAAAGGCATTTATACCGCGCACCCGGCCCTGGTGCCAGAAGCGCGCAAAATAAAACTTATCTCCTATGACGAAGTCATAGCCCTGGCCGGGCTGGGCACCGAGGTGCGCCAGCTGCGCGCCGTGCGCTACGCCGCAAAACACGGTATCCCGCTGCAGCTCCGGTCCTCCTTCCATACGGAAGCCGGCACGCTGGTAACCGCGGCCGGCGGGCCGGCCGGCGTAACCTGCCTTTCGCTGCAGAAAAATGGCGCAACCGCCCTTGTAGCCCTTATAGGCCGCGGGCTGGGGAGACCGCAGGCGCTGAAAACGCTGGCCGCCGCCCGGGCCGCGGGGCTGACGCCCGCAGCGATAAAGACCGCCTCAGGCAGCATAATAGCAAGCGTTCCCGCCGCGCAGGGGGAAGCCCTCCTTAAAGCGCTGCATACCGCCTTCATTTAAGCCCTTTTCGCCCGTTTTCACGGCGCGCCCGCATTTCAAATACGACCCGCCTTTTTTGTATCATAGTCATTACGGCCGGGGTGATTTCTCCCCGGAACGCGCGCAGCGCGGAAGCCGTCATTAAGGAGACAGATTTATGGATTATTTAATAACCGAACAGCAGACCATGATGCGGGACCTGGCCCGGAAAATAGCGCAGGAGAAGATCAAGCCCGTGGCGGCCCATTACGACGAAACCGAAGAATTCGCCTGGCCTATTATGAAGATCCTGGCCGACAGCGACCTGTTCGGCGTCTATATCCCCGAGAAATACGGCGGCCTGGGCGGCGGCATATTGGATATGTGCCTGGTCACCGAGGAGCTGTCACGCGCCTGCGGCGGCATAGCGCTGGGCTACGCCGGCACCGGCCTGGGCACGCTGCCCATACTGCTGCACGGCTCCGAGGAACAGAAGCTGAAATATCTGCCTGACATAGCCAAGGGCAAACGCCTGGCCGCTTTCTGCCTGACCGAGGCCGAAGCCGGTTCCGACGCCGGTTCCATAAAGACCACCGCCCGCAAGGAAGGGGACAAATATATCCTGAACGGCACCAAGCAGTGGATCACCAACGCCGGCGAGGCCGAGATCTACACCGTGATAGCCATTACGGACAAGACCAAAGGCATCCGCGGCGCCAGCGCTTTCATAGTGGAAAAAGGCACCAAAGGCATGGAGTTCGGCAAGAAAGAGAAAAAGATGGGTATCCGCGCTTCGGCCACCCGCGAGGTCATCTTTACGGACTGCGAGATCCCGGCCGCGAACCTGCTGTCCAAGGAAGGCATGGGCTTCATCGTGGCCCTGAAAACGCTGGACACCTCCCGCCCCGGCGTGGCGGCGCAGGCCGTGGGTATAGCGCAGGGCGCGCTGGACCACGCCCTGGACTACGCCAGGACCCGCGTGCAGTTCGGCGCTCCCATCTCCAGCTTCCAGGCCATACAGCATATGCTGGCCGACATGGGCACGCAGCTCGAGGCCGCACGCGCGCTCACCTACGCCACCGCCCGCATGGCGGATTCAGGCGCCAAGGCCATGTCCAAGGATTCCGCCATGGCCAAGCTGTTCGCCAGCGACATGGCCATGAAAGTCACCACCGACGCCGTGCAGATCCTGGCCGGCTACGGCTACATGCGCGACTACCCCGTGGAGAAATACATGCGCGACGCCAAGATCACCCAGATCTACGAGGGCACCAACCAGATACAGCGCAACGTCATAGCCGCCAATATGTTAAAAGAGGCCCATAAGAACTAGCATGAACATCATCGTTTGCATAAAGCAGGTCCCCAATACCACCGACGTAAGGATAGACCCCGCCACCAACACGCTCATCCGCGACGGCGTGGAAAGCGTGATAAACCCGTTCGACGCCTACGCCATAGAGGAAGCCGTGCGCCTCAGGGAGCGCTGCGGCGGGAAAGTGACCGCTGTCACCATGGGCCCGCCCCAGGCGGAGACCGCGCTTAAGGAAGCTATCAGCCTCGGCTGCGACGACGCCGTGCTGGTCAGCGACCGCAAGTTCGCCGGTTCCGACACCTGGGCCACCAGCTATACGCTGGCGGCCGCCATCCGGAAACTGGAAGGCTTCGACGTGATCCTCTGCGGCAAGCAGGCCTCCGACGGCGACACCGCGCAGGTGGGCCCCGGCATTTCCGCGCACCTGGACATCCCGCAGGTGACCTACGTAAAGAAGATCTGCGAGATAAACGACAAGCTGGCCAAGGTCGAACGCATGACGGAAGAAGGCTACGACGTGCTGGAAACCCCGCTGCCCTGCCTGTTCACGGTGGTAAAAGAAATAAACACGCCGCGCATGCCGTCCATGAAAGGCCTGATGCGCGCCAAGGCCGCCAAGATAACTAAATTTACCGCGGCCGACCTGGACGCCGATCCCGCCGCGCTGGGCCTGGACGGCTCGCCCACGCGCGTTGTTAAAATTTTCACACCCGAGCCCCGCAAAGGCGGGGAGATGATCGCCGGCTCCGTCTCCGACGTGGCCAAAGAGCTGGCGGAACTGCTGAAAGGGGAGGTCATCTGACATGGCTTCCATAAAAATACTCCTAGATAAATGCACCGGCTGCACGCTGTGCGTGAAGTCCTGCCCGTTCGGCGCCATCCACATGGCCGAGCGCAAGGCCGTAATAGACATGGCCAAATGCACGCTGTGCGGCGCCTGCGCCGAGGCCTGCAAATTCGCGGCCATTGAACTGGAGAAGGCCGGCGGCCCCGCCAAGGACCTTTCCGCCTACAAGGACGTCTGGGTATTCTGCGAGCAGAAGAAAGGCGTGATCCAGTCCATTTCCTTCGAACTGCTGGGGGAAGGCCGCAAGCTGGCCGATAAGCTGGGCGTGAAACTGTGCGCCGTGCTGCTGGGCGGCGGCATGGAGGACGCGGCGGAAAAGCTGGGAGAGCGCGGCGCGGATAAAGTTTATCTTGTAGACCACCCGGCGCTGAAAGCCTACCAGGACGAGCCCTACACCGCCGTGCTGGTCAAGCTCGTGGAAGAATTCAAGCCCGAAGTGATACTATGCGGCGCCAGCACCATAGGCCGCAGCCTTATCTCGCGCGTGGCCATAAAGACCAGCGCGGGACTCACGGCCGACTGCACGGGGCTCGACATCGACGAAAAAGAGCGCCTGCTGCTGCAGACCCGCCCGGCGTTCGGCGGCAATATCATGGCCACCATCATAGCCCCCGACCACAGGCCGCAGATGGCCACGGTACGGCACAAGGTCATGAAGGAAGCCCCGGTACAGCCCGGGCGCACGGCCGAGATAGTCAGCAAGGCCTATCCCGAAGAAACTTTCGCCTCGCGCACCAGGCTGCTGAACGTCGTCGAGGAACTCACCAGCACGGTGAACATTTCCGAAGCCGACATCATCGTGTCCGGCGGCCGCGGCATGGGCGGCAAGGAAAACTTCGCACTGCTGGAAGAACTGGCCAAGGTGCTGGGCGGCGCGGTAGGCGCGTCCCGCAGCGCCGTGGACGCCGACTGGATACCGTATTCGCACCAGGTAGGCCAGACCGGCAAAACGGTATGCCCGAAGCTTTACATCGCCTGCGGCATCTCCGGCCAGATACAGCACCTGATTGGGATGCAGTCGTCGAAGGTGATAGTTGCCATCAACAAAGACCCCGACGCGCCTATCTTCAAGATAGCCACCTACGGCATCGTAGGCGACGTGAACGAGCTGGTTCCCGCCCTGACCAGGGAATTCCGGCGCGTCCTCAATAAATAGTATTTTACAAGGAGTGCATATGCCCAGGACCCCTGCCCCGCTTACCCAGACGCCGGAGTGGAAGGCGCTGGAGATCCATGCCCGGGAACTGCGCGCCACGCAGCTGCGCGGGCTTTTCCGCGCGGACCCCGCGCGCGGCGAGCGCCTGACGGTGAACGCGCTGGGTATCTACTTCGACTATTCCAAGCACCGCGTCAACGACGAGACGCTTAAGCTGCTTACCGGCCTTGCGCAGGCCTCCGGCCTGCGCCTCGCCATCGACGCCATGTTCAGCGGGGAGAAAATAAACTTTACCGAGAACCGCGCCGTGCTGCACACCGCCCTGCGCGCGCCCAAGGACGCGGTAGTAATGGTGGACGGCGAGAACGTGGTGCCCCAGGTGCACGCGGTGCTCGACAAGATGGAAGCCTTCGCCCGCAAAGTGCGCGGGGGGGAATGGAAAGGACACACCGGCAAGACCATAAGGAATATCGTCAACATCGGCATCGGCGGCTCCGACCTCGGCCCGGTGATGGCCTATGAGGCGCTCAGGGCTTACAGCAAACGCGCGCTGAACTTCCGCTTCGTTTCCAACATCGACGGCACCGACTTCGCCGAAGCGGTGATGGACCTTAACGCCGAGGAAACGCTCTTCATAGTGGCGTCCAAAACGTTCACCACGCAGGAGACCATGACCAACGCGAATTCGGCGCGCGACTGGGCGCTGCAGGCGCTGAAGGACCCCGCCGCCGTTGCCAGACATTTCGTGGCGGTCTCCACCAACGCCGACGCGGTGGCCAAGTTCGGCATAGACACGGCCAATATGTTCGGCTTCTGGGACTGGGTGGGCGGGCGCTATTCCATGTGCTCGGCCATCGGGCTGTCCACGATGCTGGCCGTCGGCCCGAAGAATTTCCGCGCTATGCTCGCCGGCTTCCATGAGATGGACGAGCATTTCCGCACGGCCCCTTTCGAACGGAACCTGCCAGTACTGATGGGCCTGCTGGGCCTGTGGTACAACAATTTCTTCGACGCGCAGACCATAGCCGTGCTGCCCTACGAGCAGTACCTTAAGCGCTTCCCGGCCTACCTGCAGCAGCTCACCATGGAAAGCAACGGCAAGCGCGTAACGCTGGACGGCAAGCCGGTGGACTACCAGACCGGCCCCGTGTACTGGGGCGAGCCCGGCACCAACGGCCAGCATTCTTTTTACCAGCTGATCCACCAGGGCACCAAGCTGATACCCTGCGACTTCATAGCTTTCTCAAAGCCCGCGCATAAGCTGGGCCGCCACCACGACCTGCTGATGGCCAATGTCTTCGCCCAGGCCGAGGCGCTGGCGTTCGGCAAGACCGCCGGGGAACTGGAGAAAGAGGGCGTGAAGGACTGGCTGATACCGCACAAGACCTTCGAGGGCAACCGCCCTTCCACCACCATGCTGCTCGACGAACTGACCCCGGCCGCGCTGGGCAAGCTGGTGGCGCTGTACGAGCACAGCGTGTTCACGCAGGGCGCCGTCTGGCGCGTAGGCCCCTTCGACCAGTGGGGCGTGGAGCTGGGCAAGGTGCTGGCCGGCCGCATAGCCCCGGAGCTGGAGAGTAAAACCGAGCCGGAGCTGAAGCACGACACCTCCACCAACGCCCTGATACGCCGCTACCGCAGGAGCAGGTAAGGCCGGCGCCGCATGAATAAAGCCGTCCTTTCACACCTGAAACCATTTTGGCCGCTGCTGCTTATTGCGGCGGGGCTGGGCGCGGCGGCGGTCTGGGACCTGGATATTTCCCGGGCCCTCTACGCGCCCACCGCCGGCTGGGCGATATTTATCGAGAAATACGGCGAGACGCCCGGCCTGTTCCTTTCAGCCTGGGCCCTGCTGCTGCTCAACGCCGGCCTTAGCGGGGGACGGCTCAGGCGGATAGCGCTCGGAGTATTTAATTTCATCGTCTGCGACCTGCTGCTCGAATACGCGCTGTTCAATATAATCTGCGGGCGCCTGGGCATACGCACCGTTCCGGAGATGGCCGCTTTCGCCGCCGGGCCCGGCAGGCTGATACGCCTCGTGACCGCGCCGCTGGTGCTGGCAGCCATGCTGCTCTTCAAGTACCGTCTGAAAGACTTTGCGCTGAGGCATAACGCTTTCGCCAGGATAGTAGTAACGCAGGTGGCGCTGAGCCAGTTCATGGTCCAAAGCTTTAAGGCGTTATGGGGCCGCGTGCGCTTCCGCGACCTCGCCCCGGGCTTTGCCGATTTCAGCCCCTGGTACCTGCCGCAGCACGCCGGCGGCAGTTCTTTCCCTTCGGGCCACACCGCGCTGGCCTGGATGCTGCTGCCGGCCTTCCTGCTGTGCGGGAATTCGCCTGTGCTGCGCCGGCTGGCGCTCGGCCTGAGCATAGCCTGGGGCATTACTGTGGGCCTGGGCCGCATAACTATGGGCGCCCACTATACCTCCGACGTACTGTTCGCCAGCCTCCTGACCATAACCCCGTTCCTGCTGCTCCTGCGCCGGCAGGGCTTGCCGCCTGTTTTCGGCATTGACTTGAATGGGGGAAAGCTATAAAATTGAACAATGGCTACAATCATACACCTTATCGTCTCATTTTTCTGGCTGATAGCTACCGGATTCCTGGTGTTCCTGGCATATGTGGTGTTCCAGACCGAGGCCAACCCGCAGGCGCTCTGGAGCTGGATGGTAATGTGCGGCCTGACCTTCGTGTCGGCCACCTGGCTGGCCTATAACTGCATCTTCAGCCATCACGACAACCGCCACCACAAGCAGCACAGCTGACCCGGCCTTATCGGAGACTTTCCTTACAATGTCCTTTGACCTGGCTATCCTGGGCGGAACAGTGGTAACCGGCGGGAAGTCCGCCCGCCGCGATATTTACACGCGCGGAGGCCGGATAGTTGCCGTGCTGCCCGCGGCGAAGAAGCCGCGCCCGGCGCGCCGCGCCATAGACGCGCGCGGCCTGCTGGTGCTGCCGGGCATCATAGACGCCCACGCCCACTTCCGCCTTCGCCTGGGCCCTGGCAAGTACACCGCCGACGATTTCACCACCGGCTCGGCCGCCGCGGCCTGCGGCGGGGTTACAACGTTCATAGATTATACCGGCCAGGGCCCCGGCGAAAGCCCGTTCAAGGGGCTCAAGGACCGCATTAAAGAAGCGGAGGGCCGCACCTACACGGATTTCGGCTTCCACTGCATGCTGACCGGCTGGGCCAGGATGAAGGACCCGGCGGGGGAAATGGCCGCCGCGATAAAGGCCGGCGCGACAACGTTCAAGATGTTCACGGCCTACGGCGCGCGCGGCCTGATGGCGGGCGACGCGGAAATAATACAGGCGCTGGAAACGGCAAAAAAATTAGGCGCGCTTATCTGCGTGCACGCCGAGAACGGCCCCGTAATAGACCTGCTTACGGAAAGATACGCCGGGCTGAAGAACATCAAAGCGCTGCCGCTGTCCCGCCCGCCGTTCACCGAAATTGAGCCTGCGTCACGCTTAGCCGTTTTTGCCGCCGCCAACGACGCGCCTGTATATTTCGTTCATCTTTCCACAGCGGGGGCCGCTGCCGTTGTTGCTGTCTCGCGGGCTTCGGGGCTGAAGATCATGGGCGAGACCTGCCCGCAATACCTGGGGCTGGATGAGAGCCTCCTTAAAGGCAGGAGCGGACATTTATATTCCTGCTGCCCGCCGCTGCGTACAAAAGCGGATAATGCCGCTCTGTGGAAAGCGCTGGCCGACGGAGAATTGCAGGTTATGGCCACGGACAACTGCACCTTTGACCGCGCCCGGAAGAACGCCTGGGGCGGGGACATAAGGAAACTTTCCATGGGCCTGCCCGGCGCACAGACTTTACTCGCAACAGCCTATACCTACGGCGTTAAAGCCGGCAAGCTGTCGATAGAGAGAATGGTGGAAGTACTCTGCGAAAACCCCGCCCGGATAATGGGCCTGGCGCGGCGCAAGGGCTTCATCCGCCCGGGCGCCGACGCGGACTTCGCCATAGTAGACCCCAAAGCCGCAACTACCGTCGATTTCAGGAAATTGCAGCACAACACAGATTTCTCGCCCTGGCAGGGCAGGAAGCTGTACGGCTTTCCCAAATACACCCTCCTGCGCGGCCAGGTAATTGCCGAGGCCGGGGAATTAACGAACCCGGCAGCCTTCACCGGCCGGTTCCAGCTCCGGACAAAGCCTGAAATAATCTGAGCTGATATTATTTAAAGAAACGCCGGGCGGCGCAGATGTCGGCCTGGATATGGCGGACCAGGGATTCTTTGGAGTGGAACCTGCGCTCGGGGCGGAGGTGCTTAAGGAAGGTCACTTCCATTTTTTTGCCGTAGATCATTCTTGAATAATCCAGGATGTGCGCTTCCAGTATCATCTTACGGCCAAGCGTATCCACCGTCGGGCGGCGGCCAACGTTGAGCACGGCGTTAAAGGTTCCGCCTTCTACTTTCACGCGCGCCGCGAAAATGCCCGGGGGGAGTATCTTCGCGGGGTCGGCCCCTACGTTGGCGGTGGGGAAGCCCAGTTTCCTGCCCAGCCCCGCGCCGCGCACCACCTTGCCGGTAACGCTGTATTCCCAGCCCAGGCAGACATTGGCCTCTTCGACAGCGCCGGCGTGCAGGTGCGCCCGGATAAGGCTTGAAGAGATCTTGTGCCCGGCCCGGCGCGCGAACGCCACCGCCTTGAAAGCTATGCCCGCCCTGGCGCTGGCTTTTTTAAGGAAAGCCAGGTGCCCTTCGCGTCCTTTCCCTACGGCGAAATCCGGCCCCACGCAAAGACCGCCGGCCTCCAGGCCGCACAGCACCACCTGTGAAAAGAAATCCCCGGCGGGCATCGAGGCCAGCGCGGCATTGAACTCCAGCGCCTGTACTTCGTCCGGGCGCAGCGCCAGCAGCAGCTTTTCCCGCTCTCCGGGCAGCGTAATGAGCGAATTCTCCAGCTCGCCCGAAAAAAAGAATTTGGGCGGCACCGGGAAATAAATTATGCGGCTGCGCAGGCCGCGGCGCAGGGCCTCGCGCACGGCGGCGCGTATTATCTTGCGGTGCCCCAGGTGCACTCCGTCGTAAGTACCTATGGCGAGGAAATTCAGCATGGTCAAACCTGCGGCACGGGGCGGAGCCTGGCCAGCGCCGCCTCCCGCGTAAGGCCCTTCAGCTCTTCCGCCGTAAAGGCGTCGGCTACGCTCCAGGCCCCGATGGTAAGGCGTCTGAGCGAGGACAAATGCGCCCTGGACCCCAGCGCGCGGCCGAATTCATGCGCGATGGAGCGCAGATAAGTGCCGCCGGAACATTCTATCTCGAAATCCAGCGAAGCGGGCTTTATCGCCCACGACAGCCAGCGCACCTGCACCTCGCGCCTTACCGCCGGCACCGTTATCTTGTTCCTGGCCAGCTTGTACATATGATGGCCGTTCATCCGGACGGCGGAATAGTGCGG
>JAPLKJ010000240.1 GCA_026388125.1 Elusimicrobiota bacterium
CCTCCGGCCTGCTGCAGGCCCTGGCGCTGCTGCCGGCCCTGCGGCGCGAAGGCTACGCCCTTACCTTCACCAACCCGCTGAAGAACCTGGGCGCGGCCCCCGCCCTGCTGGCCGCCGCGCCGGCCGCGGTAACGCTGGCGCAGGACCAGCTCTCGCTTTTGATAAACACCGCCTTCGCCAGCTTCCTCGCGCCGGGCGCCATCACGGCCATCTATAACTCGGCCAGGCTGGTGCAGTTCCCGGTCTCCATGTTCGCCGCCACCGCCGCCACGCTGTCGCTGCCGGAACTGGCCGCCCGCTCGGCCGCCGGCGACGCGGAAGGTTTCCGGGCGCGGCTGCAGCCCGCCCTCTCCGCCGCCTGGCTGATCATGCTGCCAGCGGCGCTGGGCCTGGCTATAACCGCCCTGCCCGTCTGCCGGGCGCTGTTCGAGCACGGCAATTTCTCCCCCGAGCAGAGCCGGGCCACCGCCAGCGCCCTGTTCTGGCTGGCGCTGGGCCTGCCCGCTTACGGCGTGAATAAAGTGGCCGCCGCGGCGCTGTACGCCATGGGGCGGCAGCGCGACCCCATCGTCATCACTTCGCTGCAGCTGGCGCTTAACGCGCTGCTGTGCCTGCCGCTGATGGGCCCGCTGGGCGCGGGCGGCCTGATGCTGGCCACTTCCCTCAGTTCCTGGGCCGCCGCCCTGGCTTTCCTGGCCGCCCTGCATCGCCGCGCCGGCTTCAGCCCCCGCGCGCTGCCGCTGCTGCGCCCCGCGCTGGCGGCGGCCGTCTCCGGCCTGACCGCGCTCGCCCTGCGCGAAACCCTGGCCCCGGCCGGCCCGCTGGCCGTCACCGCCGCGGCCGTTCCCGCCGCCGTAGTCGTCTATTTTCTGCTGCTCAGGGCGCTGAAGGTGGAAGAAAGAACACTGCTGACCGGAGGCAGGTTCTGATGGACCTCTCGCACCTGCCCGACGGCCCCGGGGTTTACCTGATGCGCGACGTCACGGGAAGCGTGCTGTACGTGGGCAAGGCCAAGGACCTGCGCCACCGCGTGGCGCAGTATTTCCGCAAGAACCCCTCCGACACCCGCGGCAAGATCCCGAACCTCGTGGCGCTGATACGCAGCATAGATTACGTAGCCTCCGCCAGCGAGCGGGAAGCCCTGCTCACCGAGCGCCAGCTGATCTACAGCCTGCAGCCCTTCTTCAACGAGATGTGGAAGGATTCCAAATCCTACCCGTATCTGGAGCTCACGCGCGAAGATTTTCCGCGGCTGATCTTCACCCGCCGGCGCGCCCGGGACGGCGGGCGGTATTTCGGGCCGTATCCGAAAGTGGAGCCGCTGAAAAAGCTCACGGCCTATCTCTGGCGCATAAAGTTCATAAACCTGCGCCGCTGCCGCTGGGAATTCTCGGAGGCCAGGCCGCTGGACGAGCGCAAGATAAAAGCCTGCCTTTATTTTCACACCGGCCAGTGCACCGCGCCCTGCGCGGGGAAGATCTCGAAAACCGCTTACAGCGCGCTGACGAACCGGGTGGCCGATTTCCTTAAAGGCGATTTTGAAAAGCTCCGCCTCGTTTTCAAGGCTCGGATGCAGCGCGCCTCCGGCGAGCTGGCCTACGAGCAGGCGGGGATGTACCGCGACTTCCTGGGCGCGTTCGACCATATGGCGGAACGCGTGGCGGTGCACAAACTGGACGAGGATTTCCTGGCGCAGGCCACCCGCCGCACGGGGGCGGTGACGGAGCTTAAAAAAGCGCTGGGCCTGGCCCGCCCCCCCGTTCACATAGAGGCCTTCGACACCTCCAGCCTGTTCGGCAGGCAGGCCGTGGGCTCGTCGGTCTGTTTCATCAACGGCGAAAAGAACACCGCGCATTACCGCAAATACCGCATCAATTTCGAGAACACTCCGGAGGGCGGCAACGATTTCGCCATGATGGAGGAAATAGTGGGCCGCAGGCTCGCGCAGTTCAAAAAGAACAAAGAGGAACTGCCCGACCTGCTGCTGATCGACGGCGGCCCGGGCCAGCTGGCCGCGGCCATGAAAGCCCTGCGCGCCGCAGGCCTGAAGATCCCCGTCATCGGCCTGGCCAAGCGCCTGGAGGAAGTGTTCATGCCCAGCCGCGCCCTGCCGCTGCTCCTCGACCGCGCCAACCCCGGCCTGCGGCTGCTGCAGGCGCTCAGGGACGAGGCGCACCGCTTCGGCATCACCTACCACCGCCTGCTGCGCGGCCGCGCCGAGCTCTCGGAATAAATTCATTACAGGGAAGACCGCGCGGGCCGGGCCAGTGTGCCCAGGCCGGCGTAGGAACTATTCCTCCGGCTTTGCGGGCCTTTGGCACTGTCAGCGCTTAAGTTTTCTTATTAGAATAAATGTATGACCCAAAAATTTTTCCTTTCCGTTCCCCTTCTCTCCCTTTTCTTCTCTTTCGCCCAGGCCCGGACGAATGATTTTGAGGACCTGCAGGCGCTCAACGCCGCCGCCATACAGGCGCAGGGCCTGGACGCGGCCGCCCTCCCCGCCGATAAAAGCTGGGGCGTAAGCTACTCGCTTACAGGCGTACTGGCCATACATGAGGAGCGGGTGTTCCTTAACTCTCCGGACGGCCGCGTTTTCCAGCTGGACCTCTCCGTCCGCGGCGCGCGCAAGTTCAACGGCCTGAGCGTGCGCGTGGAGGCCAAGGCGAAACAGGCGGACGACATGTCCGTGCTGAAAGTAGTCAAAGTCGCGGTGTATAACCCGGCCGCCGAGATAAAGCTGCCGCCCTACCAGCCCAACCGCCGCCGCGCGCAGGTGCTCTCGGACTCCCCGGACGCGCTGACCGTGGGCAACGTGCGCTGGCTTTACGGCAGTACGCCCAAAAAAGACTCTTTCGACTGGGCCACCGCCAGGATCAGGCCCGAACTGATAAAAGAAGTTTATTTCATTAAAAAGCCCTTCCCCCCCGAATGGATAGCGGCGCATTCGCTGCTGGCCTTCACCTTCGCCAAGGGCGGGCTGACCGACGCCGACGGGAACGAGGCCTCGGCCCTCACCCTTTCCATCGAAGCCTTCCTGCGCGAAGGACAGGAATACGGCCTGGTGGACGGGCTGAAGAACAAATTCGGCATCGTCTGGCTGCTTACCACCTGGGAGGATTACGCGGCCAGGTCGGCTTTAATGGACAAAGCCCGCCTTATCCCTTATGCCGTGAAGAACCTTTCGCACGCCCAGAAAGTGCAGCTGCTGCGCGAAAGCGTGAAGCTGGCCGCGGTGAACCGCGAGGGAGAATATTACCACACCATAACCAACAACTGTACCAACAACCTGATCATCGTCATCAACCGCGTGCTGCCCGAGGCGCAGCGGATAACCATGTGGACCATCCCCTACCTGGCCTACAACCTGCGCGCCACCATGCCGGTCTGGGTGCCCAAGTACCTGCAGGGCAAAGGCCTGCTCGGCCCGGAGCTGGGCGAAGTGAACGCCGCGAATTACAGGAACCCGCTGCCCTGAACGGTTAATAGCCGCTTTATACGGCCAAAGCCGGGCAAGCCGCCCGGCTTTGTTTTTACTTTCCCGCTGGCGTAAAGCCGCGCCGAACGGTGTCAAATTTTAGACAAAATAACGTAAAGACACAGACAAACGGCTGAAAAGAACATCTTGTATACTATAGTTGTAACGGCAGCGGCAAGGGGGCAGTATGAGCAGCTCCATAAATACGCAGGAAAAACATTTTAAAGTTTGGATGGGCGCCACGCTGGGACTTATAAAAGACGGAAAAATGGGCGCTTCCCGGGCAAGGGCCGAAAGGATAAAAACAGCGTTGAGCTACACGGCAAAAAGCAACCTGTCCCATGCCGCCGCGCTGTAGTTCCGTTATGGCCGGATGCCGGCGGAGACGAACCGTTCCTTTACCAGCGCGTCAGCCACCTGGGCGGCCATCACGCCATAGCCGCGCGCGGAACAGTGCGGGTCTTTGCGGGCGAAATATTCGTCCCGCTGTCCATTCGCCGTAAGCCGCGCGAACACCGCGCCCTGGTCCACGAAAGGCACGCCCCGCGCGGCTGCTACCTCCCGTATTATCTCCGAAGCCCGCCGGGTGCCGGCCAGGTCCCCGCCTACGGAAGGATAGTTCTGCATGATAAGCCCGATCTTGCGGGCCGCCACGAGATCTATGATCCCGTCCAGGTCCTTCCTCAGCCACGCGCCGGTGTCCAGGCCGCCGGAAAAGGCGGCCGGCGCGGCGCCGCCGCTCTTTATGGCGCCCAGCTTAAGCCATTTCTCCGCCTCCGCCCTGTTATTCAGGCGGAGGTAGCCGGCGTAGATGCTGCTGTACAATTGATTGTTTTCCGGGGCTATTTCCACGGCCTTCTTCAGCCAGCGCAGCCCCTCCTCCGCGCTGCCGTAATTTATATGCAGCATGCCCAGGTTGGCCATGGAAAGCACGTCGCGACCGTCGACGGCCGCGGCTTTTTCGCACAGCTCCAGCGCATTTTTCAGGCCGGCCGCGGAATCGGCCGCCTTATGATTGGCGTTCATGCACGCTATCTGGGCTGGCCCGGCCGCTTTCAGCCGCGGCCTGCTTTCCGGCCCGCTCTCCGGCCGCGCCGCCGACCGCCATAAAAGCCGGGCCAGCCGCAGCAGCCGGATACGCTCGTAAAAAGGCCAGCTCGCCGGGCCGGGGCCGGAACGGTAGCCCCAGTAATTCCAGGAGTTCGCCCCGCCCGACAGCAGCACCACGCAGTCGGGCTTCACCTTAGCCAGCGCGCCGGGCAGCCAGCGCAGCGCCTGCGCGGTGTTCTGCGCCACCTCGCCGCCGTTCACTACCCGGAACGCGCGGCCGGGGAACCTGGCCTTTAACAGGCCCTCCAGCTGCCGGGGATAGCTGCTTTCCGCGGGCGCGCCGGCGCCGTAGGTGAACGAATCGCCCGCGCACAGGATAGTATACGCATCGCCGGCATGCCGTTCTATGGCCGGGACTTCCGTAACATAGCGGCTGCCCAGCACGCGCAGCGCCGCTTCCGCGCACAGGGCCAGGAGAACGGCGCCGGCGGCGAATATCGTTGTTTTCAACAAAATTCTCTTCACCGGGAATATTATATCTTTAATCCAATTCCCGCGGCCGGGCAGAATCGCACTTGAAAAACTCTGCCGCGGGTGTATAATATTCATGTATCGCTGTTGCGGGATCTTCGCGTACGGGGGGGATCGGGAAATGAAAACCATAAAAAAATTTGCGGCGCTTTTCGCCGTCATGCTGGCGTTAAACGGTTTCGCGGGCGCGCAGGACGCTCCAGCGGGAAAAGCCGACGAAGGGAACTGGGACGCCAGGGTTTACAATATACGCGGCAAGGTTTACCTTAAACAGAGCGGGGAAGGGAGCAAATGGACAGCCCTCGCGCGCGGGGTCCCGCTGGAGGACGGCGATACGGTAAAGACCGGCAATAAGTCAAAAGCCGATATCAGCCTGGACGGCAGGGGGATAATAGCGCTGAGCCCCTCCAGCGTATTCGAAATGAAAACGCTCAGGCACAAGAGTTCCTCTTTCATTCTCCGGGCGGGCCGGTTCGTGGCCAAGGTCACCGGCCTGAAAGAGCGTCTCGAAGCCATGGAGCTCCGCACCCCCACCGCGGTGGCCGCAGTGCGCGGCACCGAATTCGCCATGAACTACGCCGCCGACAGCGAGGAAACGGCGGTCACCATCTTCGACGAAGGGCAGGTCCTGGTAACAAGCCTGGACGGGGCCGGCAACCCTGTCGGCAACAGCGTCATGCTGACCCCCCGCCATGAAGTGAAGATAAAAAAAGAAATGGATTTTATCTCGCCCTATGAAACGAAAGACCTCAAGGTCAGCGATTCGGACATCATTGCCGCGCGCAAAAAGCTGGGCGCGCTGGCCAAGACCTATGCGCCTATGGAGGAGAAGCAGCGCGAGGAACTGCGCAAAGAGGTCTTAAGCAGAAAAAGCGGAGCGGAAAAAGCGGATGAGAACTACGAGAGTTCTCGAAGCCGCGGCGACCGGGAGGGCGCCGCCGACGGGAACGCCGCCGCGAAGGGCGCGCGGAGCTCCGGGCACAACAGGGGCGGGGCCAACGCGGATGCCCAGGCCGGCGGGGAGAACAAGGCGAGGGCTTACGGCGGCGCGTCAACGAACGTTTCATCGAGGCCCGGCGCTAAGTCTTCCGAAGATAGTTCAATATCGAGGAAGACTTCAGCGGGCACGGCAGGCTTCACGGGCACGAAGAACACGCCGGGAACCATCAATACCAAGAGCACAACAGGCGCCACAGGTACCAGGCGCCTGACAGATAGTTCCGTTTCCAGGAGCCCGACGAGCGCCATCGGCGCTAAGAGCGCGGCCAGCACCCTCAGCACCAAGAGCGCGGCTAGCGTCATCGGCGCTAAATCACCCGCTGCTACTGAACTGACCACCATCCCGAAGCTTAATACAGCGACCTCTTTGAATACCAAGAGCGCTACCCTTGGCGCCGATACTTCCCGGGCCGGCACGGTTCAGGAGAAAAATGTGGATACGATAGTCGGCCAGCTTCAGAACAGGCTGGCGGTGTCGGGCAACGCCGGCGCCATAAGCTCGAGCGAGCTGCGCACCATGGTCAACTCGGCCATGAAAGGCTCCGCCAACAACACCGAGTTCAATCAAAAGCTGAATAATGATATTTCCACCCGGCTGGGCGGGACAACAGGCACTACCGGCGGCACTACCGGCACGACCATAACCACAAAACCCGGCATCATAACGAAACCGGACATCGCCGCGAAACCGGGCATCACTACGGATAGGCCCATTATCACGCGGCCTACTATTGAAACCGGCAATACCAAGCCGCCTTTAAAGCGGAAGCCATAAACAGACACAGGAAAACTGCTGCCAAACCCGTGAAACACCGAGAAAGGCGCCTTCAGGCGCCTTTTTCATTTCCCATCAGGCCTATCCTCTATAGGCCACTCTTCCAGCAGCGTATGAGCATTTAGACACTTTCAGAGCTTCGTTCCAGACGCCATACTATTAATATGTACTGCCCTCAACATCTCTGCTCTTCGGGAGTATTAGGGAAATATTAATGAAAAAAACAAACACCCTGTTAATAGCGGCGGTCTTTTCTTTTACGGCATCCGGCCTCCTGACCGCGGCTGATTTCAACGAAGACATAAAGAACATCGAGAACAGGCTGATAGCCCGCCAGGCAGGTGAAAATTTCATACAGCAGGACATCGCCCCCGTCCCCACTGCCTCGGCCCCCAAGATAGATTCAAAATGGTGGAGCGTCAGTTTTTTCGGCTCCGCGCACAAGGCGTCCGCCAAAGCCGCGCTGAAACACATCAACGCCAGCGTTTTCCCGGACATCAAAGCCGCCGCTGACTTCATCAAAGACGGCAGCAACGACGAAAGCGGCCACCTGAGCTCTGAAAAGAACGGCGGCCCGGTACAGGAGCTCTGGTACGGCAAGACCCCTTTCAGCAAAGGCGGGGTGCTTTGGAACTATGAGCATTTTAAATTCGCCGAGGCTTACTCCCGGCTGGGCACCATCTGCCATCTCACGCAGGACCAGGCCGTTCCGGTGCACGTGGCCAATATTAAACACGGTATCCAGGACAGTTTTGAGGGCTATTACGGCAACGATGTTAGAATTTCCGACAGGCGCGACAGAGGGGACATGGAGCCCTGGGCCTATTACCAGGTTCTCCAGGACGAGACACGGAGCAAGCTCCCCGGCTGGACCGATCCCGAAACCGGCAAGCCTTACTGGGTTACCGCGCCCGACGCCCCGCCTTTCGGCCAGGACGTGACTTACGGCCCCTGGGGCCATTACGGCGGCCGCAAGAACAGGGACACCTACGCCGTTCCCCCCCCGCAGAATAACAATGACAGCGGCAACAACAATAATGCCTGGATCACAGCGCACCCGGAGATACGAGAAGAACAGCTCGCTATTTCCGGCGCCGTCACCGTCAGCGTGCTTGAATCGGCTTCCAAACGCCTGCCGCCGCTGGTGCAGAACCTCTCGGTAAGCACTATTTCGGTCCGCTCCGGCAGCGAGGACAGGGCCGGCCTCCAGATAAAATTCAACGTATACGAGAACCGCTCTCCTGATATCACTTATGCGATCAACGTATACAAGGACGGTTCGCTCATAGGAACGGCCGTGACGGGCGCCGCCTCTCTTTTCCCGCCCAAGGACGGCGGTCTGCTGTTCAGCGGGGCCATCACCGCCTACTGGTGGGACGGCGCGATTAATTTCGAACCCCTGCCGGCCGGCAATTATGAGCTGTACGTGCGTGTGCTGGACGCGGACGGGAACACCACTTCCGACGAGGTTAACACCGACGATATTCCCGACAACGATATCAGAGCGGCGGTAGTGCTGAACTGAACCGCTGAACACCGGCCGGCAGTCAATAAAAACAGGAGACGAATGTCTCCTGTTTTTTCGCGTACGGCCGCTCCGCCCGCGCGGAGCCCCTCCGGAAAGAGGCAACCAGCTGTAATTGCCGGGAAAGTACTCGCCGCCGCGCCGCAGGGCTGGCGCCTACT
>JAPLKJ010000160.1 GCA_026388125.1 Elusimicrobiota bacterium
CTATGGTCTCCACCGCGCGGCCGCCCCAGGCGAAAGAACCTATCACCGAAACGAATTTCGCCTTGGGCCTCAGCAGGTTGGCCAGGCAGGCGGCGTAAATGGCCTTGGGATGCGGTCCGGTCAGCACGGTAGGCGTGCCCACAATTATGGTGGCGGCGTCCACCAGCGCCATGGCCACCCGCCCTTCGTCGAACTGGTCCAGGTTGAGCTTCTCCACTTCCACGCCGGCCTCCTCGAGGCGGCTGACCAGCCGGTTGACCAGTATATAAGTGCTGCCATGCATGGAGATATAAACGATAACGGCCTTGTTCCTGGGCGCGCTGACGGCCCAGTCCCGGTAGCTGTCCAGCACGAATTTAACGTTCCGGTGCACCGGGCCGTGGCTGGGCATTATGAAAGCGATCCCGTACTTGCCCAGCTTCTCGAGATGGCCTTTTATGTTGGTACGGAAAGGCATCATTATTTCGGCGAAATAGCGCTTCATGGGTTCGTACACAAGATGTTCCTCGGAGAACAGCCCGCCGGCGGCCAGGTGCGAGCCGAAGAAATCGCAGGAGAACAGGCATTTGTCCTCGCGCAGGTAGGTACACATGGTCTCAGGCCAGTGCACCCAGGGGGTGTAGATGAACTCCAGCGTTTTGCCGCCCAGCTGCAGGATCTCTCCGTCCATGACCTCGATGATCTTATCCGCCGGGAGGTGCAGGTGCGACATCAGGAATTCTTTGCATTTGGGGTTGGTCACCACTTTGGCGGCCGGGTAGCGCTCCAGCACCAGCGGGATGGAGCCGGAATGGTCCTGCTCGGCGTGGTGGGAGACTATATAATCGATCTTACCTTCGTCCTTCAGGTAGTCGAACAGCACCGCAGCTTTCTCGGGGTCGGCGGAATCCAGCAGCGCGGTCTTCTCCGTGCCTTTTACCAGATAGGCGTTATAACTGGTGCCCTGCGGCAGCGGGATGAGCGAATCGAACAGCCGCCTGTTGAAATGGTTGACGCGCAGCGAATAAACGCCTTCAGTAATTTTTACGGGTTTCATTTTGCCTCCAAAAATATTTCAGCCGCCGGACACGGGCGGGAACACGTGCAGTATATCCCCGTCTTTCACCGGCGCGCGCGCGGTCTTTTTGTTGTCCAGTATCTCGGAATTCAGCGTCAGCACGAAATGCTGCCTGATATGGCCTTCCGCGTCGAGTATGAGCTTGGCGGTCTCGGGCGCCTTGTATTCGCACAGCCTGTCCACGATGTCGCGCACGGTGGCGCCTTCCAGCGCAAGCTTAGAGACGCCCAGGCGCTGCCTGAGCGTGGTATAGATCATCACGGTTATTTTAGCCATAACAGCCTCAGGGCAAAGCTTCCAGTATCTGCCTGGCGAAGTCCGACAAAGTGGCGTCGCGGGCGCCCATCACGGCAACGATATCCCCGCTGCGCACCAGCTTCGCCAGCTCCGCCGGGATGGCGCCGCGGTCGGAGAAGTACCTGGCCGCGCGCCCGGCGGCGGCCACCGCGCCGGTGATGTCCTTCGACGAAATATCCTTGGCCGCCGTGCCGCCGGCGTAATAGATCTCCGGCATCAGCAGCAGGTCCTCCGGCGCCAGGCCGGTAACGAAAGCGTCTATCAGCTCGGCCTTCAGGTGCCGGGTGGGCGCAAAGCCGTGCGGCTGGTAAACGGCGAACACGCGCCCGCCGCCGGCATGGCGCAGGGCCTTCAGCACGGCGCTGACCTTGGCGGGGTTATGAGCGAAATCGTCTATCACTTTCACGCCGTTTTTCTCCCCCACCAGCCGGAAGCGGCGCTCCACGCCGCGGAAATCTTTCAGGCCCCTGGCGGCGGCCTCCAGTTTAACGCCGTAAAGGGCGGCGGCGGCCGCGGCGGCCGCGGCGTTCTCTATGTTGTATAGCCCCGGCGCGGGCAGATAGAATTCCGTACCGTTCAGGCTGAAGCGGGAGGCGAAAGGCCCGAGGCGCACGTTCTCCACCTTCCAGCCTTCGGTGTTCAGGCCGAAAGCCGGGGCGGCGGGCAGCAGCGCGCGGGCCTGCGCGTCGTCGGCGTTCACCAGGACGCGGCCGCAGTTGCCGGCGAATTCCAGGAAAATTTTATTCAGCTCGGCCAGCTCTTTGTGGTCCTTGGTGATGTTCAGCAGCACGCCGGTCTTGGGCGTGTAGCGCACGATGCTGCCGTCGGATTCGTCCGCCTCCACCACCAGGATATCGCCTTTGCCGCGGAAAGCGTTGCCTATCAGGCCGCGCTCTTTGAGCTGCACCAGCGCGCCGCCGGTTATTATGGAAGGCCCCAGCCCGCCGGCTTCCAGCACGGCGAACAGCATGGCCGCGGTGGTGGACTTGCCGCTGGTGCCGGCCACTACGATAGAATCGAACCGGTTCACCTGCCCGGCCAGCAGCTCGGAACGGTGGCTTATTTTAACGTTCAGCGCCCGGGCTTTGATAACTTCGGGGTTGGACTCCTCTATGGCCGTGGACAGCGCCAGTTCGGAGGTGGCGTCGTTCACGCCCGAGCCGTCCTGCGGATAAATTTTCACTCCCAGGGCTTCCAGCGCCGCCTTGACCTGCATGTTGCGGCCGCGGTCGAAGTCGCGGTCGGAGCCGCTCACCTTCTTCCCCTCCATGGCCGCTATCTGTGCCAGGGCGCTCATGCCCACTCCGCCCGCGCCGGAAAAATGTATGGTGTCACGCATCCCTATATGATAGAAAATTATGCCGGGTTTTTTGGTAATATAATAATCTAGGAGAACGCATGGCTTGCAAAAAGAGTTCCAACGCGGAAAGCTGTACCTGCACTTATGAACCCTGCGGCCGCAAGGGCGCCTGCTGCGACTGCGTAGCCTACCACCGCGCCAGCGGCGAGCTGCCGGGCTGTTATTTCACGCCGGCGGCCGAGCGCTCCTACGACCGCTCCATAGCGAATTTCATCCGCACGACAAAAAAGGGCTGACCATGAAAAAAATAATTTCTACCACGAACGCTCCCGCGGCCATCGGGCCTTACTCCCAGGCCGTCGAGGCCGGCGGACTTATCTTCATCTCGGGCCAGCTGCCCATCGACCCCGCCACCGGGGCCATGGCGCCGGCCGGGATAAAAGCCCAGACCGAAGCCGTGCTGAAGAACATCGACGGCATACTCAAGGCCGAAGGCCTGGCGCTGGAGAACGTGCTGAAGACCACCGTTTTCATGGCCGACCTCGGCCAGTTCGCGCAGATGAACGAAGTTTACTCGAAGTTCTTCCCGGCCAATGCGCCGGCCCGGGCCACTATAGAAGTGAAAGCCCTGCCCAGGGCCGCCCTGGTGGAGATTGAAGCCGTAGCGGCCAGGTAGCGCCCGGCGTAAAACCTTATGCATCCATTACTAGAAAAAGAACAGACAGGCACGCTCTTCCCGCTTTTTTCCATGCGCTCCAGGAAGGACTGGGGCATAGGCGATACCGGCTCGATGGTGCTCTGGTTCGACGTGATGAAAGCGCTGAACCTGGACCTGCTGCAGGTGCTGCCCATAAACGAAATGCCGCCGGGCGTCTCCTGCCCCTACACCGCGCTGTCGGCCTTCGCGCTGGACCCCATCTACATAGCCGTGGAAGAGCTGCCCGAGCTGCAGGGTTTCCCCGGCCTGCTGGAAGACATAAATTCCCGCCGCTTCCAGGCCGGCGTAAGGCAGCTGCGCCACTCGAAAGCCGTGATGTACAACGAGGTGCGCCACCTTAAATTCTCCACGCTGTGGAAGATCTATACCGCCTTCCACGAGCACCACGTGCTGAAAGATTCCGCCCAGGCCGGGGAGTTCAGGGCTTTCTGCCGCGCCAACGCCGACTGGCTGGAGGATTACGCCGCTTTCCGCAGGCTGAAGGACACGCACGACTGGACCTCCTGGACGCACTGGGAGCAGCCGCTGAAGAACCGGGAGCCGCAGGCGCTGAAGGACCTGCACAAGCACGAGGAGCACCAGCTGCTTTTCTTCAAGTACCTGCAATGGGCCATACACCGGCAGTGGACCGCCGCCCGCACGCGCGCCACCGAGCTTAATATAAAGCTGCTGGGCGACCTGCCCTTCATGGTGAACCAGGAAAGCTCCGACGTCTGGGCCCGCCAGGCCGAGTTCGACCTGACCCGCGAGGTGGGCGCGCCGCCCGACGCGTTCAGCGAGACCGGCCAGCGCTGGGGCCTGCCGGCCTATAACTGGCCGATGATAGAGGACAATAAATTCGAATGGTGGCGTTCCAAGGTAAAAAAAGCCGCCGAGTTCTACGACCTGTTCCGCATCGACCACATGGTGGGCTTTTTCCGCACCTGGGTGATACCGCGCGACGTGGCGCTGAAGCCCGAGTTCGATATCAAGGACGCTCCCGGCCAGCGCGCGCGTGGCAAACGTTTCCTGGAAGCGGTGGCCGGGGCCAGCCCCATGCTGCCGGTGGCCGAGGACCTGGGCCTGATACCGCCTTACGTGGGCGAAGTGCTGTCCGAGCTGAACATCCCCGGCTACAAAGTGATGCGCTGGGAGAAAGGCAAAGACAACAATTACACCTCCCCCGCCAGCTACCCGCCGGTCTCGCTGGCCACCTCGTCCACGCACGATAACGAGCCGCTGGCCGACTGGTGGGACACGGTGGACGCCGCCGAAAAAAAGCTTTTCTGGAAACTGGTCTCGGGCGAGACCGGCCGTCCGCCGGTATTCTCGAAAGCCCGGGAAAAGATCCTGGCCTCCATCCTTACCGCGGGCTCGCGCATAATCATACTGCCCATACAGGACATAGTGGGTTCGAAGGACCGCGTGAACACGCCGGGCACGCTGGGCGACCATAACTGGACCTACCGCTTCCCGGAAACTCCGGAGGACTTCCTGAAAAAGCACGGCGCCATGGTGGAAAGCTTCGCTGCCCTGGTCAAGGAGCACCGCAAATGAAAGTTCCCGTCCGCGCCGCTTCGGTCCTGGCCTGCGCCGCGCTGTGCCTGTCGGGCTGCTCGCTCAACCGCACCGCCGCGCATGTGACGTCGGGCGTTATCGACAAGGGTCTGCCCTCCGTTTTCAGCCAGCAGGACCCCCAGTACGTGAAGGAAGCGCTGCCGGCCAACCTCCAGCTGATGGAGATACTGCTCAAGAGCGACCCCGACAACCGGCGCATGCTGGTGAACGCGGCACAGGGCTTCTGCGGCTACGCGCTGATGTTCCTGGAGGACGAGAACAACGAACGGGCGGCGCAGTTCTATTTAAAGGGCGAGGCCTACGCGGCGCACGCGCTGAAAGGGCGCACGGCGGACCAGGCGAAGAAATGCGACGTACCGGCCCTGTTCTGGGCCACCTTCTGCAAGGCGTCCCATATCAATATCAGCCGCGACAACC
>JAPLKJ010000275.1 GCA_026388125.1 Elusimicrobiota bacterium
TCGTCCGCGAGCAGAAGATCGAGCAGATCCAGATGGCGATCCAGACCGGCGGCAAGTTCGGCATGGTCACCATGAACCAGTCGCTGGTGGACCTGTACAAGAAGCAGAAGATCTCCTATCAGGAAGCCGTCAACCGGTCCACCGACCCGGAAGACCTGAAGAAGCTGCTGCAGAAGACCCTGTCGGCCACCGGCTGAGCCGGGCGCAGCGGCCTGACCCGGGGGGATATTATTTTATTTACCTATGCTATTCGCCTACAAAGCCAAGGAAAGCAACGGAAAGGCCATTGAAGGCGTTGTGGAGGCGGCCGACCAGAAAGCCGCCATCGCGCGCCTGCGCGAGAAAAAGCTCAGCATTGTAGAGATCGTTCCCGCCAAGATAAAGAAAAAATTCTTCAAGGACAAAGTACAGAATGCTGACGTGGTTATTTTTTCGCGCCAGCTGTCCACGCTGGTTTCCGCCGGCGTGCCTATCGTGCAAGGGCTCACCATACTGGAAGAGCAGGCCGAGAACCCGGCGTTCAAAACGGTGGTGGGCGCGCTGCGCACCGACATCGAGGCCGGGCTTTCCATCGCCGACGCCATGCGCAAACACCCCGCCGCCTTTACGGAACTTTACGTCTCCATGATAAAGGCCGGAGAGGTGGGCGGTATCCTCGACACCATACTCGAGCGGCTGTCCGCGTTCCTTGAATCTTCCGAGGCGCTGAAGGCCAAGGTCAAGAGCGCCATGATGTACCCCACGGTCGTTTTCAGCGTGGCCGGCCTCATCACCCTTTTCCTGATCGCCTTCGTAATTCCCATCTTCAAGGACATCTTCGGCAGCTTCAACGCCAAACTGCCGTTCCTTACGCAGGCGCTGATAAACCTTTCGGATTTTATACGGCAGAAAATGGTTTTCACGATCCCGCTCTTTTACCTCGGGTACCGGTTCTTGAAGAAGTGGATGAAGACCGAAAAGGGGCAGGAAAAGGTGGACGATATCTCCCTTAAGCTGCCGGTGGTGGGCATCCTGCTGAAAAAAGTGGCCATAGCCAAGTTCACCCGGACGCTGGGCACCCTTATCAAGTCGGGCGTGCCCATACTGCAGGGCCTCGAGACGGTGGCCAAGACCTCCGGCAACAAGGTCATAGAGAAAGCCATCATGAGCAGCTATAACTCCATCAAGGAGGGCGGGCGCATCTCTGACCCGCTGAAGAAGGCCAATATCTTCCCGCCTATGGTCATCCAGATGATCAGCGTGGGCGAGGAGACCGGCGGCCTGGACAACATGCTGGCCAAGATCGCCGACTTCTACGATACCGAAGTGGATACGGCCGTGCACGGCCTTACCTCCATGATAGAGCCGCTGATCATGGTGGTATTGGGCGTGGTGATCGGCACCATAGTCATAGCCCTGTTCATGCCGATGTTCAGCATGGGCGAAATGGTGGGGTAAACTTTCGGGTGTTAAGAAGGCCCGGGCCTGCGCCCGGGTCTTTTTTTTTTATTTAAGCTCTACCAGCTTGTATTTCCGGGTGCCGAGGCCTATCTTCGCGGCGTATTCCATGCAGGGGACGCCGGAGATGCCGCTCTCGTGCTTAAAGGCGTCGTCGAGGCCGGCCGCTTTGTTGACAAGATCGAAGCTGGCCTGGTCCAGCGCCACGGGGTCGGAGGAGGCCAGCATCCCGAGGTCGCCGATGAAAGGCTTGGGGGCGCTGGCGCTGCAGTCGCAGGCCGCCGAGATGTTCATCAGCAGGTTTATGTAGGTCAGCTTCCGGCCGGCCGTCACGCCCCTGGCGTATTCCGCCAGCTTCTCCTGGAACACCACGCCGCCGGTGGACTTCTGGTACGTCACAATGGCCTTGTAAGGGCAGACCTCAACGCATTTGCCGCAGCCGATGCATTTGGCCTCGTCCACGGTGATGTCACCCCGTATGGCTCCCACCGGGCATTGAGCTTTGCACAGCCCGCACTTCACGCATTTTGAATTCCGTATTCTCGGGAACAGCCCCGCATGCTGCGCCTTCTTCCCGGCGGGGGAGGCGAAGCCCATGGCCAGGTTCTTTATGGCGCCGCCGAAGCCGGCGCCGCTGTGCCCTTTGAAGTGCGAGATCACCAGGAAAGAGCCGTACTTGCTCATGTTCTGCCCGACCAGCACCCTGCTGAAATATTTGCCGCTGTAGGGGACGGAGGTCTCGCCGCCGGCGTCGAGTATGTCGATGGGGGCGTAGGTCCAGCCGTGCTCTTTGGCCGTGGCGAGATGGCTTTTGGTGTCGCCGCGCGAGCCGCCGTAAAGGGTGTTGGTCTCCACGAAGGTCCCTTTCAATTCCGTCACCAGGCCTTTGAGCAGCGCCGGGGGGAGATAGTTCTCGTTGCCCTTTTCGCCGAAATGCACCTTTACGCCCAGTTTCCCGGCGGGCTTGAACTCCAGCTTCTGGTAGAGGGCTTTCAGCCTGGCCGGCGAGATCTCTTTCGAGAAGTATACCGTGGCCGTCCGGTCAGGCTCGGGAACGGCGCCCGCGCCGGCGAAATAGGCGAACCCGCAATAGCTCCCCGTGAACAGCGCCGCGAAAACAAATAATTTCTTCATGGATTTTCCTTAAACAGCGTCGGCAAGTATTTTCTCCACTTCCGGCTGCGTATACTTTATGCCCCAGGCCCGTATAAGCCCCATGGCGTTGCCGGCTATGGCGGGAATATCGGCGGCCGGGATGCCGGCCTCGGCAAGCCTGACGGGCGCGCCGGTCTTTTTGAAGAACGCCTCGAAAGCCGCGATGGTCTCTTCGGCGCTGCCGGCGCCGAACACGGAACGTCCGAATTTTTCCAGCCGGGCCGGCCCCGCCGTGCGCAGGTGGTGCTTGAACCAGGCCGGCATCACTATCGCGAGCCCCGCGCCGTGCGCTATGTCGTAGAGGGCGCTGAGGGAATGCTCGATGGCGTGGTTGATGAAGCTGCCTCCGCCGTAGCCGCAGGAGGCCAGGCCGTTGAGCGCCAGCGTGGCCGACCACATCATGGCGGCGCGCGCGTTATAATCGGCGGGGTCCTTCATTATCCTTTCGGTGGAGGCTATCACCGAGCGCGCCAGGCCGTGCACCAGCTCGTCGGTCACGGCGTTGTCGGCGTCCGTGGTGGTGAAATAGCCCTCAATGATGTGCGCGATGGCGTCCACCGCGCCGTTGGCTACCTGCGCCGCCGGCAGGCTCAGGGTCGTTTCGGGATCGAGCACCGACGCCCGCGGGAACAGCGCCGCCCCGCCCGCCGAATATTTCTGCTTCGTTTCCTCGTTGGTCACCACGCAGCCGGAATTCATTTCCGAGCCGGTGGCCGGCAGCGTGAGCACCGTGAACAGCGGCAACGCTTCCTTCACCGCCGCTTTGCCGCTGAAAAAATCCCAGACGTCCCCGGCGTACAGCGCGCCGGCGGCTATGGCCTTGCTTTCGTCTATCACCGAGCCGCCGCCCGCCGCCACTATAAGCCCGCACTTTTCCGCTTTGGCTTTTTTTACGCCTTCCCTGACATGCGAAAGGGCCGGGTTCGGCTTTACTCCGGTATGTTCCACAACGGCGATGCCGCTCTCGGCCAGGGTTTTCAGGACGGCCTCGTACACGCCGTTCTTCTTAATGCTGCCGCCGCCGTAGACCAGCAGGGCCTTTTTGCCGGCTTTGGCCGCCTCGGGCCCGATCTTGCCGATGGTGCCTTTGCCGAAGATGATCTTTACGGGGTTGATGAAATTAAAGTTCTGCATTGTGATGCTCCTTGTGCTGAAAAGACATTAGCGCGCCGGGCGCCGTACGCCGCTTTGTCCGCACTGCGCCGCCTTCGCTTCCGCGCGCAGCATCCGCTGTTTGGCGGCGGTGCCGCCGGGCCCGGAGTAGCCGCCCAGACCGCCGTCCGAGCGCACCACGCGGTGGCAGGGCACGAAGGGCGCGAACGGGTTGCGCTTCAGGGCCAGCGCCACCGCCCGGGCCGCCCGCGGCCTGCCTATGCGCCGGGCCAGCCACTTATAGGGGCGGGTCTCGCCCGGCTTTATTTCAAGACAGGCCAGCCAGACCGCCCGGTAAAATTCCGGGTACGGCGCCATTCTCGAAAGCAGTTCCTTGCGCGTCATACTACAATTCTATAATAGATTTAGGCTTTATGTACGGCCCCTCAGAATGCTAAAATATACTTACGGCCGCGCTTTTCCCGGCGGCCAAAGAGGTGCAATATGAAACGCAAGGACCTTGTTCGGCATCTTATAAGCAAAGGCTGTGAACTGTCCCGTGAAGGCGGCAAGTATTCCGTCTTCATGAATCCGGCCACCGGCAAAGAGATCCCGGTCACCAGGCATACCGAGATAGCTGATTTTACCGTCAGGAAAATATGCCGGGACCTTGGCATAGACCAGCCCTGAGAACGCTGGCCCGGACGGCGCCTTTTTTCCTGGCGCTGTGCGCCTGCGCTCCGTCCCGCCTGGATACCATACAGGTAGGCCCGTGGTTCCCCGCTCGCCCCGAGCGCGAGGTGCAGGTCTTCTCCTCCCGCGAGCAGACGCGCAGGCAATGGGGCGCGATAGGGATCATCCACGGCCCCCGCGTACCGGCCGGTTCCAAAGAAATAGAGAAGCATAAGCGCGAAGCCCTCAAAGCCGCCGCCAAAATGGGCGCCGACGGGCTGATACTCGTGGTAGAGACCGGCATGCAGGACGACCGCCTGGACGTCCGCCAGGACCCTGAAGATTTCGTGACCGGGCTCGCCATAAAATATGCCGCCAACACCTCTACCTCCGCCCGCTGACGCCGCCGTACGCGTGGCCTACGAGCCCGCCGACGCCCGCGCCTGGACCGGGCGCGCGCTGGTCATCGACCTGTTCCGTTTTTCCAATACCATCTGCGCGCTGCTGGAAAGCGGCCGCGGCGACATCCGCGTTTACGCCAGCCCTCCGCGCGCCGTGGCCGTGCGCCGGCTGGAGAAGAACTCCGACCTGTTCTCCGAGATAAACCTCGGGCCCGGCGTGGAGCAGTACGATAATTCGCCCTATACGGCGCTGCACGGTTCCAACCCCGCGCGGACGGCGCTGTCGGTGACCAACTCGGGTTCGCCCGCGGTCACGGCGCTGACCATGGCGAAAGAAATACTCATAGCCTGCTTCGCGAACTTCCCCGCGCTGGTCAAGTATTGCCGGAGCAGGCCCATGCCCACGCTTATCGTGCCGGCCTGCCTGTTCTACGACCGCAAACACGTGGAGGATTTCATCTGCGCCCGCGCGCTGGAGCGGGCGCTGGCGGGCGAGGATACTTATGCCGCCGCGCTGCAGGAGATACACGCCAGCGGCCGCGTGCTGGATTTTATGACCACCCGCCCGGATACCGGGAAGCGCGACATGGAAATAGCCCTTAAGATGGGCATTTTCGGCGCGGTCCCGCGCGTGAAGCTGGTCAACGGCGTCGGCACGGTGGAGAACGCGGCTATACTATGAAAAAGAAAGCTGTAGTACTTTTTTCCGGCGGGCTGGACTCCACCACGGCGTTGTGCTGGGCGCGCGCCAAAGGCTACGACTGCCAGGCCATCTCGTTCGATTACGGCCAGCGCCACTCCCGCGAGAACGGGTCGGCCCGCGCCATAGCCCGGCTGCTGAAGGTCAAGCTTTACGAAGTGAAACTGGCTTTCCCCTGGCTGGCGGTAAGTTCCCTGGTGAACCAGAAACAAGAACTTCCCGATATCGAGTCCTCTGAAATAGGCTCCGGCGCCATCCCCAGCACTTACGTGCCAGGGCGCAACCTGGTGTTCTCTTCCATAGGCGTGTCGCTGGCCGACTCCATCGGCGCCGGCGCTATCGTGCTGGGGCCTAACATCGTGGACTATTCGGGCTACCCCGACTGCCGGCCGGCTTTTTACCGGGAAGTGGAAAAGGCCGCCAACGCCGGCACGCGCATCGGCGCCACCGGCGGCAGGATAAAATTCCTCACGCCGCTCATCCGCCTCAGCAAAGCCGGGATCATCCGCCTGGCGCTCAAACTGAAGGCCCCGCTGGGCCTTACCTGGTCCTGCTATAGCGGCGGCGCCAGGCCCTGCGGGCATTGCGATTCCTGCAAGCTGCGCGCCAAAGGCTTCGCCGCGGCCGGCCTGGCCGACCCCGCGCTGAAGGCTGTAAAATGAAACCGTTGACCGCGCCTATAGCCGAATTTTTTACCTCCATACAGGGCGAGGGTCTTTATTGCGGGCAGAAGCAGGTATTCCTGCGCTTCGCGGGCTGCAACCTGGCCTGCGGCTATTGCGACGAGCCGGCCGCCGCGAAAGGCGCCTTCGCCGCGGAAATGTCCGTGAAGGAAACCGCCGCCGAAGTTCTCAGACAGGTTCGTAAAAGCCGGGCCAGGGCGGTTTCGCTGACCGGCGGCGAGCCCCTGCTGCACTGGAAATTCATCAAGACCCTGGCGCCGCTTTTAACACAAGCCGGCCTGGCGGTGCACCTCGAGACCAACGGTACGCTTTACCGTGAACTGGAGAAGCTCAAAGGGCTGATAACGGTAATTGCCGCGGACATAAAACTGCCGTCCTCCACCCGTGGGAAAGCTTTCTGGGCGGAGCACGCGCGGTTCCTGGCGGCGGCGCCGGAAAAAACCTTCCTGAAAGTAGTGCTGACCTCCCGGACCAGCCTGGCAGACGTTAAAAAGGCCGTCGCCCTTGCCGCCGGCGCCCGGCCTGACATCCCTTTTTTCCTGCAGCCCGCCACGGCGCGGCGCGGGGGCGTAAAGCCTCCGCGCGGGGAGTTCATGGAAAAAGCCTGCTGCTGGGCGGCCGCCAGGCTCAGCCGGGTAAAAGTGCTGCCGCAGCAGCATCCGGTGTGGGGAATTAAATAATCGGGGATCGGGGAAAGGGAGGGAAAATGTCGGAAGGAACTTTTATTATCGATTGTCCCTGCTGCAAAGCGCAGATAGAGGTGGACAGGAAGAACGGTAAGGTACTGCGCCACTGGGCGAAGGCGCAGGTGAAAGAAGGGACCGACCCCATGCAGGAAGCCCTGAAAAAGATGAAAGAGGATAAAAGCCGCCTGGACGCCTATTTCTCCAATGCCGGCAAATCCATGGAAGACAAGAAGAAAGAGCTGGAAGAGAAATTCGAGAGCGAAAAGAAGCGCATAAAAGATTCCGGCGACACCTCCCGCCCCATCAACCCGATGGACCTGGATTAGCGCGCGCCAGCCCGCAGGCCGGAAAAGGCCGGGACAAGGCGTCCCGGCCTCTTCTTTTTCCTCTCCAAAAATTCTAGAATGTATATTCTATGCATAAGGATATAGACGAGATCCTGATCCCCCGCGCCGAGCTGGAAGCGCGCGTAAAAGCGCTGGGCGAACAGATCTCCGCGGATTACGCCGGGCGGACCGTCACGCTGGTAGGCGTGCTGAAGGGCTGCGTGCTGTTCATGTCCGATCTGGCCAAGTGCATTACCGTGGATACCCGTATGGATTTCATGATGCTGTCCTCGTATTCCGGCGCGCACTCCACCGGGGTGGTGCGCATACTGCTCGACCTCAAGGAGAGCATAGAGGACTGCGACGTGCTGATAGTAGAGGATATCGTGGATTCCGGCCTGACGATGGAGTACATGCTGCAGAACCTCAGGACCCGCCGGCCCAAATCCGTGGAGATCTGCTCGCTGCTGGAAAAGCCCAGCCGCCGCAAGACGAGCGTTCCGGTGAAATACTCCGGCTTCACCATCCCGGACAAGTTCGTGGTGGGCTACGGGCTGGACTATAACGGTATCTACCGCAACCTGCCCTACATCGGCGTGATGAAAGAGTCCGCCATAGAAAGGAAATAAGACATGCCGCTTAAAAAGAATTTACGACAATTGCTTTTCTGGTTCCTGTCGCTGCTGCTGTTCGTGGCCGTTTACCAGAGCATGAAAGGGGCCGAGCGGGAACGCCAGCTGCCCTATTCCGAATTCAAGCAGGACCTGCGCGACAAGAAGGTGACCAAGGTCACCGTGCGCCCCGACCTGATCCGGGGCGAGCTTAAGGACGGCGAGAAAAAGGTGATCTTCAAGACCATCCCGATGGCCGATCCCAAGCTGATAGAGGACATGGAAGCCGCCGGGGTGGGGGATTTCTCCGCGGAAGCCGACCGCGGCTGGATCGCCGGCCTGGTGCTGAACATCGGCTGGATCCTGCTTTTCGTGCTGCTCTGGTGGTTCCTGTTCGTGAAGCAGGCGCAGATGGGCGGCAAGCAGGCCATGTCCTTCGGCAAATCCAAGGCCCGCCTGCAGGACCTGAAAAAAAGCAAGACCACTTTCGCGGACGTGGCCGGCTGCGACGAGACCAAAGAAGAGCTGAAGGATATCGTCGACTATCTGAAGAACCCCAAGAAATACCAGCTGCTGGGCGGCGAGCTGCCCAAGGGCGTGCTGCTGTACGGCCCTCCGGGCACCGGCAAGACGCTGCTGGCGCGCGCGGTGGCGGGCGAGGCGGGCGTGCCGTTCTTCACCTCCTCCGGCTCCGAGTTCGTGGAGATGTTCGTGGGCGTGGGCGCCAGCCGCGTGCGCGACCTCTTCGAGCGCGCCAAGAAATCCGCGCCGGCCATAGTTTTCGTGGACGAGCTGGACGCCGTGGGGCGCTCGCGCTTCGCCGGCATCGGCGGCGGCCACGACGAGCGCGAACAGACGCTCAACCAGATCCTGGTGGAGCTGGACGGTTTCGAGGCCAAAGAAGGCATAATCCTTATCGGCGCCACCAACCGGCCCGACGTGCTGGATACCGCGCTGCTGCGGCCCGGCCGCTTCGACCGGCGCATAAACGTGCCCGTGCCAGACATCAAAGGCAGGATAGACATCCTGACCGTGCACACTAAAAAAATAACGATGGACCCCTCCGCCGACCTGTCCGTCATCGCCCGCCATACCCCCGGGTTCGTGGGCGCCGACCTGGCCAATATCGTCAACGAGGCCGCCATCCTGGCCGCCAAGCGGGAGAAGAAGGCGGTGGATATGAAAGACCTCGAGGAAGCTATCGAGAAAATGATGGCCGGGCCGCAGCGCCGTTCCCGCATAATTTCCGAGTATGAAAAGAAGGTGGTGGCCTACCACGAGGCCGGGCATACCATGGTGGCGAAGATCCTGCCGGGCTGCGACCCCGTGCACAAGGTTTCCATAATCCCGCGCGGGCCCGCGCTGGGCTATACCCTGCAGCTGCCGGTGGAGGATAAGTACCTCACTTCCAGGAGCGAGATCCTCAACCGCCTGTGCGTGCTGCTGGGCGGCCGCGCCGCCGAGGAGCTGGTCTTCAATGAAATAACCACCGGCGCCCACGACGACCTCTCGAAGGTTTCCAGCTACGCGCAGAAGATGGTGCTGGAATTCGGCATGAGCGAAAAAGTGGGGCCGATGTGCCTTAAAAAGGACGATTCGGAAGTGTTCCTGGGCCGCGAACTGACGCGGCCGGCCGGCTATTCCAACGAAACGTCCAGGATAGTGGACGAAGAGATCAAACGCATAGTCAACGAGTGCTATGTGAAGGCCAAGGCCGCGCTGAGCGAGAACCGCCGTGCGCTGGACGCCATAGCGGCGCGCCTTATCGAGAACGAAGTTATCGACGCGGTGGAGATAAGCGATATTATCGCGGCCGCGAAAGCGGTCTGAGCGGCGGAGCTAAATGTATTTGCGCTATTACCTGACCAACCTGGCGGACATCCTGGCGGTGTATTACATCGTCTACCGCCTTATTTTGCTGCTGAAAGGCACGCGCGCCATGCAGGTTATCTGGGGCGTGTTCGTGCTGGCGGTGGTGACGTCGCTGGCTAAATACTTCAACCTGGCCGCCACGGTGTGGCTGATGCAGCAGTTCTGGCTGGCCGGTATTTTCATGCTGATAGTGGTCTTCCAGCCCGAGATACGCTTCGCGCTGGCCAATATCGGCTCCAACCCGCTGGGCCGCATCATGGTCTCGCAGGAGTACGTGTTCATAGCCGAAATGATAGAGGCCATCCGCGCGGCCGCCGCCGAGAAAATGGGCATGCTGATAGTGCTCGAGCAGGACATGGGGCTGCGCGAGATAGTGGAGACCGGCGTGCGCGTCAACGGCGAGGTGTCCAAGGAGCTGCTGCTCACAATTTTTCACAACAAGACGCTGCTGCACGACGGGGCGGCCGTTATCGCCAACAACCGCCTGGTGGCCGCCGGCTGCATACTGCCGCTCACCGAGCAGCAGGAGCTTTCGAAGATCCTCGGCATGCGCCACCGCGCGGCCCTGGGCCTGAGCGAGATCTCCGACGCCATAATCGTGACGGTGTCGGAAGAGACCGGGCTGATCTCGGTCACGCGCAACGGCAAGCTGCAGCAGGCCGTGGACCCCAAGGACCTTGAAGCCATGCTCTACCAGCTGTACCGCGCGAAAGCGGAGAAGAGCCTGCTCAGGAAAGCGATGCGCCCGGATCCGGCGGCGGCGCCGCAGACTCCGCCGCAGGTTTGAGAACTCAGCCGACGACCATGAATATCCCAGAACTTTTTTCCCGCAACTGGCAGATGAAGCTGCTGTCCCTGGTGATAGCCCTGCTGATCTGGTACTTTATCACCAGCGGCGCCTGACGTTACCCCACCGGACCTTTCCCGCGCGTTGCCCCTTCGGCCCTATTCCTGCTGGGTCCTAAAACTTTTTTTTTGTTACCTTTAGCCTCTATATCCTCCGTGCGGTTGTAGGGCATAATATAACCACAGGAGAGGATCATGAACAAAAAAACATTCGCGCTGGCTTCCATAGTTTCCCTTATCCCCTTTCTTTCTCTTTCCGCCCAACTGAACCTGCCTATGGCCCCCGCGGCCGTAGAGGTGGCCGCCGCTAACCCGGCAGCCGACGATACGGAGGCCCTCAAGGCCGAATACGGCGAATTCTATTCGGCCCTGAAAGTTTTTTCCAACGTGGCCTATGTGTCTCCGGTGGGCAGCCCGGAATACGTGGAAGCCGCGGCCTCCGGCCAGTACCTGCGCGCCAGGATAGAGGGCATGGCCTCCCGCATACTGCGCGCCACCGGCGCGGAATACAGGCTCCCCGCGGGCAGTGAGCGGGACCGGGGCACGGTCTCGTACAAGGTGGTTTCGGAGCTTAACGACGTCTTCGGCTTTTACAGCGTCCTCCCCGGCGCGCGCGAAGGCGACACCCGCGGCGTACCCATCAAAGCCGGGTACTGCCAGATCAACTTCGTAAAGAACAACGTCCCTTTCCTGGTGCAGTACGACGGCTTCCTTAACAAAGGCGAGGTCATACTTACCTTCGACGACGGCCCCGGGGCGCTGACCGAAGAAGTTTCCGCCGCGATGAAAGAAGGTAAAGCGCCTTCTATCTTCTTCGTGCTGGGCCGCAGCCTGGGCGACGCCGGCAAGGCGCGCATAAAGGCCGAGGCCGCCGACGGCCATTCCGTGGCGGTGCACGGCTACGGCCACGCCACCGAGAGCGACAAGCCGTTCACCAATTATTCCACCGAGAAAACGGTTTCGCAGCTCAGCGGCGTGGCAAAGACCATCACGGAAGCCACCGGGGCGAAGCCCGGCTTCTTCCGGCCGCCCTACGGCATAATCTCAGTGGACGCGCTCAACGCGATCTACTCCGAGCTGAACCTGGTGCCGGTGGGCTGGACCATAGACACGCTGGACTGGTCCACGAAGGACCCGGATACGCTTTTCGCGAACACCGTCTCGATGATACAGAAGCGCGGCAAAGGCATAGTGCTGATGCACGACATCCACCCGCAGAGCCGCACCGCCGCCAAGCGGCTGGTAGGTTGGCTGGCCGCCAACGGCTACAAAGTGGTTTCCCCTGAAAGGCTTACCAAGGCGTATAAAGGGGAATAAGGCTTAGCGCAAAACTGAAAAGCGGCGCCCCGGCGGGTGCCGTTTTTTTTGTCCGGAGCGGGAAAAGATATACTAGAATCAGGCTATGGGGAATATTTCTATCTACGCTCACCGGGGCGGGCTGCTCAACGGCCCCGAGAACACGGTGGCCGCTTTTAAAGCCGCGTTCGCGGCCGGCGCGGCGGCCATAGAATGCGACATCCGGCGCACCGCCGACGGGCAGTTCGTGGCCTGCCATGACCGTACGGTAAAACGCGTAACGGGCCACGCCTGGCCCGTGGCCAAAACTACCTGGGGACATCTTAAGCCGCTGCGCGTTTTCGGCGCGGAGCCCATCGCCCACCTGGACGATATCCTTAACCTGATGATACTGCGGCCGGGCAAGGAATTTTTTTTTGAACTGGCGCTGAGAACAGAGGCGGACGCGGCCGACCTGGCCCTGCAGATAAAGCGGGCCGGGGTGCAGCGCCGGGCTTTTTTGCTGACGTTCTCTACGGACCGCGCTTTATTGAAGGCCGCCCGGCAGGCGGTGCCGGATATAGGCCTGGCCGTAATGCCGCTTTTCCCTTCCGATATCCTCACCACCGCCCGCCGCGCCGGCGCGGAGAAGGTCTGTACCGGCTGGATGGACTGGCCTTTGACCCGCGAGCTGTTCTATGCCGGGGCTAAAGCGTTCGACCTTAAGTGGCAGCTGCAGGCCGCCGCCGCGGTAGGCATAGAAGTATCATCCGGGGTAGCCAACCACCCGCGCGATATCCGCCTGCTCTCCGCGCTGGGCGCGGCCGCCATCTGGACCGACGACGTCCGCATGGCGGTCAAATATGTATAAAGGGGCCGCTGATGACTTTATGACTATTTATCCACAATACTGCGCGGGCTGTTGGTAGTAAGTCGTAAAATCAAGCGCTCCCGATCCCTATGAGCTGCCTCTACTCCTTTGCTAAAGAATTCCTGGCTCTAACCTGGCTGGTCCTTCCCTACTTCCTGGGCGGGGCGGCTATCGGGGCCGCGCTGGATGTTTTTTTAAAGCCGGAGTTCGCCCTTAACCATTTGCGCGGCGGCTGGCTGTCCATGGCCAAGGCTTCGGTGCTGGGAATGGTGCTGCCGGGCTGCTCCTGCGCCACCATGCCCATGGCCGCCGGCCTGCGCCGCAAGGGCGCGGACCTGGGCACGGTTACCAGCTTCCTGCTGGCCTCGCCGCTGGTAAGCCCTCAAACGCTGGTGCTGACCTTCGCCGTGCTGGGCTGGAAATTCGCCGCCGCCCGCGTGCTGGCCGCTTTCTGCGGGGCTATGATGATAGGCGGAATTTTCCTCTGGCTGGAACGCCGCCGCCCCGGCTTCCTGGATATCCCGGAGCAGGAGCCGGTAAATAAGTGCTGTTCCGGCTGCGGCTGCTCCGGCGGCGAAGAAGAGGAAGGCCTAAAAAAATTCTGGCCGGTGTTCCTGGACATAATAAAAGACCTCGGCAAGTATTTCGTGATCGGCATGGCAATAGCGAGCCTGCTCACCGTGCTGCTGCCGCCCGGGTTCATTATGCGCCATATCGGCGCTTCCGGGCCGCTGGCCTATATCGCCGCCGTGCTGCTGGGCGTGCCGCTGTATGTCTGCGAGGGCGAGGAAATACCGCTTACGCTTTCGCTGCTGAAGCTTGGCCTCGGGCCCGGCCCGGCTTTCGCTTTCCTGCTGGGCTCGGTGGGCACCTGCATTCCCACTATGGTAATGTCCCGGAAACTGATAGGCCGCCGCGGCCTGCTGGTTTACGCCGTCTGGTGGCTGCTGTTCGCGTTCGTGGCCGGCCTGCTGTTCAGCCTGGCGTTTTAAGGCGCTATGTTAAAAAAAACTCTTGCCCGGGTAAGGACCGAGATCCTGTACTACAAGGCGCTGGCCGCCCATGAGCGCACGCCCCGCGTGTCAAAATGGCTGATAGGGCTGGCGGTAGTATACCTGGCCAGCCCGATAGACATTATCCCCGACTTTATCCCCGTATTGGGCCAACTGGACGACCTGGTGGTAGTGCCGTTCCTGATCTGGCTGGCCCTGAAATTCATCCCCGAAGCTGTCCGCCGCGAATGCCGGCAAAGGGGCCGCTGATGACGATATGATTTAGCTGAATCCCCTCCCAGGTTTTAAACTGATACAGTCGAAATTTATGTAACTTATACATACTTATACCCTTTTCGTGATATAACCATGTATATGTCTGTACAAAGCTTGGAGGATGATTTGCGGTGACTGAACGGCAATTGGTGCGCGAGCAGTTCCTGCGGGAATAAAGATGAAAATACTTTATGTCACGGACCTTCACGGGAATGAGGCCAAATACCGGCGCGTTTTCGAAACCACGCTAAAATACGGCGTTGCCGCCGTGGTCAACGGCGGGGATATGCTTCCCTTGGACGGGGACCTGCATGGCTCGCAAAGAGATTTTATCGAAGGATTTCTGTCCCCTTACTTCGGCGGGTACGAAAAAGCCGGGATACACCACATGGGGATGTTGGGCAACGACGATCTGCAAATTCACGACACGGTTTTTGACGGTGTCTGCCGGAAATATAAACACGTAATTAACCTTGCGCAGCGCCGCTTTGAACTTGCGGGGTTTGAGTTCATCGGCATGAACCGGGTTACGGATTATCCTTTCAGGCTGAAGGACCGCTGCCGCCGGGATGGGCCGGGCTATGTCTTCCAGGAGCAGTTCGGTGCCGGACTGCTGTCCACGCCCGAAGGGTTCAAAGAGTTGGAGGATTGGCCGGCATATGCCGCCGCGCTTCCGACTATGGAGGAGGAACTGTCAGCGCTTCCGAAGCCCAAAGATTCCGGCAGAACAATTTACACGATCCATACGCCGCCCTCTGGCCTTGGGCTGGATGTAATAAGTTCAGGGGAAAGAGTTGGGTCGCAGGCTGTCAGCCGGTTTATTGGAAAAATGCGGCCGCTTTTGACTCTGCACGGACATATCCATGAATCGCCGGTAATGAGCGGCGTATGGAAAGCTAAACTCGGCAAGACAGTTTGTGTTCAGCCGTGCCAAATGAAGGCCAGGGTTTTAAGTTATGCTTTAATAAATCTGGAAAGTATGGAGATAGAAAGGTTCGAGGAACCGGTGTAGGTGCAAGGATTTATCACATGAAATAGAAAGCCCCGGAAGGGGCTTTTCGCTTAATGTTGAGAAAACCGGAGTTTTTTTCTGAAGCCTTCCTCTATCGGGCCGGTAATGGTTCTGCGCGCGCAGAAATTAATTATTTTTCTGCCGATTTTTTAAAAAGCGAAAAACTTCGGAGCTTCACCATCAAAGTTCGAGGCTACTTCGCGCAACATCCCGAGGAATCTCTATAAATACCGCTCTCGATCTGTTTTAGCGAAGGAGTCCCGAGCTTATCCGCGAGATGTCGTCGCAGGCGTGGCCACGAAGCGCGG
>JAPLKJ010000151.1 GCA_026388125.1 Elusimicrobiota bacterium
GACTGCAGCAGGATTTCCTCGACAACTCTGCCCTTGAAGCTCAATCTGCAGTAAACATTATGTGCTTGGTTTTTTCTTTCCTGCCCTTGGCATCACGATAGCTGGTCTGCATTTGTCTCACGTATTCCCTCCTTGCGGACGGGCTCATCATAATGCCTCCCGAAACGGGCTTTTTCAGTGAAAACCGTTCGGGAACATTTTAGATGAGTTGACGGACCCCTGTTGGGGAACATTTTACGTGAGTTGAAGCGGTCCATTGACAAGTTTAACTCGTCTGCTATACTATCATCGGCGGTTCAGGGGGAGAGCGCCAAAGACACGGGCGTGCAGCGGGGGTGGCTTATGAAAACTAAAATAGCGATATCGGCGCTTATAGTGGTAATAGCGGCTGTGTTCACGTTCACACGCCCCACAAATCCCCCTCCCCCCGATCTAAGGGATGCCGTGGCGGACGAGATCCCGACGTTTGGCGGGAATACGCCGGCTTCCGGCGGCGATGTCGGCCGCCTTCCGGTTTCCAAGGCTTCTGCGGCTAATGGCAAAGAGGCCGCCACCTACACCGGGAAATGTCTGGATCCAACAGACCCGGACAGCGAGTATGTGAAAAAATTTATCAGGCGGTTCGATGCGCGGGAAGCGTTCGGTAACGCCGAAGTATTGCTCGTTCCGGATGATCATACCAAAAGGTCCATTAAGGCTGCCCTTATACGTTTCATCCCCATATTGAAGTCGCAGGGTTATACACATCTTGCCCTGGAGTTCCTGCCCTCAAAGGCGAATGTCGATGCCATGGATAGGCGGGAACTGCGCAATTTTTTGATCAGCTACATTCCCGATCTCAAAAAGGATTGGCCGGTGGAGCCGTATGTCGAATTGATTATGACCGCGAGGGCCGGAGGGATGAAGGTAGCCGGCATAAATTTTGATCCGGATGCAAAAGACGCGCAATATAACGAGATTTCAGGCCGCCGCGATATATTCAACGCCGGCGATGCGTTCATGGCCAGCCGGATAATATCTCTTCGCAAAAAGTATCCCGGAGCGAAAACAGTGGTTCTTGCCGGAATGGCGCACGTGAGCGCCTTCTATGAGAAGAATGAGCCCAATACGAGGATACCGGGCGAACTGATATATCGCGGCATTAATGAAAGACAGGTAAGACCGATATACATTTACACGCACGATTTCCCGGACAGGTCTCCGGTTTCCGGTGTTATACGCAGATTTTTCAAGTGGGGAGATTCCTACTTGCCGCTCCCAAGAGGAACAAGACCCAACTGCGCTGAAATAGAGGCTAAAAGCATGCTGGATGGGATAGTATTCGCAAAAGAGTGAGTATAAGCCGGGAAGCCGTTTTACTCGATGTGAATTGCAGGGGACACAAAAGCGGTTGCCGCCGGTTCTCCCGGCAGTTGCCGGGCGTCACAAAATTTCCGGGAGTGCTTATTTCAGTCGTCGGCCGCGGCGGGTTCTATTACTTCGTATAAGTCGCCTTTCGGGTCCGGCTGGCAGTCTTTGTCCGGCGGGCCGCAGGCGTATTCACATAACGTCGGCGGCCGCACTCAGCGCGCCTCACTGCATGTACTGCGACGGATCGTCATAGTACACCCCGTCGCCTATGGGGATACCCGAGGGAGGGCTGGCGTCAGGAACCGGGTCGCTCTTGCCTAAGCCGGACATTATGCGGGACTCCACCTTGTGCGTAACCGGCTTAAGTACGCCTTCCTTGGCCGTATGGGCAAGATATTCTATCGTCACTTCCACGAATTCATTGCTCCTGGGGGAAAGAGCCTTGGCCAAGCCTATCGCGTACTCCCGGCCTCCGTATCTGGCCATCACCTTGACCACCGTTTTGCCGGCCAGATCGCCGGCGCGCGCGCATAGCGCCTTGGCCCCTGGCGCCTTGCACCAAGGCAGCAGCGCGACGACGGTCTCACCAGCGCCATGGCCACCACGCTGGGATTGCACTGGAAACTTTTCTGCGCCACCGACATGCCCCCCAGCATGACGAAGCCGGGAGGGCCGGCCAGCATCAGGCCGCCCTTGGTCAGCCCCCTGCCGATAGTGGTGCCGGTCATGCCGGAGCCTATCGCGTCTATAAAGCTGGCAACGCAGTAGAAACGGCAGCCGTTATCACAGACCCAGGCGCTCATAGTGCCGCGTAGGTCGTATATATCCTTCCAGGTTATCTCCAGCTTGTCCCCGTGGCCTGATTTGAGCTTTCCCTTTACCAAGCCGGCCGCGAAATCGCGCACGACGGAATTTATATCCTGCAGGCTGCGCGCCCCGCCCATATCCTTGTATATGGCCCCGGTATTGATGCCGGCGGCTGAGATCATCTGTTCCACGGCCTGGTCCATAGTACAAAAACTGCCGGACTCCGAGGCCATGGCGGAAAGCGGAAGGCAGAAAGCCAGCGCCGCGTATAAGAACACATGTTTGCCGCTCATAAGCTCCTCTCGGAACATCGCAAATAAAGTATACCAGCGCACCCTTGACATGTCAACCCGGGCCACAAGGGGGAGGGGTCTGCGGCCCGTCCACGGCGCAGGCCAGGGGCCAACGCCGCTATACCGTTCAATCCATGTCCGTACGCCAGGTTATTTTCAGGGCGTTCTCTTTCGCGTTGTAGTTGAAATGGAACATGTCCATGTCGCGGGGCAGGGTGCGGACGGTATAGTCTTTCATTTTTTTCCGGAACTTCGCCGAGCAGAGGTAATCCAGGCGGCCGTCCCCCTTCGCCGGCGCGGCGGCCAGCCAGGGATGGGTTTTCCTGACCAGACCCTTCCTGCCGCCCAGGGCCAGGGTTTCGGTCATGGAATAGTCGCCCGCTTCCTCCGGCAGCTTAAGGGTAGAGCCTTTGTAGCCGAGATATTCGGTGCCGGCGCAGATCACGGCGGCCCAGGAGATCTCGGGCGGCAGGTCCTCACCCGTGGCTTTTACGAACAGGAAGGCTTCGTCGCCGGGCAGCTCGTCCTCGAACTCCACCGCGGGGAATTTTATCTCCGCTTTGCCGTTCCTGCCGTCGGTAGTTAATTTTGTCCTGCCGGTGATGCGGACATTGTCCGTGCCGTGCTCGCCGCCGCTGCCCAGGCGCGTGCGTAAAAAGCCTCCCGGCAGCCTTATGAATCCGGCCTGGTACGGGCGGTACAAAGGGTAGCGTTCTATGGGGGCGGGCATGGTGCCGTAGCGCACCGAAGAGGCGCCTTGCCGGGCCGGCGGGGACGGCGGCGGGATGTACAGGTCACGCTCCGCCACCCGCATTGTGGAAACCCTTAATGAATTAAGCTTGAATTCCGGCAATCCTTCCCCGGCCATAGCCCGGCCGGAGAAAGATAATAACAGGAATAGCAGCTTTACGGCGTATTTGCGTTCCATAGCGTTCCCGCGGCTCTCATATATAAATACGGCCCGGCCCGGAAAGTATTACAACCGGCAGCGCCGGTGCATTTTTTTGTTGACAGGCGCTGTTGAAGTTGTATAATTGACCTAACGCAGCCGACTTGAGGAATGTCAATGATCAAACTTCTTCTGCCCTTGTTGCTTCTGTTCCCCTCCGGCGCCTACGCGGCCGGCCCGGCCTTCACTCTGGACGCTGTCCGGCTGGAAACCCTGGGCGAGCTCGCCCTGCCCCTGCCTCCCCCCGTTACCGTACCGCTGCGCGAGAACGCGCGGCCTGACGAACGGTATTTCAACGCTTATGTTCTGAAAGCCGTGGACTATCTTAACGGCAAGTACGGCCTGCTCGGTTATGACATCAATTCCATACTCACCCACGACATAAAATACCACACCTTCGGCACTATCACGGCCCGCCACGCCCCGCTCACCATGTGCGTGGCCGCCCAGATGGAGGTTATCCTCACCGCCTTCGAGCTTTACGCCAAAGAGACCGGCGATTACTCCGTCTATAATTACCTCCCCAAGCGCAGCTTCGAGGGCCTGGCGGTCACCGACCTGAAAGGCCATATCTGGGTGAACCCCGACTTTAAATCCGACGGCACGGCCGACGCGCTGATCAATTTCGGCATGGGCGAGCGCCGCACTTTCGAGAACCTGAAGCCCGGCGATTTCGTCAACATCAACCGCACCACCAAGACCGGCCACGCCGTCACCTTCATCTCCTTCATCAACCAGACCGGCAAGCTCCTGGCTAAATACGACTCCAGCGTGGTGGGGTTTAAATATTTTTCCTCGCAGGGCAAGGCGCAGGCGGGCGAAGGCGGCTTCGACTACCGCTACGCCGTCTTCAGCAAGTTCGGCTGCCCGGAGATGCCGTACAAGCGCGACTGCAACGTGATCTACTCCGCCGACCAGCGGATGCTGAACACCGGCACCATGCTCAGCCCGAAATTCTGGACCGGCGTAATGCCGCGGCCCGCCCCGGGCGTCTACAGCGAAACGGTGCTGGACCGCGAGTTCTTCAGCGGCGTCACTACCGACGATTGACGGTTACACGCCGCTAAATAAAAAGCCCCGGCAAGCCGGGGCTTTTTATTTGAGGCGCAACTCCCTTTACGCGGCCACTTTATTGGCGTTAAGCAGCTGCTTGTAGCGCGCCAGCTGCCCGGCCAGGCCTTTTATGGCCGTTTCCCAGAAGGCGGGATCGCCGATATCCGCGCCCAGCGCGCTCCGCGCCACGCCTTCGGCGGTATCCGAGCCGGTCAGGCGCAGGAAAGCCTCGTACTTCGGCAGGAAAGCGGGGCCTTCGGCCTTGAACTTAGTGAACAGCGTGGCCGCCAGCAGGAAGCCGAAGGTGTACGGGAAGTTATAGAACGAAACCCCCGCCATGTAGAAATGCAGTTTGGAGACCCAGAATAGCGGATCTTCCCCGCCGGGCTCCAGCGCGTCGCCGAAAACGCGGCGCTGGCACTGCGTCATCAGCTCCTTGAGCCGCGCCACGGAAACCTCGCCTTTCTGCCGCTCCTCGTAGAAAGCTTTCTCGAACTCGAAGCGCACGGTGATGTCCAGGATGGTCACGGCGGCCCCGGTCAGGTACTCGTCGAGCATGATCAGCTTCTGCGCCTCGGTGATGGCGGGGTCGGTCTGGATGCCGTCCGACAGCAGGTGCTCGCCGAAGATGGAGGCCGTCTCGGCCAGCGTCATGGGGTATTCCGCGGCCCAGGGGCGCATCTCGCGCATCAGGTTCCCGTGCCAGGCGTGGCCCATCTCGTGGGCCAGCGTGTTCACGTCGCCCAGCGCGCCGTTGAAGGTGGTGTACACGCGCTCTTCACCGGTCAGGTGCGTGCTGGTACAGAAAGCGCCGGGGCGCTTGCCGCCGCGCGCCTCGCTCTCCAGCCAGCGGTTGGCCAGGAAGGTGCGGTAATACTCGCCCAGCGCCGGATAGACCCGGCTGAAAGCGGCCTGCACTTTCGCGGAACCTTCCTCCCAGGTGTAGAGCTTCGAATCCTTGAGCGGCAGCGGGGCCTCCCGCTCGAAGAACGCTATGCCCTTGCGGTCCATGGCGGCGGCCTTGGCGCGCAGGATGTCGCGCACGGGCTCCAGGTTGCGGTTGACCGCGGTGTACATGGCGTCCAGCGTGGAGCGCTTGATGCCGGCGGCGAACAGGGACTGGTCCAGGAAATGTTTTATGCCGCGGCGGCGGTTAAGGGTGCCGCGGGTGCCGGCCAGCGCGTTGAGCGCGGCGGCGCAGGCGTCCTCTATGCCGGCCCAGGCTTTGTTGCCGCCTTCGAAAGCGGCGCGGCCCACTTTGCGGTCGGTGCTGGACATCAGCGCGCGCCAGCGCGAGATGGGCAGGCGCTCTTTCTTCCCGTCGGGCCATTGCATGTCGAACTCGAGCTTGCTGGAAAGTTTATTATAGAGCCGCTCCCAGGACTGGAAGCCGTCCACGCCCAGGTCGGCCGCGAGCTTTTCCTCGGCCGGGGTCATGGTGCGCCTGGCCTGCTCGCGCAGGCGTTTCAGCGAGTGGGCCACTTCTTTGAGCTTATCGCGCTTAAGGAAAGCGGCGAAAACTTTTTCCGGCACGTCCTTGAACGCCCGCAGTATGTCCACTCCTACCTTGGAATATTCGGCGGCCAGCCCGTAAAGCTTCGCGTTCTCGGCCGAGTATTCATCCTTGTCCGCGTGGGCGGATTCCAGGCAGCCGACATATGAAATTATATGGCCCAGGCGGGCTTCGGCGTTCTCGGACCCCAGCAGCAGCTTCTCCCAGTCGCCGGCGGTCCTGGCTGACAGCCGGGCCAGCTTCACGACCTTTTTCTGCAGCGCCGCTATGTCGGCGGCCAGTTTGGTCTTAAATTTCATCATCTCCGGCCCGTTGAAGGCCGGAAAGTAGCTGGTAAGGTCCCACTGCACGCCCTGAGTTTTGTTAGCCATGGTGTTCTCCTCCCTGACAATATTCCCAATTATACAAAAGCTGTCGTAAAAAAGACCGCCCCCGTTGCCGGGGGCGGTCAGTGCGGTGGTTCCGGTAACGCGCTATTCGTGCTTGTGATCTGCCTTGGTCTTTTTCAGGAACCTGGAGAACCAGCTGCCCTGCTGCGGCTTGGCAGCTTCAGCGCGGCCGGCGGGTCCGGCC
>JAPLKJ010000256.1 GCA_026388125.1 Elusimicrobiota bacterium
ACGGAGCGCCTGCGCTCCAGCACCGCGTCCAAAGCCAGGTTAAGTTCCTTGTCGGGCCCGGTCGTCATCAGCTCTCCTCATGAAAAATCAAAGTTATTTGAACGCTTTTTATTTTATACTATTTATACAAGCAGCGGGCCCCTTAACTGTTCCGGGGCGGATGATTCGAGGAGAGGCTATGTCCAAGATCCTTGCAGTGGAAGATAACCCCGCCATACTGGATTTTTACCAGGAATTTTTTTCCGACGCCGGCTTCGACGTAAAGACCGCCGACGACGCGCTAAAGGCGATAGCCGCGCAGACCGAGTTCAAGGCCGACCTGATACTGCTCGACCTTAACATCCCGGAGGGCGGCGGCCTGCTGGTGTTCGAGACCCTGCGGGCCCGGCAGGACATGGTGCCGATAATATTTTCCACCGGCAAGCCCGAGACCATCGTGAACCTCGCCGAGCTCCCCAACGTGAACGTCGTAAAAAAGCCCACGGCCCCCGAAGTGCTTATGGCGCTGGTCCAGAAGACCATCGCCAGCTCCAGGCCCGCCGAGCCGAAGATGAACCCGGTCCCGCCGCCCCCGCCCAGGCTGCCGCCCGGCCGGCCGTAAGAAAAATACCGTTGGAGCAGTAAAAAGACCGGCGCAGCCCCTAACGGCTCCGCCGGTCTTTTCAGGCGCCGCCGCCTTTACGGCTTGTTCCCGGCGGCCACTTTAATTATTTCGTGGTACATCCTCTCGAACCCCTTCACCACTTCGGGGTCGAAGGCCTTCCCGCTTTCGCTGACAATGAATTCCCGCGCCTTTTCCGGCGGCCAGGCCTGCTTGTACACCCGGGGCATGCACAGCGCGTCGAACACGTCGGCCACGGCCATGATGCGCGCGTACAGCGGGATCTGCTCGCCTTTCAGCCCCGCGGGGTAGCCCGTGCCGTCGAACTTCTCGTGGTGGGATTCGGCTATCTCGCAGGCTATGCGCAGCAGGTCGCTTGCCGCGTCGCTGAGGATCTTGCCGCCGTAGCCGGCGTGCTTCTTCATCTCGGCGTATTCCGTCTCGCTGAGCTTGGCCGGTTTTAAAAGTATGGCGTCCGGGATGCCAACCTTGCCGATGTCGTGCAGCGGGCTGGCGCTGCGGATGTTCTCGATCTCCTGCTCGGACAGGCCCATGCCCTCCGCTATCAGGGCGGTGTACGCGCTGACGTGCTTCAAGTGCACGGCGGTATCCTCCTGGTCCCTGTATTCCGCCGTCATGGCCAGCCGGTAAATGGTCTCCAGCTGCGCCTGGTACAGGCGCTCGTAGAGCCGGGCGTTCTCTATGGCCGAGGCCGCTATGGAGCTGATAAGCTGCAGCACGCCCTCGTCGTCGGAGTCGAACGCCCCAGCGTTCTTGTTGATGGCCTCGAACACGCCCATTATATTGCCGCCCGCGTCCTTAAGGGGCACGGCAAGTATGCTGCGGGTGCGGTACCCGGTAATAAGGTCTATCTCGCGGTTGAACTGGGGGGAGCCGTAAGCGTCGCCGATATTGATGATGCGGTCTTTGGTGGCCACCTCGCCGGCTATGCCCTTGCCGCTCGGCATGCGTATCTCGCTGTCCTGAATACCCTGCGCCACCTTGGACCAGAGCTCGTCGGTCTTTTTATCCAGGATAAAAACGGTGCAGCGGTCGCAGTCCAGCGCTTTTTTCAGCTGGGCCGCTATCAACTCGAGCAGCTTGCCCAGGCGGGTTTCCTTGTACACCACTTCGCCGAACTGCAGCAGCAGGTTCAGCCGGTTCCGCAGTTTTTCCGTTTCGGTCATAGGCAGCAAAGCCGTTCGGTCAGGGCCCGGGGCCCTCCGCCTCCGGGCCCCGCGTTATTCCTTCCCCGTCTATTCTACCAAAACAAAACCGCCGGGCCATCCCGGCGGCGCGGCGGCAGCGCGGACAGGCGCTTTAAAGGAGCCCGCCGAACTGATCGGAGATATGGTCCATCAGGCTGGGCGAGTAGTGGGTAATGCGCTCGCTCTGCGGGATGTCCGCGCCGAACAGCCGCGTCTCTATGTCCGTGGCCACCGCGGCGTCGTTGATCACCAGGTTCAGCTCGTCGTTGTTCTTCATGCTGCGGGTATCCAGGTTCGAAGAGCCGAACGTGGCCCAGACGCTGTCTATGGCCGTCACTTTCAAATGCGCCATGCGGCCTTTATATTCGTATATCTCCACCCCTGCCTTGATCAGCTTAGGGTAGTTGGCCCGGGCCGCGCTCTGCACCAGCGGGATATTGTTCTCCTTCGGGAAAACAAGCTGCACTTTTACCCCGCGCCGGGCGGCGGCGCGCAGGGCGTTGATCACGTCCTTGTCGGTGAAATAAGGAGTGGCTATGCGCACGGTCTTCTGCGCGGTGCCGATAGCGCGCAGGTACACGGCCTTGATGTTCTGGTCGTTGCGGCCGATATGCCCCACCACCTGGGTCTCTGCGCCGTCCGCGGCCTCCGCCAGCGCCGGGAAAAGGTCCTCCGCCGGCGAATAGCTGCCGCCGGCGTTCTTCCAGCGCTCCAGGAAAGCTTCCTGCAGCCTGGCCACGGCCGGGCCTATCACGAGGGTCTGCTGGTCGTGCCATTTTTCCTGGTAGTCGAGGCCGATGTTCATCCCGCCGGTGAAGGCGGTCTTGCCGTCTATCACTATCACCTTGCGGTGGTCCAGGTGGCCTTCGAAATGCGCCGACGGCTCCTTTACTATCACGGCAGCGCCGCTCGCGCGCAGCGAGGCTATAAGCTTCTGCAATTCCGGCTCATGCTCGGCCTTGGAGCCGCGCTCGTCGATAAGGAAGCGCACGGCCACGCCGGCCCTGGCCTTGGCGGAAAGCACATTGGCCAGCCCCCAGCCTATCTTATCGGCCTGGAGATGGAAGATCTCTATATGTATGGACTTGGCGGCGGCCTGCAGTACCGGCCCGGCGGCGGGCATCACTTCGCGCCCGTCTATAAGGAACTTGATATAGTTGCGGCCGGCGGAGGAAGTCTCGGTAACGGCGTCCACGTACCGGCGCATGCCCTGCCAGTCGCCGGGCACCACGGTGGCGCGGTACTTGTCCGCCAGGTTGCTTATATCCTTGTACCAGCCTACGGAACGGCTGAGCTGGCCGTGGTCCAGGCGGTAATACACATAGTCGAAGGCAGCGGCGTCGGGGGCCGACCCCAGCACGCGCAGAATGGCTTTTTCGAGGTCAGGCTGGTCCCAGTTATTGCCGTCGGAATTATTCTGGTCGGGATGCGAATCGTTGATCAGGGTCTTCAGCATCTGGATCTTCTGGCCGGGAGAGGCCGCGGCCAGGGCCTCGTCCGTCAGCTTCATTATTTTCTGGGATTCCCTGCTCGCGGAGGATTTTTCCGCGCCGCCGCCGGGAACGGCCGGCGGGGTTAGAGGTACGGCCGCGCGCGCGCTGCCGGGGTCGGAAAGCAGTTCCGCGTAGGCGGCGCTTTGGGAATAGGCGGCAGGCGAAGAAATTAAAGGGAAGAGAAGGCTGAACAGGATCACGGCAGGGCGGTTACTTTTTTCATTTAGCATACCTATAGTATAGCCGGCCCGGGGGCCGGGCACGAGGGTCAAAGGTATTAATTGTTCCGGTCTTTGGCCTGCCGGGCCGTAGGCCCATGGGCCCGCCAGCGCCGCCGCCGGCCGCTCAGTGGAAGAAGGCTTTCTTCGCGCCGTCTATGATGAACTGCACGGCGGTGGCGGCCAGCATCAGGCCCATAAGGCGCGTGGTGATGTTCATGGCTATGGGATTGATCTTGGGCGCCTTTTTTATGGCGATGCGGAAAATAAGGTAACTGGCGAACCCCACCAGCAGGAACAGCAGGAACAGCACGCCGTCGTAAACAAGGTTCTTGGCCCTGGATTCCAGCAGGATGGCGGTGGTGATGGCGCCGGGGCCGGAAAGCATGGGGATGGCCAGCGGCGTTATGGAGATGTCGGCCTTGGCTATGCCCTCTATCTTTTCTTCCTCGGTCTCCTGCACGCCCGAGCGCTTGGCGCGCAGGTTGTCCAGCGAGACCAGCAGCAGCAGCAGGCCGCCGGCCATCTGGAAAGCGGCTATGGTTATGCCGAAAACGGAGAACAGCGTATTGCCGGTGGCCGCGAAAACGATGAGCACGCCGGTGGCGGTGAAGCAGGCCGTGCGTGCCATCCTCACGCGCTCGGCCTCGGTATTGTCCGGGGTCATGGCGAAAAAAGTAGGCACGGCGGCCAGCGGGTTGATGATCGCGAACAGCGACCCCGCGCTCATCAGCGCGAAATTAAGTATTTCCATCCCGTAAGTATATAAATTTACCGGCCCGGGGGGACGTATTTGACTTTTTGACTATTTACAGCAGAAACGTAACTCCGCCCCAAATAGTCAAAAAGTCAAATACGTCCCCTGCCTTCACTGGTCCACCGCTATGCGCTGGCTGGAGGACAGGTCCACGCCTTCCGCGTCCAGCCGCACTTCTATCCGCCACGAAATACTCCGCCCGGCGCCGCTCAGCATGCCCAGCGCCTGCCCCAGCATGGAGTCGGACCCCGCCTCCGCCCGCCCGCCGGGCACGAGGATCTTGAAATCGTACCGGGCGGTGGAGCCGGCGGGATAGACCTTGGCATGCTCCAGCGTCTGGCCGGTCCTGGAGAGCTCGCGGGTGTGCGTGGTGCTCCTGCCATTATAGCCGCGTTCCCGGATAACCTCCGTGGCCACCAGGGCCGCGCTGAGGTTGTTGCCGCGCACTTCCTGGCGGGTGACCATTTCGAAAGAGCCTTCTATCGTCTCGCCCGACGCGAAGGACGTCCGCGGCAGCGAAATAATGATGCTGCCTTTAAGATACTGCACCAGGTAATACCCGCCCGCCACGCCGAGCCCCGCTACGGCGCCAACTATCAGAAGAACGTTGATCGGATCGGACCCCATATGCACCTCCGCCGGAAAATATACCGCTGACGATATTATACAAAGCCGCTCCGGGCCTTACGCCCGGCGTCCGCCTATTTCGGGCCGGCCGGCGGCGCTTTGTACGGGTTCAGGACGTTCCCGGTAAAGTACCGGTAGCCCAGTTTCGCAAAAGCTCCCATCAGGGCGGCCAGCAGCGTGCCCAGCGCGCTCAGCAGGCCGAAGGCCCCGCCCCACCCGGGCCCCTTGGGATCGAGGTTGAACTGCGCGGCGACCGCGAACACCAGGTACGCGGCCGCCGCCGCCAGCGCGGAACTCAGGCCCTGCTTTGCCGCGTCGGCAAAACCCGCCGGCCTGCTGGTAAGCCAGAAGGCCGTAAGGAAGCACAGCGAAGAGCCGAACAGGAACAGCACATACAGCGCGGTGCCGAAGTAATCCGGCCAGGTGAGCGTATACGCGTCGAACCGCGGCGAAGCCGCGGCGGCGGCGCTCTCCAGGGTGGCCGCCCAGATAGGGATGGTCCACAAAGCTCCGCGCAGCGCCGCGGCGCGGTGAACGCACCGGCAGCAGGCTCTTTCCGCGCTGGTTCCGTTGTTATTCATAGCTTCCTCTGCTCCGGCCGATAAAAAATAATAGCAAGTTATTGCACTTCCGGTTCAGTTTCAATGCCCGCATCATCCAAGCCGCTAAGGCCAGTTAAAACCGCCCGGAACATTTTACTCCACAAAATTCTCAGTGAACTATTCTTCCGCGGAAGGTTCGGGGCAGCGGCGCAGCAGGAACCAGGAATAAAATACCGCCACGAACCCCCAGGCCGCTTTCCCGAGCAGCAGATAGCGGTCCGCCGCCTGCCTTGCCGTCCAGCCCGAGCCGGCCACCAGGCGCGCGATATCCTGCCCGGCCACCTGCGGATCGGAAATATCAATGCCGTAGATGCCGTTCACGGGATCCGCCCCGGCTTTAAGCCAGAAGTGCCAGGCGGCCGCCAGCGAGCAGGCCGCCGCCGCCATTACCGGGTATCTGAACCAGTCCCAGCGCCAGCCGGCGGGGCCGGGGTAATAGAAGGCCGCTATAAGGACGGCCGGAAAAATAAATTCCCCGGCGTGGCCCCCGAAAAGCAGATACGCATGGAATTCTTTCGGGCTGGCGCTGAACTGGAGATAAAGGAACCCGCAGATAAGCAGCGCGCTGCAGAAAAGCAGCAGCGGGTTGCGGTTCGTGACCGCCTGCCAGGCCAGCCAGACCAGGACCCCGGCTACCAGCGCGCTTAAAAAAAGCGACGGGGCATAATCCGTAACGGCCACGCCGGCTATTACGGGGAACGACCAGCGCCCGGCCAGCCAGGACACCAGCGAGTGCCCCAGTTCATGGCACATAACATGGAACGGGAACCCGATGGTAGGCCAGAGATCCTTAAGCAGCCAGCCGGCGGCCAGGGCCGTCGGCACCGCCCAGGGGCTTGAGCGGAAGACAGGCGCCGCGCCGCCCTGGGCGGCACCGCCGATGGAGAGCCCGCCGCCGGACTGCGCTACGATCCGGTAAAGATAGAAAGCGATAGCAAGAGCCAGCAGGCATATGAAAGCTATCATAGGGACCGTGACTCCCGTTTCGGCCGGCCCGGTGGCGCTTTGTGCGGGGCTATGATGCTCCGGGCAGTGTAAGTTTCGTTTATATCCATATCGGCCAGGAAGTTAACGGCCGTTCCCCCTTAGTTCAAATATTCGGCTCAGGCCGTTATTCCGTTTTCTGGACTTTCCGGCTTTTGGGGATGCAGGCCTCGTTTATACTGGTTTCCCGCCGCTTCTTTTCCGCGGCAAGGACCTTGAGCGCTCTTTTCCATTTAGCCGCGCATTTAGGGGCGCAGGCTGCGGGATACGCGGGGCCGCTCTGGCAGCAATCATAAAGCTTTTTTTTCGCTTCCTCTATTTTCTGTTCGAGCGCTTTCTTTTCTTCAGCCCGCGCCTGCTCCGCTCCGCGGCAGGCCAGCAGTTCGTCGCAGGTCAAAAGGCCCTCGTAGAAGGGAAGCTCCGGGCCGGGCGTGTATTTCAGTTCCCGGCACCTGGGCGTGGCAGGCTTCAGCTTGATCAGATAATACGGCCGCTGGAAGCCGCCCACATATTTTACGCAGAAACAGCGGTCCTGCCGTTCAGGCTCCTCGTCGGCGGCCTGCTGTCCGGCTGCCGCCTGCAGCAGGCCGGCGGCCAGGATGAACAATACCTTGTACATTTTCCTCCGGAACCGGTCAAATACGTCCCCGCCCCTTCAGGCCAGCTCGCCCCTGAATATCGTCACGGCCGCGCCCGTTATCTTCACGCGGCCTCCGGCCAGCTTTACTCTCAGCGAGCCGCCCCGCGCCGAAGCCTGGTAGGCGTTGAATTCGGTCTTGCCAAGCTTCGCCTGCCAGTAATACGCCAGGGCGCAGTGCGCAGAGCCGGTTACCGGGTCCTCGTTCAGGCCCTCCGCCGGGGCGAAGACCCTGGAGACGAAATCATATTCCCCGCCCGCGCGCGCGGTAACCGTAATGTCGTCCATGGGCAGGGCTTTAAGCCTGGCGAAATCCGGCGCCAGGGCGCGCACCCCGGCCTCCGAAAGTTCCGCCACGTAATGCCGGCCGCTGCGGGCGAGCTCTTCGGGCTCCGCGCCCAGCGCGGCCGCCAGCCCCGCGGGCGCCGCGGCCTTTTCCAGGGGAATGAGCGGCAGGTCCAGCTCTATGCCGCCTTCCTTTTTGAGCGCGGACAGCGGTCCGCTTTTCGTATAAAAGCGGACGGTGAAATCGTCCGGCATGCCGTTCTCGTAGATCACGTGCGCGCTGGCCAGCGTGGCGTGGCCGCACAGGTCGACTTCCACCGCCGGAGTGAACCAGCGCAGGCGCCAGCCGTCCTTTTCAGGGACGAGGAAGGCGGTCTCGGAAAGGTTCATTTCCCGGGCCACCGCCAGCATCCAAACCTCATCCGGCATCGTCTTAAGAAAAACCACGGCGGCGGGGTTGCCCGCGAAAGGCTTATCGGTAAAAGCGTCTACCTGGAATATCGGTATGCCCATAAAAAAAGTATACCCCCTATTCCACTATCCAGATCTTTTTGCAGGCCGGGCAGATGATCTCGGTGGCTTTTTCTTTCTTTGCCGGGAGCACGTGCAGCCTGGCGGGACACAATCTTTCTCCGCCCGCCAGCGCTTTAAGTTCGCCGGAACAGGAAGTGCAGCTGCCGGCGCGGGAAACGGACGGGAGAAGGCAGCCGGGGCAGTACGCCAGGGCGTCCGGGAAGGCTTCCTTCGCTTCAGGCACCGTTTCGTCCCGGCCGATAAAGTTTATTTCGTACCCGCAGTCCGGGCAGCGGGTCCATTCCTCCGAAGGCAGGTTGAACTTGTGGCCGCAGTTGGGGCAGACCAAAGCGGCACTCGCGTCGGGCGCGGGCAGGCCGGCAACGGCCTGGGCAAGAATGGCCCGGGCCTGTTCCGCCTGCGTATGGGGAACCACCAGCCGTATCTCCACCGCAAAGTAGCCGCCGTAACCGGCGGTATTATTGCTTGCGGCGTCCAGCATCACGCACATGAGGCCGGAGGAATCCAACAAAGACTTCATAAGCGCTGCATGGGAATAATGCCCGGTCGTATACACCACCACAGGCTCTGTTTCATCTTTCATAAGTTCCTTTTTAGTCAGGTCACCTCGTGGAACTCCGGCGGGTAGATAATTTCTCCCTGCACTCCGTTCAAGGCGCCCGGCGCCAGTTCCAGCGCCATGAACACCTCGGGCGGGGCTTCGAACGGCAGCTTAAGACCTTTTTCGCCGGCTTTTATAAAGCCGAAGCGCGGGTAATATTCGGGGTGGCCTACCACCACGACTATTTTATGCCCGGCTTTCACGCACTTTTCCAGGCCGCGCTTCACGAGCGCGGTCCCTATCCCCTGGTTCTGGAATTCCGGCAGCACGGCCATCGGCGCCAGCGCCAGGGCCGGAGCAGTGCTGTTCAGGCCCTTGATGCTGATAGGACTGAAAAGGATATGCCCGACCACCTGCCCGTCTTTTTCCGCCACCAGGGAAAAGGCCGCGATAAAACTGTCAGACTCGCGCAGGGCGTCCACCAGCTTGGACTCGCTGCTTCCTTTGAACGCCCGCTTATTCAGTTTGCGTACCGCGCGGATGTCGTTTTCCGCCTCCGGGCGTATCGTAACCGGACTTTGAGTATTTTCCATGATAACAATTCCTTATTCCTGGCGCGCAGGGCGGCTTCGCTTATATCTTACTTTATTGACGGTCCCCTGCCCGGCGCCTCAGTTCCAGAGTATCACCGCGTCCATCGGCCCGTAATTCCTGCCGTCGCTCAGGCCGGTCTTGCCCTTTTTTTTCCAGGCGGCGTTCTCGGCCTTAATGAAACCCTCCAGGTCCCCCAGTGTCACGGCTCCCCGCGCGCCGCCGTATTTCAGTTTCAATAATTTCCAAAGGTAAGGGCCGAAGCCCACCTCGCCGATGGTCTTCGTGCCGCTTTCCTCGCCGCTCGTAGCAATGGCGAACCCGGGCCGCGGCGTTTCGCTCCATTCTTCGTCCGGATCGGAGAAAAGCCCCGAATAGCAGGCGCTCACCAGCAGCACCTTGAACCCGGCGCCGGAACGCCGCATATAGCCAAAAAGCTCGTCCGGGGAGATAGACTTCTCGTCGGCGGCCACTATTCCCGAATAATCCCCGTGCCCGCCGTAATAGACCACCAGTACGTCTTTAGGCCCCAGGCGCAGGCCGGTAATGGCCGCCATTATCCGCTGCTTCGTGGCCGCAGCTCCTTTCAGCGCCGCAACGCCGCCCTTCCGGAAACATTTCCATTTTTTAAGGAACCCCGCCAGTTTGTCGGCGTACGGGACATGGCAGGTGGAGCCGGAACCTTTTACTACTTTACGGTCGACCCCTATGATCAGCGCATGATAGGTGAAATCGCCGTAATTTGAAGGGTTCGGATAAAATAATCCGGCGCCGGCCGCCTGAACCGCGCCCGCGGCCGCCGGCAGCAGCCCGCCCGCGCATAAACAGACAGACAGCAGCATCTTACGCATGATTCTCCTTATCTGTCCCGCCGCCGATTACCAGTTGATCGGTCAAAGCGGACGCGTCAGGAACGCCAGCACCGGGGCGGCCCGGTTCCGGATAACGTGCGGCGAATCCGGCCGGTAATCTATCTCTACGGCCGGCAGAAGGCTTTCAAGCCGGCGCCGCGCCGTAACGGAGTCCACAAGCACGTCCTTGCCGCCGAGTATGGCGAAGACCGGCATGGTGAGCCGCCGCAGGGCCGCGTCGGTGAACTTCGGCAGGTTTTCCATGCGCGGCCGGCAATGCCTGGCTATCAGCGCTATGAATTCGAAGAATTCGCGCGCGGCCTCCGAGCTGGCCGGCCGGGCTTTGCCGTATATCAGCTCTCCCGCTTTGCGCGCGCCCCACGGCCCGAGCCGCAGCAAAGGCATAACGGTGTACAGGAATTTCAGCTGGCTGCTCAGCCCCCCCGGAACTATCAGGGCCAGCCGTTCCACGGCCCCGGGCCGGCGCGTTGCGTAGGCCAGGGCAAGCCAGCCGCCCAGCGATTCCCCCACTATGGAAACCCGCTCAAGGCCGAGCCCTTTCAGCACGTCCTCCAGCCAGTCCGCGTAGACTTCGATATCGAGCGGCGGGCGCGAAGGCGCACTGAGCCCCGGCTCGCCGATAACGTCCACTATATACAAACGGAAATGTCCGGCCCAGACCGGCGCGTCGAACTTCCACATGGCTGCGTTGCCCAGCGCCCCGTGGAGAAGCAGCAGCGGCGGCGCGCCCTCCGGCCCGCACACCAGCACGAAGGTCTCGCCCTGGCGCGTAGCCACCCGCCGGCGCTCGCTCTTTACCGGCCAGCTGTCCAGCGCTCCGAGATAGCGCGCCAGCACTTCTTTCCGGCCGGCCTCCGACTTAAAGATATCCGCCATATTACCCCTATTCTACCAAAACAGGACCGCCTGCCTTCCCCTGCCCGGCGTTTGATTTGAGCGGTGAGAAGTAGTATTCTTTCCGCATGGCTACAATGGGATATGATCTGTCCGCTCTTCTTCTGAACGTGGCGTCGTGCGGAGGCTCGGACGTGCACCTTATGCACGGCCTGCCGCCGGTGGCGCGTATCGCTGGCGCTATCAGGGCGCTGCCTTACCCCCCGCTCCACTCCGATGTGATCATGGAGCTGCTGAACCCTTACATAACCGAGATCCAGAGAGGGATCTTTAAGAAGGAGAACCGCGTCAACTGCTGCCACACCATCGGCGAAGGCCGATACCGCTTCAACATCTACATGTCTCTGGGCACGGTAGGCGCGTCCATCCGCATTCTCCCCCAGAAAACCTACCCCCTCGCGGCCCTGGGGTTGCCGCCCATCGTCGGCACGCTGGCCTACCGGAAGTCCGGCATCGTCTTCGTTACCGGGGCTACCGGCAGCGGCAAGAGCACTACCATGGCGGCCATGCTGGACTGCATCAACCAGGACGGGCGGCCCAGCAAGATCATTACCGTAGAAGATCCCGTGGAGACCATCTTCAGGCCCTGCCATTCCGTCTTCGTGCAGCGCGAGGTGGGCGTGGACACCCCGTCTTTCGCCATGGGCATCATGGATTCCATCCGGCAGGACCCCGACGTGCTTTGCATAGGCGAACTGCGGGACGAAAAATCCATCTACGCGGCCATGGTAGCGGCCGAGACCGGGCACCTGGTGCTGACCACGCTGCACACCCGCGACGCCTCCACTACCGCCCAGCGCCTCGTGTCGGCCGTACCCGCGGCCGACCAGGAGATCCTGCGCGACCAGCTGGCCTCTACGCTGGAGGCAGTGATCTCCCAGGAACTGCTGCCGCGGGCCGACGGCAAGGGCGTGGTGGTAGCCTGCGAGATCCTGGTGAGCACGCCGGCGGTGCGCCAGATGATACGCGAGAACAAGCTGGATTCCATCAACGACGCCATCCAGGCCGGGATGAAGTACGGGATGATCACGAAAGATATGGCCATCAAAAACCTTTTCACCAAAGGGACCATAACCAAAGAAGTGGCGCTGGAGCACATGCGCCATCCGGAGGCCTTAGGTTCGGCGTATTCAGGCTAGGCTTCTATCGCGGATAAAAAAACCGCCGGGCTCTCCCGGCGGTTTTTTTATTCGTTTCGGCCCCTGTTCCGTTAAGGCCGCCCGCCGCGGCTTTCCACGGCAGCCAGTATTTTTTTATTCAGCGCGGAGAGGGAGATGGTCTTATCCAGGAAGTCGAGGCAGTTGGGTTCCTGCTTGAACACCGCTCCCATTTGAGTATCGAAGGCGGAGCCGGTGATGATGAAGACCGGGATATGTTTGGTCTCCTCCTCCGCGCTCAGCTCTTTCAGGGCCTCAAGGCCGCCCATATCCGGCATCATCACGTCCATCAGTATCAGGTCAGGCTTCGCCGCGAGCGCCATTTTAACTCCCTCGCGGCCATTGTCGGCGTTCACCACCTTGTGCCCCATCATCATCAAATAGTCGAAAACCACGCCCTTGAACTCAGCGCTGTCGTCGATAACCAGTATTGTGGCCATAGTTGTCTCTCCGGCGCCGGGCGCTAGTCTATCCAGTTCAGACCGAAAATTCCGCCGACAAAGAACGCGACGCTGGCAACGGACAAACCCACGGACGGCGCATACGCCACCGACCCCGCCGGGATAAAATAAAGGTAGAGTTCGAAGCTTACGCCGATAAGCCCCGCTATCGCCGCGGCCGAGGAGACTATCTTTACCAGCGTAGCTTTAACGTCCCGCGCCGGCGGCGCCGCCGGAACCGCGGCGGGCCTGTCCACCTTCACTTCAGTGGCCCCCCCGGAAAGGCCCAGGAGTTTTTTTAAGAGCTCCAGTTCGTGCGGGTCCAGCCAGACGCCGCCGCAGGACTGGCATCTATCCACCAATAAGAGCGGATTCACCAGGCCTCCGCGCGACATTTTAGCCTGGCAGCGGGGACAGACGAGGCCCTCGGCCTTGGGGTTAATAAGAGCAAGGTCAGCCGGGCTGCCGCCCTGAGATTGCTTAAGCAGGGCTTCAAGCTCGCCCTTGTCGAACCAGATCCCGGAGCAGCCCGGGCAGACGTCGAGCGGGATATTTCCCAGAGCGGGGGTCTCAACCAGCGCCTCGGAAGAACATTTGGGACAATTGATCATATAGTTCGCGCCAATCTCCTCTTTGAATTTTCAGCCCCGGGCCTAACGGCCCAAAAGCCCGGCTGCTCTATATTTTAACTTTTAATAGGCCCGCGGCGTGTTAAGTACCGCGGGAAAAACTTTGCCGGCCAGCGAACGGTCAGCCGGGCGTCAGCGCATCATCCTGTTTTTTTTGATCTTCTCAAGCACCCATACTACCGCCAGCAGCGCGAAGAAAAGGCCGCCCAATATCCCCATAAAATACTTGTCGCCCGTAGTAACATTCCTCATCTGCCCGTAGGCGAAGGCGGGAAGACAGCAGAACAGGAGCGGCGCGCACAAAACCAGTTTTTTTGTTTTCATGTCATGCCTTTCCGCAGAAACGAGAAACTATAGACGTTAGCGTTTCCACTCGCGACGGCTTGTAAAGCACGTCCACCGCCCCGATAGCCGCGGCCGTCTCTCCCATGTCGGGCAGGCCGGTAATGATGGCCACGGGGATACCGGCGAGCGCGGGGTCTTCCTGCTGGACCTTCCGGAATTCCCAGCCGGTCATTTCCGGCATCATCAGGTCGAGCAGGATAAGCCTGGGCGGCCGGGAGGTGCTTCTGAGATAGACCAGCGCTTCCTTGCCGTTGCCGGCGCAGGCCGTCTCGTAACCCTGCCCGGCCAGAACGGAACTGATCACATCGCAGGTGGTCTTGTCGTCGTCCACCACAAGAACAGGTGCCGCTCCCGCTGCGCTCATAGGATTATCCCCCGCATCTCCGCTCAAAGAGCCTCTCCGGCCCCGGCCAGCACCGCCTGCACGGGCGTGTCCACATTACCGTTCTTGCGCAGGCTTCCGCTTTTACCGACAACTTTCATGATAACCCCCGGAAAAGCGTTGTGCGGCTTGTTAAAATTATACCATCGAAACCGCCGCGGAAGGCAGCCGGGCGCCGGTTTAAATGCCGTAGAACAGTGAACGTGCCCTGGCAAAAACGGCTCGCTAACGCTATAATTACAAAAGGAGAACGGCTATGGATAAAGATCTCAACTTGGGCGAGCGGCACCAGACTCTGGCGGTCACCGTCCTCGCGTGGCTGTACATCGCCTTTTCGCTTTATGGGCTGGTCAGCGGCATCCGCCAGCTGTCCGCAGGCACGGCGATGAAGCTGACAAGCGCCCAGCCGAACCTGTATCTCGGGTTCAATCTGGCGGTCATGGTTTCGGCCATAGGCGCACTTCACCGCAACGACCTGGCCCGGAAGGCGCTTATCGGGCTCCTCTGCCTGGCGGCGGTCCTGAATGTCAGCATCCCGGTTTATATGGTGTTGGCCTTTAATGCCACCCTTCCCCTCTACAGCCTGAGCGTTGTGGCCGCCACTCTCCTGTTCTTCGGCGCCGGCATCTATAAGTTCTCCCGCAAAAAAGTGATCAAAGAATTCAGGGCATAAAAAGCTCCCTCAAAAAAAGGGGACAGGCTGCTTTTTCCTATCTTCCCGGGGCCGCCCATCGCGCGCGGATCCGGGGATTGGCGGGGTCAAGCCACGCGGCGTGCCTGAACTGCGCGGCCGTATGCGCCTTGCTGTAGAGCGCCATCGCGGCCACCTGCCCTGAACTGCGCAGCACCGCGGCGGCCCCGGCTAACGCCACCGCTTGCACCAGCCTCCGCCGGACGAGCGGTGAGAGCTCCACATACCGCAGCGCCGGAGAAGCAGGCGCCAGCGCGCCGAAGAGCGCCCAAGCGATGAACGCGGGCGCCGGGAGCAGCAGCACGGCGTCGAAGCACGCGACGATAACGGTCACCACGAGCGCAGCCGCCAGCGCAAGCCCTTCCATATAGTCGTCCACGCCTGCAGCTTCTTCGGCCCGCCGCCAGGCCCCCCGCAGCAGCCCGAGGAACACCAGCAGGAGCGCGGCCAGCGCCGGCACCCCGCGCTCGGAAATTATAGCCATCCAGTCGCTGCTCGGCCACGGATTTATAGTCACCCCGCTATGGTAGTCGATAGAGCGATCGTAGTTCTCTACAAATTTCGGGTAAGCCACTGCCCAATTGCCCGGCCCGACGCCGAGCAGCGGATGCGCGGCCGCCATGCGCAGCGTTCTCCCGTACTGTACGAGGCGCCCGTGTCCGCTCCCCTTCTGGTAGTTCACCACGCCGGTAACCGTGTCGAGATACGGGGAATCGCTCTTCCACTCCAGCGTGTTCGGCAGGGTCAGGGCGGCCAGGATCCCTGCCGCTACCGATAGCGCGATATACTTTATCCGCAGCGCAAGTTTAGGATCGTTCCAGCGGCCGTGCGCGCGCCGGAGCCCGAACGCCAGCAGCCCAGCGCCCGCGGCCAGGCCCAGGTAGGCGGCGCGCGACCGTGAAAGCACCAGCGCGTCGGAGATGATGGCCAGCCCGACGGCGCAGGCGGCCACGGTAAAAGAGCGGCGCGCCTTGATGGCGACAAGCACCAGCGCCGGCGAGCAGATAACGACGAGGTGCGCCATGAAGTTGCGGTTGCCGAAGGTCCCGCCGGGAACGCGGTGAAGGCTGAAAAGATCGCTTGTGAAGCCGTACGCCTGCGCAAGCGCGGCCGCGGCGCTGATCACCGCCGCCGCCGCGGCGGCAGCGACTATCGTACGGCGCGCGCCCGCCCCTGCGGCGGCGCGCGAGGCCCAGAACACTCCCGCGCCCGAGAGCGTTACCGCCAGCGCGCGCGTGGAAAGCCAGTGGTCGGCCGCGAACAGCGCGCTCGTGAAGCTGAGCGCCAGGTATAGCGCGAGCTGCAGATCTATCCGGCTGAATTCGAACGCCTTTGCCCGGCGCAGGCCCAAGAGCGCCAGCGCGAGCGCGGCCGCGTGCAGCACCAGTTCTTTGGGGACCAGGAAACGGTCGAGATCGAACAGGCGGTAAGGCGTGGCCGCCAGCACCACCATGATGGCGCCGGCGACTAGCAGAAGGCGGTCGGCAAAACGATCGTTCCTGTCTGTATTTGGAACGCTTGCTAAAATGGCTGATTGCGCCGTGGATCCCATTGAGAATATTCTAGCAAATGGAACTATACGGCCCGGGCGCTTACCTTTGTACCCATAGCCTTCCGGGTCTTTCGGTACTGTCTGAGCGGCGGGAATAGTCTTAAAATAACTGCAGGGCCCTTAGCGGCCGATCTACGGAGGATAAAATGAGAAAAACCGCACTGTTCATTCTTGCCTTTACTTTTTCCGCCGGCGCCTACGCCGCTGAACTCAACAGGATGTGTGCCAAGGATATAAAAACCAGTTTCCCCGCCGCCGTGCCCTCCCCCTTCATTACAAAAGCGTATACGCCGACGTCCGCGGCCTCTGCCTGCGAAACAGCGCTGGCCAAGAGCCTCGATTTCAGGCCCACCATTTTCCGCGACGCCAAAGGCCAGCCTCTGCGCGGTTTCGAGAAAAGTTACTATACAGAGTACGGCCCCATGCTGGTAGCGCTGGTGCTGCAGACCAGCAAGGAAGCTTATTATTATTACGAGGATTGCGACATCTGCGCCGAAATAGATAAATGCGACCTTAAGACCGGCGCCATCAGCCGCGTAGTAGCGGCGCATTCCGCCGGTTGCCAGGACATAGCCCCCTTTGCCGCCGGCGCGGTATATAACGCCTGCGCCAAGCCCGAACCTGCCTGCTCCAGAGTGGGAGAGGCCGTACGGATACCGGACGAATGCTGCTCGAAGACCGCGGAGCCGGCCTACGGCGGGGAAATGGTGTGCGTTGAAGCGCCGCCCCCCGCTAATTCCACCTGCGCGAAGATCGGCGACGCCGTACGGATACCGGACGAGTGCTGCTCGAAGACCGCGGAGCCGGCCTATGGCGGCGAGATGCAGTGCATAGAAGCGGCCCGCTGAACCAGGAACCTTTATAAACGCTAAAACCGCCGGGACAGCCCGGCGGTTTTGCATTTTTTTAATGCGCGGATCAGGGGACGCTGGGACTCAGGACTTGCGGGCGAAGGAGGACCTTACCAGCCTGGCCAGGCGGGTGGGCAGGTCAGGGTAGCGTTTGCGCAGCTTTTCCATGTACTTTTCCCCCAGGGGGGTAAGTTCCCAGGTGCGCATATTATAGAGCTGGTCCTTCGGAACCTTCGTGCGCACGGCTTCCAGAAAGGTAGTGTACACCATACGTTCTTCCAGCGCGTCCCGTTTATTGCCGCAGGTATCCGACACGGAGTAACACTTGAGCATCAGATAATGCCCGTCCGCATCTATTTTGCCCAGCGCGAAGGCCACGGAGCCGGGAAAGAAACGGTTGGGCTCGGCAGATTCTATCTCTCTGTTGCGCTCTGTGAACATTTCGATGAACCCCGTAGCAGCAAGGTTCCAGTTGAACGGAGGTATTTCCTCGGAGCCGGAGTCGGCCGCTTTGGCCGCAGCCCGGTGTTTTTTGGCGGCCTGGGCCGCGGGCGCAAGGGAAAGCAACAGACCGGAAAGAAGTACGAGGGATACGATATATAAGCGCATGATTTTGTAATTTAAGCTATATAAAAGCCGCTTGTCAACGAAAGAGGACGCTATAGGCCTTTTTTCCCGGAGCGGGTAGGTCTTTTGACACTTCAGGCCGGGGCTCGCTCGTGGTATACTATTACAGGGGAAAAGATATCATGATCAGATCCAGTATTTTTCGCCGCGTCATCACGGTTGAAAACCACGACGAAAAGCCCGTAATTCCGCGCCCCGTTGTTCCTGCCGCACCTACCGAGCGCATACGGACCGTCTGGCGTTTTTCTCCCGCTACAAATCACATTTCCGCCCATACAGTGCATCTCAAGGCCGGCACTACAGCGCCGGCGCATCAGCCGGAACCCGGCGCGAACGAAACGCCCCCGGGCGACGCCTTCCGCCGTTTCAGGCATTAACATCATTCACGGTTCCCCGATAAAACAAAACCGCCGGGCTTTCCCGGCGGCTTCGCATGACTTGTTGATAAATAGTCAATTAGTCAAATACGTCCCCTGTCATTTAAGCGGCGAAAGCTCCGTCTGCCCGCAAGCCGCGGAAGCGCGGTCCGAATAGCATACGGACGCCGAGCCGGGCGCGATAGAGACCAGGCCGGGTTCCAGCAGCCCGGCCGCGGCCTGCTCCAGCCCCTTGTTGGCGCCGGCGGTCTTGGCCGTGCCCATCGTCTGCTCTATCCACTGCAGTTTGAACATGGTGCTGATGCTGTCGGGCGCGCCCCAAAGCTGCTGGTAGTAAGGGAACTGCGTATTGTAGGCCGCTCCCACCATGCGCGTAAGGGTTTCTATCCCGTCGCCCTGCTGGCCGTAGGGGTTCATGGAACCGTCCGGGTTGTACCAGGTGTTCGCGCCGCCGAGCGCGTACTTGCCGTTAGGATATTTCCAGGAGCCCGCGTCTGAGTACGCCGGGCCCACATAGGCGAAACCGCCGCCCGGGTACCTCCAGGATTGCTTGTCCTGGTAGTATTCACCTACGTAAGCGAATTTTCCGTTAGGCCAGCGCCACGAGCCCTTGTCGGCGTAGGCTTCGCCCACGAAAGCGAAAGAGGTGCCAGGATATCTCCAAGACCCTTTGTCCTGGTAATTCGGCCCCACAAAGGCGAAGTTGCCGTTCGGATACCGCCAGGACTGCCTGTCCTGGTAATATTCGCCCACGTAGGCGTATTTCCCGTTGGGATATTTCCACGACCCCTTATCCGCGAATTCCGGGCCGACGAACGCTACCTTCCCGTCGGGATATCTTACGGTCTGGACAGGCTCCGCGCGGAAGCTGCAGATGAAGCTGACGAAATTCCCCGTCTCATCCGAAATATCGGCGCCGGCAAGGCGGGAGAGCAATTCCATATTGCGGGCGTCCTGGCATTTCTGATACATGCCCGGCTGAGGCCAGGGCTGGTTGCCGGGACCGCCGGGATGATGGCCGGGGCCGGGAGGAGGGAACTGATGCTGGCCCGGGCCGGGCTGCGCGTGCTCATGGGAGGGCGCCGCGGGAGCGGCCACTTTTACTCCGGCGATATTTGAAACATTCAGGCGAGCCTCGAACGAACCGCCCGCGGCGTCCGCCGCCAGGCAGGACCCGGCCGAAACGAACGCGATAAGACCCGCTATACCTATAATATTTTTCATTATTACCTCGCACCCCGCACTTTACTATAGAAATTGTAACAAGTGAGACGGCCGGAGCGATAAGGCCAAGGGCCCAGGCGCCCGTCTTCTTTCGCCTTGCCGCCAGGTAGGCCTTTCGTCCCCCTGCTCTATATTTTCCCGCCGATAAAAAAACCGCCGGGCCTCCCCGGCGGTTCAGAATTATTCAGCGTTTTCAGTCATCGAGTTATCGTGCAGCGTCCCCTATTCATTCTTTGCAGCAGAACACCCGTCAACTATCAGCAGACATCCGGCGCAACCAGCCACCGCCAGGAAAAATACGCCCATGCGCCAATCCTTCGGTTCGGGGCCGTCCAGCCTGGAACGCCGCGGCTCGTCCGGATTATAGCGAACCGTTACCGGCAGGCCTTCCGGATATTTTTGGGAAAGGGCGTTGGCGCCAGCCCAGCCTACGCCGAAAAAACTGTTGTCGTTTATTTCGGTCCTGGCATGATACTTGTCATAAACGTATTCGACATAGATCCTGCAGCCGCCCTTGCTGTTTCTGGAGCAGTCGTTCCAGGAGCGCGTGATCACGCCTTTTGCTATGGGCCAGCCCCGGCTTCGCTTGTAATTCTTCACGTCGTTGTACACGTTGAAGGCGAAGAGCAGGAATAGGACCGGGACCAAGTACATTCCCGCCTTTAAGATCCTGCTGCCGGCCTGGCTGTTATCCATTAAAGACTCCTGTTTTTCACCATTATAAGAACAAAGGGTTTTCCGTGAGATCGGAACGTCAGCAGCGTTCCCTTTCCCGGACAGCGGTAACTCTTATTCAATTGCATGAGAGCAATTCGGGCCGCAAAGAGCGATCGCAATACGGCCTGCGGGTGCAGGCCGGGTCCGGGTAAGACCGGGCTCCGCAGCGGCAGACTGTTCCCGGTAAAGGATAACGCGGACAAAGCCCCTCTTTCAGCCGCTCCAGGTCCTTCCGGGCATTGGAGCATTCCACGGCGGTATATTTCCACAGCATGCCGTGGGCCAGGAATCTGGCCGGCAGGGCGAATACACTTGCAAGCTGCCGGCTGCCTGCCGCAAGCGCCTCTTCACGGGCGGAGATAGACGGCAGAGTGCCCGCCTTACGACAGGAGTGCATTGCATTATTTATGTGGAAACCAAGACCGTAAACAAAAAAGCAGGTAATAAAAAGCAGCAGACTGACGCCGCAGATAACGAGGGTGCGGAGTTTCGGGCCTTTTTCGCCGGCCTTCCGGCAGTATTCCTCAAAAGCTTGCCAGCCCTCGTAAAGCCCATAGAGAAAAGCCACCAGGCAGGCTCCCAGCGGAAGCGCCAGGAGCCTTACGAACGGCCTGAGCTGAACCGCGCCGACCGCGTCTTTAAGCGAATCTATCAATATCAACAGCAGTATCGCTGCGCCCGGCGCTGCTGTGACCTTTGCCAGCCAGGGGATACTCCGGATCATGTCGGCGGCTTTTTTATACATGCCAGTTAAATTTTGGCTGCGCCGTACGATAACTTGAGCGTTCTAAATTATCGAGTTATCGTGCAGCGTCCTCTCAGGGTTTAACAAGGTACCGGCGGATATAGGCTTCCACGTACTGGATACGCTCCGTGGTAGGCGGGTGCGACCGGAGGTACTTCTCGATGGTGATATCGTGCTGGTCACCCTCCAGGGGCAGGATGCTCCTCAGGAATTTCAGGGAACTGTCCGGCGGATAGCCGAGCCGGGCCAGGTACCGGACGGCGCAGACATCGGCCTCCAGCTCCATCTCCCTGCCGTAGCCCAGCCCCATGATCTGGCTGGTCATGTTGCCGGCCTGCTTGGCTGCGGAATCCCCGAAGCCGAAAATGATAGTGCTGAGCAGCCCGTAGCCCAGTTGGGACTGCAGGGTTTCGGCGCCGTGCCGCCGCGCGATATGCCCCGTTTCGTGCGCCAGCACGCCGGCCAGGGCCAGCTGGTCCTGCCCGATCAGCTTCAGGAGCCCAGTTGTTACGAAGATGGAGCCGTCGGGCACGGCGAACGCGTTCACGGTGGAGGACTCCACTATGTAATACCTGTAATGGTAAGCCGGGCGCTCAGAAACGGCGGCTATCTTGCGGCCCATATCCTCGATATACTGCTGCCAGGCCGGGTCGGTATGCGCCGGCATCTGAGCCAGCACCGACCTGGTCACCAGCTCGCCGATGCGGTTCTCTATTTTTTCCGGGACCAAGATCCGGGAGCAGCCCGAAAGCAGCAGGGCCAGCGCCGGCAATATGAGCTTTAACCGTGCCATGGATGCCACCTGTCGGGATCTATAACATCGATGAAAAGTCCTCGGCGTCGAGCAGCTGCCAGCGCCTTTTGATCAGGACAAAACCTACCCGCTTTATCTTTCCCAGCCCGTTCCCGGCCGGATCGCGGATCAGGAAATATTGAGAGCCGAAGCTCAGGCGTTTCTCGCAGATGTCGAGGATAAGGCCGCCGGAAGGATCATAAACCTTCAGTTTTTTACGGAAGAACATTCCCAGCACCACGCCGACTACCATCATGATGTTCGCCAGCGAAAGCAGGCGGAGGATCAGCGCCACTACTATCGGAGGGATACTGCCCAGGTCTACGCCCGCGAAGATCAGCAGCTGGACCAGCGCCTTTAGCAGGAAATACAACACAACGCCGGTTCCCAGCAGCAAGGCCGGCACCCGGTAGGAGACCGCTTTATACTGCTGCCCGGCCGCGTCCTTGACGTCGAAGACTATGGGAAAAGAGAAATACCGCCTTTCAACGCGGAAAGGGAACAGGGAACCCGGGACGGGTTTTGCCTCAGGGCCCTCCGGGGCCTTGCGGGCAAGCGCCCGGTACCCAAGGGCGGCCGCCGACAGCGCTGCCGCTATCAGAAAAAGCCAGAGCGCTCCGCCTACGTCCCGCTTCGGCAGCGGCGGCAGGTCCGGGGACTTCGGCCGGGCCCCCCCGGCGGCGAAGGCAGCGCCGGCGGGCGGCGCGCCCAGCGTAGCCGTGGAGACCGCGGGCGGCATGTTCGCCGGAGGCGCGGGCAGCGCCGCCGCCGCGGGCGCGGGCGCGGAAACAGGCGCGGCCGGCTCCTTCCGGGCTTCCGCGGAAGGTTTCTCTTTGCCCTGCAGCGGCACCAGGGAATTGTATATCCCCTCGAATTCGGAGTTGGAAAGGTTGGTCACCAAAAAGCCGTAGGACCGCCCGGCCAGATTAAAATAGCCCGAGCGATATCGCTTGCCTTTCGAAACGAACTGGAGGAAGATAATTTCTCCGCCGTCTTCGGTAGAGACGGTGAATATCTTATTGGGCACCGCAACCCCGCCCTTTCTAAGTTTTTTCTGGGAGGCTTGCAGTTTCGCTTTCAGGGCCTTTTCCGTTGAGAACGCGGAAAGGGCACGGATCTTTATCTCGGCCCGCCCTTTTTTTACCTGCAGGACGCTGCCGGGATCGGCAGCCGCCGCGGCCTGCCACTTGCCGGGAACGTTCAGCAAAAAACCGTTGTCCGCCGATTTCAGCGTGGCGGCTGAAACCGCCGCCTGGCACAGCATGAAAAGAACGATGCCGGTCGGCAGTGAAGCTTTTTTAAAGGTCATTTATCCATTACCTGATTCAGTAACAGCGCCCCCCGTCCATCCCGGATATTTTAGCAAATGGTTCCTGCAACGGACCGGTCACTTTTTGTACTATAGGAAAAGCCCAACGACCGCTTATGCCCACTACGCTCAGGAATATTTTGATCGCCCTCGTCAGTTCAGCCGTCCTGTGCTCGCTCGCCTACGTGCTCTGGCTGCCGGACGTGCGGTTCTACGCGCGGCAGAACCCGAAGGAAACCGCGTATACGCTGCTTCGGGCGAAACAGGCGCGCAAGGCAGGGAAAAAATTCATCAAGCAGATGTACTGGGTGGGCATGGGCGGGATATCGGAGCACCTTCAGCATGCCGTGGTTATCGCCGAAGACGACACGTTCTATCGCCACAACGGCGTAGACTGGGCCCAGTTCCGGATAGCAGTGGAAACTAATATCCGGGAAAGGCGGTTCGCCTACGGCGGCAGCACCATAACCCAGCAGCTCGCCCGTAACCTTTACCTTTCCCCGTCGAAGAACCCTTTGCGCAAGATAAAAGAAATGATCATCGCCCGGAGGCTGGAGAAACATCTCGGCAAACGGCGCATCCTCGAGCTTTATCTTAACGTAGCGGAATGGGGCAAGGGGATCTTCGGCGCGGAGGCGGCCAGCCGGGCGTATTTCGGAAAACCCGCGGCCGGGATAAACCCGGAGGAGGCGGTAGCGCTGGCCTCCATAATGCCCAGCCCCGCAAGGTGGAAGGTGAACAGCACCAGCAGCGGGCTGATCCGGCGGCGCGACAACATCCTGGCGCGCATGCGCGCCTCGGGCTACCTGCCCGACGAGGTGGAGATGCGGCTGGACGAAACGCCGCTCGACCTGACCATTTCCACCGCGCCTCTGATATCGGCTCAATAGCAGCGGCTCTCCCCTCTCAAAACAAAACCGCCTGGCTCCCCAGGCGGTTCCTAGAACTGGCAGATCCCCAGGAGGCCTTAACTACCGCCCTGCAGGCCATCCGCGCGAAAATACAGCGCTAGACCGGGAAAGCCCGGCTTTTCTTATGAAAGGTTATACGCATGCCGTTCTCCGTGGGGGAGGCGGAGGCGATCAGCGCCGACACGCTCTTAGGAAGCTTCTGCATGTTCCCGACATAGAAAGATTTCGCGATCACCGTTATGGTGCCGTTCTCGATCAATTCCCGGAGGTTGGCGGGGACGGCCATGCCTAAACTCATTCTATCGACTTTATTTTTTATGTCGTCGTAATTCATAAGGTCTTTTTCGGCTTCGGAACCTCGCAGACATACCAGTTCTCCAGCTTCTCGCGCGCCCAGGGATTCGACCGCAGGAAGACCAGGCTGGACTTAATGCCGGGGTCGTACTGGAAACAGCGGATGGGAATGCGGTTGAACAGCCCTTCCCAGCCGTGCAGCCTGAGCATATGGTTAAGGATGGTTTCCAGCGTAAGGCCGTGCAGGGGGTCGCGTGACTTAACAGCGGGCACGGGCTTGGCGGAGGATCCGGCTATGGCCGCGGCGTAAGCGTTCCCGGAGCAGCACTTGCCCAGCGGGTTGGTTTCTTCGCAGCGGCATTTCGGCACCGCGCCGGTTATCGCCTTGATCACAGTGGCCCAGCGCGTGGCCCCGGTCTTCTTGACGGCGGCCACTACCTGGGCTTTAGTAACCTGCGCGCAGTAACAGGCGTACACGGGCTCCGCCCCGGTCTTGAAATAAACAGGCACAAGAACGTCCTCCTGTTTGAACACGCCGCCCTTCGGGTGAAAATAGACCGCGGCGCAGGCGGGCGTTCTGCATATCAGGTATCTGTCCCGCGTTACGGCGATGCCGGGCTTAAGCAGCCTCCGCACCGTAGTTCCATGCACTATCTCGCCCGGCTGCCCGCAAAGCGGACAGGCTATGCTGTCGCCGCCCTGCGCTGGCTTGCCGCAGCAGGGCTCCCCGCATCCGCACGATCGTTCGTTCATATATCACATCCGGGAAAGCATCTTTTCACACCTCCATTCTACAAAACAAACCGCCGGGCTTCCGCCTACAGGCCCGCTTTTTGCTAAACTTTTATCATGGCGCGCGGATAAGCCTGAGGTGTTTATGAATAACACGGATCAAAAAACGGAAAAACCGGACCTTCTGAAGAGGATGTGCAGCGTGGCCGGCCACGAAATACGCAATCCTCTGGCTATCATCTCCAATTCAATTTATTACATCAAAACCAAATTGGGCGCCGGCGGGGCGGCCGTGGACCCGAAGATAGCGAAGCATATAGGGATCATCGAGGGAGAGGTAAGGAACAGCAACAACATCATCGAGGCGATGCTCGCTTTCTCCCGCGTAAAGGAATTGAACTGCGCGCCGGCCGCCGTGAACTCCGCAATCAAGGACCTGACGGGGGCTTACCAGTTCCCGCCTTCCGTCACGGTAAAGGCCGTCCCCGACCCCGCCGACCCCTGCGTGAACGCGGACATGGAAGCCGTGTCCTACGCGCTGCGCTGCGTGCTTGACAATTCGGTGCAGGCTATGCCGGAAGGCGGCACGGTCACCATCGAGGCCTCTCACGACGCCGCGCGGGCGATGCTGAGCATCACCGACAGCGGCCCGGGGCTGCCCGACGGCGACGGCGAGAAAGTGTTCGAGCCCTTCTTCACCACAAAGCCGCGGGGCATAGGGCTTGGCCTTACCATCGCGCGCAAGTTCCTGGAGCAGCAGGGCGGCACCGTAACGGCGCAGAACACCGCCGGCGGCGGCGCCAGGGTAACCCTGGCCCTGCCGCTGAAGCCGTAAAGCAAAAAGCTCCTGACGCCTTTTCACCATTCCCCACGTATGAAGGAACAGCTCTCTCCGGATCCCGGGGCCGCGCCAAAGGGGACTGAAAAGTCCTTCTCTCCTGTTTTGCTGGCGGCGCTGCTGGCCGCGGGTCTTTGCCTGGCATTAATTCCCCAGTGGCATAGGTCAGGCCGCGTTCCGGCTTCCCCGGCCGCGGGCGGCGCCGCCCGCGGTACGCCGGCAGCGCAGCCCCCGGCCGCCGCCCCCGCCCCGGCAATGATGCCGCTGGGCAGAAGCATGGAAGGGATCACCACACGCTACAAGGGCATGAAGCCCGGCTGGATAGAGCCTATAACCGCGGGGCCGCTCCGGGGCGGGACCATTAGAAAATATACTACCAGCTACGCCACCGACGACCTCTATACCTTTAATGGCGCAGTATACCGCCGGGTAATGTCCTTCAGGCTGGCCGATATGCTGGAGACGGTGGAGGGAACGCACGCTAATTTTTCCGGGCTGGTTTTCACCTACGCCCTTTACCCGAGCGCCTTCGACGAGCAGCACGAAAGCGGGCAGGTGCCGCCGGAGCTCAAAAAACTTGCCGACGCTTACGGCGAGAAATGCGGACAATTGGCCGAGCCGGGCAGCCGCCCGGCGGAACACCGCGAACTGCACGGCGGCTACGTGTTCTACTGCTCGAACAGGATCACCACCCGGCTGATCTACGGCGTCTGCTCCGAAGGCCTCCTGGCCGCGGAAGCGGCCGGGGTGAAATAGTGTCCGCACCTGCGCTGTTGAATAACTATATGCAACCTGACCTGCGGGGTTTAACCCGCGCCGATATTGAAACAGCGCTGACTGGCCTGGGCGAGAAGCCCGGCAACGCGGGCGCGGTGTTTATGGCCGTGCACCGCCGCGGCGCCGCCGACCTTGCGCAGCTGCCGGGCGTACCGGCGCGCGTCTGCCGGGCGCTGGGCAGTGCCTTCACGCTGCAGCCCCTGCCGCTCCCGGAGCGCAAGCTGGTTGCAGCCGACAGCACCAGGAAACTGCTCTTCCGGTTCCCCGGCAACGCCCTGGCCGAATGCGTGGTGCTGCCGGGCAAAGACCAGCAGACCGCCTGCCTTTCCTCGCAGGCCGGCTGCGCCTGCGGCTGCACTTTCTGCGCCACCGGCGCCCTCGGATTTAAACGCTCGCTGACGCCGGCTGAGATAATAGCCCAGTTCGAGGCCTGCCTGCGCGAGGCGGTGGACCTGAAGAGCCTTGTATTCATGGGCATGGGCGAACCTTTCCTGAACTGGGAGAACGTAAAGAAAGCGATAAAGATTCTTTCCGACAGCCGCGGCCGCCATTTTCAGCAGGTGAAGATGACAGTATCGACGGTGGGCGTGATACCGGTAATAGAGGAGCTAACAACTTCTGACCTGCGGGTAAGGCTGGCAGTATCGCTGGTGGCGGCAGACCCCGGACTGCGCGCGCGCCTGGCGCCGATGGAGAATACTTACCCGCTCAACCGCGTGCTGGCCGCCGTAAGGGAATACTGCCGCGCGCGGCAGGCGCACGTTATGCTGGAGTACATCCTGCTCCCCGGCGTGAACGACCGGCCGTGCGACTCCGCGCTGCTGGCGAAACTTATAGAAGGCATCCCCTGCCGCCTCAACCTGATCCCCTACAACCCGCCGGGCGGCCCCGGCCCTGTAACGCCGCGCATAAAGGAGTTCCAGCAGGAACTTATAGCCGCCGGCGTGCGCGCCTACCTGCGGCAGGAAAAAGGCGCGGACATTGCCGCCGCCTGCGGCCAGCTGGCCGCCGGGGCGGACAATTAAAACAGAACCGCCGGGCTTACCCGGCGGCCATGAAGAACCTGTTTTAAATAATAATTAAGTTTTCTTCCTCTTATTTTCTTCCCTTCTTCTGCCTTTGCCGTTCTGATACGGCAAATGGGTGTCCACCAGTTTCTTGAAAACGACCATCAGGTTTTCATTTTGCGCGTTAAGATTTTCATAGCCGGCTTCCTCGGCCTCTTTGCATAAATAATAGATGGCCTCGATGGTAGAGACACAATGCTGCATGGGCTGCTTTTTGATCGCGAACTGGGAAACGTAGCTGCTGGAAAAAGAAAGGCGGGGCAGGGCGCTGATATTCTTGCTTCTGAACAAAAGGCTCTGGGCGCAGTTCCAGGTGCCGTCTATGACAAAGATCAGAAGAGTTTTTCCTTCTGTGGCGAAAGCATTCCCCGGAGTTTTGAAGTTCACGGCTTTAGGCCCGGGATACAGCACAAAGGGGTTATAGGAGGGGTCCTGGAGAAGAGAATTAACCCGCTCATTGTGGGTAAAATCAGTGCCTACCAAAAGCTCCGCGTTCGTTAAACATAATTTTGCAAGCCGGGCCGTCCCTGTTTTTTGTTTTCTGGCTTCCTTGCTATGCATCAGTATCACGAAACGCATCCGCGTAGCAAATGGTCTTATGCTGCCGCATAAGCAGGTTTTTTTCGCCCTGCGGCAGGTATAGCAGTACTCACGGTGGTCGGTCCGGATATCCGGAAGATCAGTTTTATTTAACATGAAAGCGTTAGAGCGCAGGGGACACATGCTAGACACATAAGCCCCTGACAAAACTATTCTAGCAAATGGGAATCAGCCTTGCGGCTAAGGTTGCCGGGTTGAGCCGGCGGCGGGGAAAGAAGTATGATTCTGATTGAGCTTTTAATAAAAATATCAAAGGAGTACTACTAATGAAAAACAGAATACTTGCCAGCTGCCTCGCCCTCGCCATCCTGGCCGGCGCCGGGGTTATCGGCGCGCGGGCGCAGGATAAAGCGAAAGCGAAGAACGAAGTTGTGACGAAAACTGGCGTTATAGAGATAATAAAGGCCGACCCGGCGAAGAAAGAGAAGTACGACACGATCCTTCTCAAGATCGACAAAGAGACCATCAAGCTCCTTCCCGGCGCCGACAAGAAAGCCTTCAAGCCACTCGAGAAGCTCAACGGCAAGACCGTAACCGTGACCGGCGAACTGCTGCCCCCCAACCCGCCCAAATACCCCCTGGCGGCCCTAAAGGTAGCCTCAGTAGCCAAAGCCGCGGCCCCCGCGGCGCCCGTCAAGAAATAACCGCAACAGCAGTACAACAGAGCGCCCCGGCAAAGTCGCCGGGGCGCTTTTTTTGTAGGGGACGCTTTTGACTTTTTGACTTATTATTAACAATTCCTGGCACGGCGGCGGATAAATAGTCAAAAAGTCAAATACGTCCCCTCTCCCCAAAAAGGTAAACTAGTAACCATGAAGCGCTGGCTTAAAGACCCGCTGGACCGCGAGATATACAGCATTGCTTTTCCGGCCTTCCTGGGCTTTCTGGCCTTCATCCTTTTCGACGTAATTAACATCTTCTGGGTTGGCAAGCTGGGGACGTCCGCCATAGCCGGCGTGGCCTCGGCCGCCTTCCTTACGTGGGCGGTCTACGCGGCCATGAACGCCACCACCGTAGGCGCGAACACGCTTATAGCGCAGCTCTTCGGCGCCGGCCGCACCGAAGAAGCGCGGCGCACGGCCGTGGAGGCCGCCTGGCTGAGCCTGGGCGCCAGCCTGCTGATAATCGCGCTGCTGCTGCCTTTTATCGGCGCCATTTTCCGGCTCATGGGGCTGCAGCCGGCAACGGCGGCGTACGCGCGGCAGTACCTCACCATCTACGTGTGCGCGCTGCCGCTTTTCTACCTCTGCAACCTGGCCGGCAATATTTTCAACGCCTACGGCGACGTCCGCACCAACGTGCTGATAATGTCGGCGTCCGTGGCCCTCAATATGGTGCTGGACCCGGTGCTGATACTCGGTTATTTCACCGGGCGGCCTTTCGGCGTTACGGGCGCGGCCGCCGCCACCGTGATCTCCACCGCCGGCGCGCTGGCGCTGCAGGTAGTCTATCTGCGCAGGCGCGGTTTTCTGCCGCCGCTGGGCGAAGTGGCGCGGCTCCCCGCCTTCACCAACGCGCGGCGCATACTGCGCATAGGCGTGCCGTCCGCCTCTGTGAACCTGGTCTGGTCCCTTATCTATCCGGCGCTTACGGTAATAATCACGCGCTTCGGCGAGGCCCCGCTGGCCGGCCTGAGCGTCTGCTTCCGCCTGGAAGGCGTCCCCTATTACCTGGCCATGGGCTTCTCTACCGCCATGGCTACCCTGATCGGGCAGGCCTTCGGCCGGGGCGATACGCGCCGCGTGCGAGCGATAGCCGGCCGCGGCTGCGTGCTCATCACCGGCCTTTTGGTGCCCGTAGCCCTGGCCTTCATCTTCATCCCCGGCTGGCTGGTGCGGCCGCTCACCTCCGACCCCGACGTGATAGCCAACGCCGCCCGCTACCTGCGCATCATAGGCTATTTCGAGATATTCCTGGGCTGGGAGCTGCTCTTCCAGGGGGCCTTCAACGGCCTGGGGCATACCCGCGATTACATGCTGATAGCCGTGCCGCTCACCGTGGCGCGCTGGCCGGCGGCCTGGCTGCTGGCCGTCACCTGCGGGCTGGGCGCCGCCGGCATCTGGTGGGCCATCAGCCTGTCCACCTTCGCCAAGGGCGCCTGGCTGGGCTGGCTTTTCTATAAAGGCCGGAGCACCGCCCGCCTGCTCGATACGCCGGTAACCCCGGAACTTGCCCTGCAGCAATAACCTCCGCAAACAAAACCGCCGGAAACTGAAACTTTCAGCGCCCGGCCGCATCTAAATCAAGAAGATGAAATTTATACCACGCGAGGATCAATGAGCATCAACCCTGAAACCCTGCAGCAGTATCTAGTGCCGGCAGGGGTAGCCGCCTATCTCCTTTTCCGCTATTCACGTTTCCGTTCAGTCCGGCGAACGCTGCCCGGCCTGGCGGCGGAGGGAGCGCTGTTCGTGGATGTGCGCACGCCCGCGGAATTCGCTGCGGGCAACAGGCCCGGCAGCGTCAACATCCCCATGGGAACGCTGCCGAAGGGAGCGGGAACCCTGGATAAAACCAAGCCGGTGGTCCTCTGCTGCGCCTCAGGTGCGCGCAGCGGCATGGCCGTAGGAATATTTAAAGGACTGGGCTTCCGGCACGTTACCAACGCCGGCCCCTGGCAGAACACCCTGTAGCGAGGGCCGGCGTCCTTAACGCCGCCGCGCGGCGAAGGTCAGCGCTTATCGTCCGCGGGCTTCTCGAAATATTGTGTGATATCTATCCCCTCGCCAAAGGCTATCTTATAGGATATTTTTTTAAGGAAGCTCCCCAGCGTATACAGCGCCGCCAGCGCCAGCAGGGCGAACGCGTAATCGATGCCTGTATAGTTGATCCGGAAATAGAGCACGAGAGGCCACAGCGTCAGGACGAGGGCTATGCCCAGCAGCCCCGCCAGGCAAAACCAGCTGCCGATACGCCAGAACCAGCGCCCGCGCGACCCGCGGCGTACCAGCTCCTCATAAAGCGGCTGATCAGGTTGCATACCTAGATTCTACCAAAACAAAACCGCCGGGTTTCCCCGGCGGTCAGAAGGACTGCTGCGAAATTATCAATTAGTCAAATACGTCCCTATTCCACTTGAACGTAACATACTCTACCGGCCCGGCATAAGTGCCGCACGGAGGCTTTGTCTCATAGCCGATCTGCACGAACCCTCCCGCCAGCAGACTTCTGATAGCCGCAGTATTCTCTTTGCGCGTTGCCGCAGTGACCGGCTTCCCCTGGCAATGCACCTTGAGGTATACCCCCGCGGCGCGTATGATCCGGGCCATTAAACCCCGCCCGCGGAACTCTTTAAACAGCCCGAAGCCGAAATTAAAACCGGCCTCCTCATCCACTATAGTAATAAACCCGGCCTTTTCTTTATCCAGCAGCACTATCCTTTCAATAACCTTCAGCCGCGCTGCTATTTTCAAGCGCCGTTCTTCGGCCAGCGAAGCGAAAGGAATTACAGGGGAATCCGGCTCGTTGCACATCCGGTAATCCTCGTAAATACGGACCACATCCGCCTCCGACGGCTCTATAAACCCTATTTCCATTTGGCTCCCGAACTTCATAAGTTCTCCGCACCATGAACAGCGCTTCTGATCTTCCCTGTTTTAGTTATCGGGTTATCGCGCAGCGTCCCCGGCCGGTCTGGCCTCATTGGCCAGTGTCTGAATGGCAGAAGCGATGTCAGCTTTTATTTCCGGCGGGTAGGGCAGGCCCACGGGGCTGTCCTCAAAAATAACCGCGTAGAAAACACAGGCGGCCAGGTACGTTCCAGTAAGGCTTGGATGCACCTCGTCCAGGTACAGGTTCAGCGCCGGGCGCTGCGCGCGGAGCTTCTGCCACACCTCGCCGACGGGGATAAGGAGGCCCTGGTTCTCCAAGGCCATTTTAGAATAGGCTTCGTTCACTTTTTTCTGCATGCCCTCGTAACTATCCGCCGCGGGGGCGGAGCGCCCCTTCTGCGCGGCGCCGTTCTTCCTGGCCATAGTTTCGTAAAAAGCCACTTTAACGCCGGGATTGGCTTTCCTGGCGGCCTGGCTGAGCTTTTGCGCGTCCTGGTAGAACTGCGCTGCGGCCGGCGGCGCTTCGGGGACCTGGCTCTGCGCCTGAAGCACTACGAGGTCCCAGCCCCCCTCCGCTATTTTCCGCTGCGCTTTCGGGGAGGCGGCATGTTTGGCTAAAGAATAGCCGTTCGGGGTATAAGTAGCGTACTCCATGGTGAAATTGCGGGACTTCGCCAGCCGCGCGGTAACCCCGGGCAGGTCGTTCATATAGGTTAAACTGTTGCCGATGAACAATACGCGCAGTGGTTTCGCTGCCGCCGGGGAGACCGGTTTCTCTTCGCAGTAAACGGAAGAAAGCGGCACGAGCAGCGCCGCGAAGAACACCAACGCGCATTTTATAAAGGAGGATCGTCTCATAATACTGACCGCGCCCCGCGGCCTATCGCAGTTATTCTAGCAAATGGAACTATATCGGCTGCCGCGCGGTGTAAAGCTAAAACAAAACCGCCGGGCTTCCCCGGCGGCTTTTTAACACCATCCGCGGGCTCAGCGGTGTCTTTCGAAGAAAACGTTCTTGATAGCCTCTTCCTCTTCCACGTAGGCCAGCTTAAGCGCCACGCCGCTGGGTTCGCTTTTAGTGACCCACTTCCCGTTCTCCTGGGCCACGAACCAGTGAGTGCTGGTCTTATTGGCCTGGTACAGCCCGGACAGGCGCACCACAGGCTCTTCTTTTTTCTCACGCTGCTCTTCGCCGTACTCGTAGGCGGTGGTGCCGGCGGTAGCGTACATGGCGCATTTTTTCTCCAGCATGTACCGTATCCATTCTTCTTTGATCACGTTATGGGTGGCCTTCTCCACCAATATGCCGGCCACCAGGCAGCCCGCGCCTATGCCGGCAAAAGCGTTGTTGCCCGTGCCCACGTCCAGAGCTATCTCCATGGACTCGCCGAACAGCCCTATGGGCCCGGGGACGAACTTTACCACTTTATACATGCGCTGCAGCGACTTTATATCCTTGCGCAGCAGAAATTTGGCGATCACGGGGCGCTGGGCCTCGACAGTCTTGTAAGCTTCGGCGCACATGCCGTTGAAGTTATTGATACTGTTGAGCACGCTCACGGGATCCTTCGAAGTAAAAGGGGCGCCGTTCCGGGCGAACAAGGAGGCGTTGCCCTCGAACTGGACGGTGATGGTCCGCCCGGCCTTGGGCCCGGTAGTCCAGGTGACTATGCCCAGGTCACCGCCCTTATCGTTGCTGAACTGCATGTTCATGGCGAACCGGGAACCGACCTGGGCGAATTTAGAGCACCTGTAATACACCTTAAAGCCCTGCGTGCCGGTATCCACGTTCTGCGTTCCGGGAAGATAGTCGAAGTCGCTGCGCCCCTGCAGCCAGCCGGTCCAGTTGCCGTTGCCGGCAACCGGGGCGGGGTCCATGCTCTTGGCTTCGCTCGCCGTCGGCACGGGAACCGGCGCGGAGCCGCTGTACTCGGCCGCCAGGGAGGCATATGCGCTTGAGTTGGGCGCGTCGCGCAGGTCAGCGGGCACGGCGGAGGGCGCCTGCATAAAACGGCCGAAGCCCGTAAAGGCCCCCGCCATAACGATTATCAGAAAAACTATCGGAACCGTTCTCTTTATCATATCTTTATCTCCGCGTATTCATATATGATACGTGACCCCCCTTGACATGTCATGGGCCTTTAGACCCCCTATAAAAGAAACCTGGGGACGCTACACAATAACTGATTCCGCTGAAAAACCCCTTGTTTTAATTTTCGGGGGCGCAAAACAAGATTTTATTTTTTGCTCCGCTGATATTTTTATCGTTCAGTTACGTTTTTTTCATATAAAAACACTTTTCGTCGCGCAAACACGTGCT
>JAPLKJ010000140.1 GCA_026388125.1 Elusimicrobiota bacterium
CGGCATCACCAACGCCGAGATCTCGGCGGCGGCGGCCATAGTGGACACGAAACTGGCCACCATCGCCGCGGCGGGCAAAGTGGCCAACTCGGCTACCACGGCCACCAATCTCAACACGGCCAGCGCCATAGTGGCGCGCGATATCAACGGTAGTTTCACCGCCGGCACCATAACCGCGGCCCTGGCGGGCAATGCTACAACTGCCACCACCTCCTCTATGGCCAGCAACATGGCCGGCGGCGCGGCAGGGAACATCGTTTACCAGGCGGCCACCAATACCAGCGCCATGCTGCCCGCCGGTTCGGCCAACTACCTGCTGCAGGGCAACGGCGCCGGCTTCGCGCCTACCTGGACCAACGCGCCTACCATAAGCGGCGCTAATATAACCGTCATTCCTGCGGCGGCTATAGCCGCCGGCAATCTGGGCCCGAACGTAGTTGCGTCCTCTATCGCCGTCAACGCGGTGTACCCGGGCGCCGTTACGGCCGGCACCTACGGCGTCAGCATAACCGGCAACGCCGGCACGGCCGACGGCCTGAACGGCGGCATCGCCAACCAGATCCCGTACCAGGCCGCGGCCAACAACACGGCTTTCCTGCCCGCGCCCGGCGCCAAAATGGTGCTGTACGGCGACAACGGCGCGCCCCCGTGGACAAATACTCCCGCCTTTGCCGGCACTAACGTGACCGCCATTCCCTGGGCCAACGTGCTGAAGACCGTCTCCTCGCTGGCCGATCTGGCCACCCGCAGCGCGGCCGACCTGACCAGCGGCACGCTGCCGCTGGCGCGGCTCTCCGGCATCACCAATGCCGAGATAGCGGCCGCGGCGGGCATCGTGGACAGCAAACTGGCCACTATCGCCGCGGCGGGCAAGGTCTCCAACTCGGCTACCACGGCCGCCAGCATCAACACGGCCAGCGCCATCGTGGCGCGCGACGGCGCCGGTAATTTCACCGCCGGCACCATAACGGCCGCGCTGATAGGCAACGTCACCGGCGACGTGAGCGGCAGCGCGGGTTCCGTGCCCTGGACCTCTGTCACCAGCAAGCCCCTCTGGATGCAGGCTACGCTGCTCACCGGTACCATGGCCAGCGCCAATAAATCCATGCCCAGCGGCTTCTACGAAGCCAACGGCGGCACGAATTATCCTACCGCGGGGACCTGGTACAACCTGATAAATTCCCGCCACCAGAGCGCTTCGGACGACCACGGCTTCCAGATAGCGGCCAGCTACTACGACGAGAACGTCTGGACCCGCACCTACCAGGGCGGCACGGGCAACAACGACGGCGCCTATTCGCCCTGGAAGAAACTGGTGCGCGAAGAGGCCGGCCCCTGGGCCATCGGCATCAGCGGCAACGCGGCCACCGCCACCAGGGCCAGCAACCTTAACGGCGGCGCGGCCAACCAGGTGGTGTACCAGAGCGCCGCCGGGGCCACGGCTTTCGTGGGCGCGCCGGGCTCGAACGTGGTGCTGTACGGCAACAACGGCGCGCCCCAGTGGACCAATGCTCCCACACTGACTGCTACTTATGTGACCGGCCTGCCCTGGTCGGGCGTGCTGAAAGCGGGCTCCTCGCTGGCCGACCTGGAAATCCGCAGCGCGGCCGATCTGAACGCCGGCATCCTGCCGCTGGCGCGGCTCTCCGGCATCACCAACGCCGAGATCTCCGCTTCGGCGGCCATAGCCGATACCAAACTGGATACCATAGCCACCGCGGGTAAAGTGTCCAACTCGGCCACCACGGCCGCCAGCGCCACCACGGCCTCCGCCATAGTGGCGCGCGACGCCAGCGGCAATTTCGCTGCGGGAACTATTACCGCTGCGCTGACCGGGGCGGCCAGCCTGAACGTGCTGAAGGCCGGCGATACGATGACCGGCGCGCTGAACTTCAGCGGCGTCGCCAGCGATATCACGTCTGCTACGGATGAACACATAGCCATCATGCCGGCCGGTACCGGCAACGTGGGTATCGGCACGGGCTTGCCGCTGCAGAAACTGCAGGTGGCGGGCGATATCAATATAGAGGCCGGCTCGGGCGTGCGGATAAACAACACCGCGGTGACCGGCAATTACCTGCGCGGCGACGGGACGCGGTTCGTGTCCTCGCCGCTGAAGGCCGAGGATATCGGCGGCGCGATAGGCGGCACGCCGGCGCTGACGCTCGCTGCGGTGAACGCGGCCGGGACGGCCAACACTTTCGTGCGCACGGACGCCACGCTGCTGGCCTTCGACGCGGCGGCGCCCGAGGCGCTGGGCACGGCGGCCGCGGGCGCGGCCGGCGTAGCGGCGCGGCGCGACCACGTGCATCCGGCGGCTGACCTGGCCGGGGCAGCTACCACGGGCATCCTGCCGCTGGGCAAAGGCGGCACCAGTAAAGCTTTAACGGCGGCCGGCGGGGGG
>JAPLKJ010000273.1 GCA_026388125.1 Elusimicrobiota bacterium
GTGGGGCGGGCGGCCATCTTCGTGGCCGGCTTCACGCTGGCCTTTTGCGCGATGGGCGCGGCGGCTTCGGCGCTGGGGGGGGTGATGGCCGGGCACAAGGACCTGCTGCTCAAGCTGTTCGGCGCCATCATGGTGCTGCTGGGCGCGCATATGACGGTGCTGAACTTCACTTTCCTGAACTATGAAAAGCGGTTCTCCATGCGCGCTATAACGCGCGGGCCGGCGGGCGCTTTGCTGATGGGGTTCGCTTTCGCGCTGGGCTGGTCGCCCTGTATCGGGCCCATCCTCGCTTTCATACTGGGCCTGGCCGCCGCGGCCGGCACGGCCTGGAGAGGCGTGCTGCTGCTGCTGGCTTATTCGGCCGGGCTGGCCGTGCCGCTGCTGCTGGCGGCCGCGCTGACGGCCCGGTTCTTCTCATTTATCGCGAGGTTCAGGAGTTCGATGCGCTGGGTGGAAATGGCGGCGGGGCTGGTGCTGATAGTTTTCGGCGCGCTGCTGTTCTTCGACAGACTGATGTTCGTTATTTAACGCCGGGGGGGGGGGGGGGGGGGGATCCCGCGCCGCGGATTAAGATATTTGTGGTACCGCCGGGTAGGTGGTCAGGTCCATTTTTACCAGGCTTTCCTGCGGGAAAGGCAGCGCGCGGCCGCCCATGCGGTTTATCATGGACAGGGCGCCTATAACTTCGCCGCCGCGGGCCGTCACCAGGGCCGCTGTCTCAAGGGTGGATTTGCCAGTAGTAAAAACATCCTCTACTATGACGACGCGGGAGCCTTTCGCCAGGGAAAAGCCCCGGCGCAGCGTCATCTCGTTGTTTTCCCTTTCGGTGAAGATAAAATCCACGCCCAGCGCGCGGGCCGTTTCGTGGCCTATTATCAGGCCGCCCATCGCGGGTGACACCACCACTTCGGGCTCGGCGCCGTTCCACAGGGCGGCCAGGGCCGTGCCCAGCTCGCCGGCCCAGAAAGGGTTCTTCAGCGCCAGCGCGCACTGCACGTAGTCGGGGCTGTGCAGGCCGGAAGAAAGCAGGAAATTGCCGCTCAGTAAAGCGCCGGAAGACGAGAGATATTCTTTTATTTCTTTTTCCGTCATTTAAGCTCGCCGAGTATGGCCGCGGCGGCCGCCGCGGGATCGTCGGCGGCGGTGATGGGGCGGCCCACCACTATAAAATCCGCGCCGGCCCCGGCCGCTTCGCCGGGGGTGAGGGAGCGCTTCTGGTCGTCGCCGCGGGCCACGGGCCTTATGCCCGGTGTTATAAGCTTCAGGCGGCCGCTGACGTTCTTAACGCGCACCAGTTCGCGGGGGGAACACACCACGCCGTCGGCGCCGTTCTCCAGGGCCTGCGCTGCCAGCAGCTTCACCGTCTTGTCTATGCCGCCGCGGAAACCCACGCGGAAAAGACCGTATTCGTTGAAACTGGTAAGTACCGTAATGCCCCAGAGCCTGGGACGTTTTTCCAGCTCGGCGCAGGCTTTCAGCGCCTCGCCTCCGGCCGTGAGATGCAGCGAGACCGAGTAGACGCCCATTTTAGCGGCGCTCATCACGGAATGCTTCACAGTGTTGGGAATATCGTGGAACTTAAGGTCCAGAAAAACTTTGCCGCCGTGCTTGTGCACCAGGTCCACGGCCGCGGGGCCGACGGCCGTAAAAAGCACCGAGCCGACCTTGAAATATTTTACCGAGCCTTTCAGTTTTTCCAGCAGCGCCTCGGTAGCTTTAAGACTGTCCGTGTCCAGGGCCGCGATAAGTTCGGTTTTAGGCATTGGGTGGTTCACAGGCCGCGGCTAGGAAACCATCCCTGCCAGTTCCCGCGCCAGTTCCTCGGGAAGAAAAGCGAATACCTTGCATCTGCTTACGTTTTCGCCGCTGCGCATGGCCAGCGTGACCTGCACCGTCCTGAAATCCCGCTTCAGGTCCATCACGCCGCCCAGCCCCTCCTCGATACCGCGGCTGTCGCCAGCCACGTAACGCGGCACCGAGGGAATAAAGCCCGTGCCGAGCGCGTTCATCACGGAATTGGTCAGCGCGTTGAGTATTATGTTGCCGAGCTCCAGCAGCATCATCTCGTCGGACTGCGATACGCTCTTGGTCCTAGGGAAGGAGTACCCGAGGAAACACTTGGAAATGCAGTCCATCTCCTCCGGGTCAAAAAGCATCAGCGTGGCGAAAGAAAATGCCCCTTTAACTTCGATGGAAACCCCGGCTGCGGACCGGTTCTTGAAATCGTACTGGAGGATGGCGTCAGCCAGCGTTCCGGTCGAGCATTCGGTATCCACTAACTGCCAGGTGCCGGCGGAAACCTTCGAAAGCTTTACCAGGCACCTTTCAAGGCTCAGGGTCGCCAGCCGCCCCAGTACTCCGTTTTCTTTTAAATCCATAAATTTTCCCGGATCACGCAAGACGGTCCATGACGTCCTTCAGCTCCTGACTGTCGAACGGCTTGCGCAGTATGGCCGCCGCGCCGCGCTGCATGACTATCTTATCCGTTTCGTCCTGCTCTACGGCTGTTATTACTACGATCTTGGCCGCGGGATCGAGCGTTTTGAGCTGTTGCAGCACGTCGACGCCGGTCACTCCCGGCATTACAAGGTCCAGCAGCACCACTTCCGGACGCAGTCTCTGGAAAGCTTCTATCACTTTGGTGCCGTCACCGACCTCTCCCAGCACTTCGTGCTTAAACTGTTCCAGAAACATCCGTATGACGTCCCTCATCATACCGTTGTCGTCCACAATAAGTACTTTCATAAAACACCCCTTTTAGTAAGCCGGTCCTGTCTCTGCCGGCTGCCCGCCTTTCTGCCGAGAACTAAAACCTGATCGGGATAATAATACCAAATAGACGGCCGGAACGGATATTCTGTCCCGCCGGCCCGCCCTCAGACCGGCAGCGAGCGGGACCGCCAGTTGGAACGTTCCAGATACTTCAGTATTTCCTTGACCAGGAACGGGCCTTCATACACCAGGCCGGAATAGACCTGCACGAGGTCGGCGCCCAGCGTAAGCTTTTCCAGCGCGGCCGGCCCGTCGAAGATGCCGCCGGAGCCTATTATGGGGAAGCGGCCCCGGCCCAGTTCCGCCACGCGGCCCAGCACGGCGTTGGAAACGTCCTTCAGCGGCAGCCCGCTCAGGCCGCCCTCGTAGGAGCGCCAGTGCTGCGGCACCGTTTCGCGCTTCACGGTGGTATTGGTGGTGATAAGCCCGAAGCCCAGCTCCGCCGCCATCTCTATGACGCTCTCCATGCCGGTGGCGTCGAGGTCGGGCGTTACCTTGACGAAGAACGGTTTTACTTCGCGCTGCCCGGCCGCGAAAGCGAGCAGCGGCTCTATAAGCTGGCGCAGCCGCTGCGCTTCGTGCAGGCGCCGCAATTGCAGGGTGTTGGGTGAACTTACGTTGACGGCGAAATAATTGCCGTAGGGATAAAGTATTTTGAGCGCCTCCAGGTAATTGCGCGGCGCGTCCTCTATGGAGCAGTCCGCGTTCTTGCCCAGGCTTATGCCCACCGGGATGGGCAGCGGCAGCAGCTGCTCCAGCGAGCGCGCGGCCTCCCAGGCGCCGACGTTATTGAAGCCCATGCGGTTGATTATGCCCTTGCTTTCGCGCACGCGGAAAACGCGCGGCTTGGGGTTGCCCGGCTGGGGACGCAGGGTTACGGTGCCCAGTTCCAGATGGCCGAAACCCAGACCGGCCAGGAAACGGGCGGCCTCGCAGTTCTTGTCGAAGCCGGCGGCCAGGCCCACGGGGTTCTTGAATTTTATGCCCGCCACTGTAACTGGCAGGTCCTTGGCGCGGGCCAGCAGGCTTATCAGCGAAGTGAGCGGCGGCAGCCGCTGGAAAACGCGCGCGCTCCTGATGGCCGCGTCATGCATCAATTCCGGGTTGAAGTTGAACAGTATCCGGCGTACGAGTTTTCTGTACAGGAAGCCCATTGTTGCCTTAATCTTTGTGAAATATTAACAGTGCCGTCCGTTAAATTTTAGCAAATGACGCGGCCGTCTTTAAAAATAAATCTGCCGCCGGCTATCGCCGCGGCGGGCCAGCCTTTCAGGCGGCGGCCCTTGAACGGTGAGTTGGAGGAAAGCGAAAAGAACCGCTCCGGCACGCGGTGCGCGGCGCGGGGATCGAGAATGGTTATATCCGCGTCGAACCCGGGCGTCAGCGCCCCCTTGCGCCGCAGGTCCAGCAGGCGGGCCGGGTTGGCGCTGAGCAGCCGGGCGAGCCTCAGCTTCGGCATGCGGTTGTTGAAGACCAATTCGGTGACGCACAGCGGGGCCAGGGTTTCAAGGCCGATAACGCCGAAAGGGGCTTTCAGGAAGCCTTTGGCTTTCAGACGGCGCTCGTGCGGCGCGTGATCGGTGGCGATCACGTCTATGGTGCCGTCCGCGAGCGCCTTAAGCACGGCGGCCCGGTCGGCCGGGGAACGCAGCGGCGGCTTCATTTTAAAATTAGCGTCGCGCGGATCAAGATCGCGGTCGGACAGCGTAAAATAATGCGGGCAGGTTTCGCCGGTAACCGGCACGCCGGCCGCTTTGGCCGCGCGCAGCGCGCCCACGGAGGCAGAAAGGCTGAGATGCTGCAGGTGCACCGGCCCGCAGTCGGCCGCGGCCATGATATCGCGCAGCACGGCGAAAACCTCGGACTCGGAACCGATGGCCGGCAGGCGGAACCCCGGCACGCGGCGGTTCAGCACGCCGGCGCCGCTCAGGCCGGAAAGCTCGGGATGGTCCAGCAGCGGCAGGCGCAGGCGGGCCGCGGTCTTAACGGCGCGGCGGAACAGTTCGCCGTCCTCAAGGCAGGCGCCGTCGTCCGTAAAAGCCAGCGCCCCGGCTTTCTTCAGCCCGGCCAGGCCGGATAATTTTTTGCCCGCGCGGCCCGCGGTGATAGCGGCGGAAAAATAAAAGTTCACGGGCAGCCCGGCGGCGCGGGCCCTGTATTTTTTAAGCAGGGCCGCGGTGGCCATGGGCGGGCTGGTATTCGGCATCAGCAGCGCGGAGGTAACCCCGCCGGCGGCGGCGGCCCTGGCGGCGCTGGCCAGCGTTTCCGCTTTTTCGGCGCCGGGCTCGCGCGCGTGCACGTGCATATCTATAAAACCGGGGAAAACCCAGAGGCCTGCCGCGTCGAAAACCGCGCAGCCAGGAGGCGGGGAGATTCTTGAGGACAGGCGGGAGATCCTGCCGTCTTCTATAAGCAGGTCCCTTATGGCCTCCAGGCCGGAGGCGGGGTCAATTACCAGACCGTTTTTTAACAGCAGTTGCGGCATTCTTTATTTTTACCGGGGCGGGCTGCGGCTGCAGCGGCCCAGCTTCCAGCGTTACCATATGCGGGCCGAAGGCGGCCGGGGCTTCGCGGTAGGCCAGCAACTGCACGGCCGTCGCCAGCACCAGCAGCGCCCAGCAGGCCTGCAGGGCCCGGCGTCCGGAAAAAGAATGGAAAGCTTTTGCCGCCACTGCCAGCAGCAGGGCGCCGCCTATGGCCGCGTGCGGCAGCAGCACCGTTCGCCAGGCCTCCTCGTTAACGCGCCAGGCCAGCAGAAAATACAGCGCGCCGATGGCGGCCAGGAAGAAAAGGAAAACAGCCTGCCAGCGGCCGCCCGCCGGAGTGGCGTGCTGCATGAGGCGGCTGAGCCCGGCCGCCGCGAACAGGCAGGAAAAAGCTATGAATAGATGGAAGCCGCCGCGCGCCGCCAGCGCTCCGGCCAGGCCGCTGAAATTCCAGCCGCCCGGCACCGCCAGTATCACCACGAAACCGAGCACGCCGGCCAGCAGCAGGGCAAGCGGCCCGATAAGCTCCGCGCGCCTGCCGGGCTGTTTTAAGGCGTAGGCCTCGGCCGCGCCCAGCAGCAGGAACGCTCCGCCCTGCAGGCTGTGTATCAGCGTGGACGCGCGCGTGAAACTATCGTAGTCCACGCTCACTTCCGCCGCCTTTTTCCGGAACCGTTCTTAAGGTACATATATAAACCGCCCAGTCCGCCGGCGGCGAAAAAGGTCCATAACGGATTTGAAAAGGCAGAGGTCTTCTGTTCGGCGGCGGGTGAGGCGGGAACGGCGGGGGCCGTAGCCACTTCTACCGCGGCCGCCGCGGGCTGCGCCGGCGCGGCCTGTGCCTGCTCCGCCTTTTTTACTGCCTTGCCGGGCTTATGCGAGGCCACGGCCCGGTCGGGGTTGGCAGAAGCCTCCAGGAAAGGGGAACGCGCCGCAGGCGCGGCGGAGCAGGCGTCGGAAGTTTTAGAGCAGTCCTGCGCGGTCTTCTGGGACGCGGCACACAGCAGCAGCGCCGCGGCCGCCGGACAGAACAGGGAAAGTATAAGATGTTTCATATATCGGTATTGTACCCGGCCAATTCCTTTGTTGTTTTGCGTTTTCTCGGCGGGGGCGCTTCGTCCGGATAGCCTACGGAGAGCAGCACCTCCACTTTTATCCCGGCCCCCAGGCCCAGCGCCTTCGCTGCGGCTTTGGCGTTGAACCAGCCCAGCCAGCAGGTTCCCAGCCCCTGCTCGGCGGCGGCCAGCACGAAATGTTCCGCCGCTATGCCGATGTCCACCAGTCTGAAATTAGTGCTCTGCATCTGGTTGCCCAGCCAGGCGGTGAGCTTGCCGGTGTCCGAGACCACAGCCACCATCACCGGCGCGGCCGCCGCGAACCGGCAGGCGGAGTACACCCCGCCGAACACCGCGGCGCAGAATTTTTCCTTGAGCGCGGGCTCGTCCAGAACTATGAACTTGTACGGCTGGGCGTTGCAGGCCGACGGCGCCAGGCGCGCGGCCTCCAGGCAGAGGTCGAGTTTCTCCCTCTCCACCGGGACGGACTTGTATTTGCGGATGCTGCGCCGCGCGGCGGCTATTTTCAGAAGATGTGAAGTCGGCATAGCCATATTTTATAATATAGAAGGAAGGATTTCAGAGGTATCAATTATGGAAAACTGGAAAGAGGGCGTTAATTTCGCCATTACGGTCTGCGATTCCGACGGAAAGATAACGGAAATGAACGAAAGATCCGCCGCCACCTTCGCCAAGTACGGCGGCAAAGCGCTGATCGGGCAAAGCCTGCTGGACTGCCACCCGGAGCCGGCCAGGAGCAAACTTAAAAAAATGCTGGCCGAGCCGTACACCAACGCCTATACCATAGAAAAGAACGGCGTGAAGAAACTTATCTACCAGACCCCCTGGCTGAACAACGGCCAGCCCGCCGGCCTGGTGGAGCTGTCCTTTGAGCTCCCATCTGAGATGCCCCACTTCGTGCGCAAAAAAACCGTCTGAGAACTTTTAGGGGCAAAAGTTCTCAGACAGATTTTTATGAAAAACAAAATATTGTTGCTCGTTTCGGCGCTGCTGCTGGGTGCCTGCTCGCACGCGGTCAGGGAAACGGTCTTGAACCAGCCGCTGCCGGTTGTGCCGCCGGTGGAACCGCCGGTGCCCGTGCTGCACCGCACTTACACGGAGGGGGAGGTTTTGAAATATAAACTGACCCTCGATTATTCCGAAACGGGGGAGGTCCTCCGCCTCCGCCAGCGCCGTAGCTACTGTGAAAAAAAGGGGCGACGGAGTTTTATATGAAGTGTGGCAGTGGACGGGACGGCAGAAGAACGGCGCCGACATAAAACTCCCGGCGGAAAGCCTGGATTTCAGGCAGCTGCTTTCACTTGACCCTGGGTTCAAACTTTCCATTCAGGACCTTTCAAAGATCTACCCGCTTATCGAGCCGGTCACGGACACCCTGACCTTCTACGCCGACCTGCAGCTGGCCATGCGCAAAGGCCTGGCGTTGACGGTGGGGGAGCATCTTTTCATTGAACACGGCCTGCCGAACTCCTGGGCGGGAGGCCCCACGGCGGTGGGCCGCGACTGCGTGGATTTCGACCTTACACTGACGGACATTAACGCCGCGGACAATACCGCCACTATGAGGGCGCTGCATCTGCCGCCGGCGGCGGGCTGCGGCGCGGCGCCAACGCCCTGGCTGCAGAAGCCGGTCAGCGACACGGCGAACAACTGGTATCAGGTCAGAAAGGAAGGAAAATCCATCTACATCGCCTCGGCGGCCAAAGAAACCTTCGACGACGATATAAAAATAAGCCTGGTTGACGGCCGTATCGTCTCGGCCACACAGCTCAATCTGCTCACCGGAGAAAAGCGCACCTGCCTGGACGAAAAGCTCGCCATGTGCGGCGCGCCGGGCCGGTTCTCCATCGTCAGGAAGCTGCTGCTTGCCCCCGAAGCGGAGTAACCCGGCGGGTCAGGCCACGGGGCTGACCGCCAGCGCTTTTATGGCCTCTCCCGCGGCGCGTATCATCGGCCGGGGAGAGATCTCGGCGCCCACGGCCTGCCGCATCCAGTCCCGCGGCGTTATCGAACCCAGCACGCACATCCGCTCCATCTCGGCGCCGAGTTTGTGGGTTTTGAAATATTCCTCCACCTGGAACGCTATGATGTGGCCCAGCGGGTAATCGGGCAGGTACATGCCGTAGCAGATCATGTGGGAGTACACGGCCAGTATCGGGCTGGACGCTCCGCCCAAGAGGGGGGCGAAATATTTATCCCAGATGCTGCCGGCTATGTTCACCGCCGCCTGCCTGAGCTCCTCGGCGCTGGCGTCCTTGTTCTGGTAAAGCCAGCGCCAGACATGCATGTCCACCAGCGCCACGCCCGCTATTTCCCGTGTAGCCCAGAAAGTGTCCAGCGCTTTGCTGTGGGCGGCTTTGGGGTCCTTGTTCTCGAAGCCGAGCACTTCCAGGTCCCGGTCCTGAAAAACGAAAGCGAAGCCTTCCGTGAAGGCCGTATTGGGCACGCCGGCGAGCAGGGTATGGTCCACGCGGTAAAGCGAGAACACCTGCTCCACGCAGTGGCCGAGCTCGTGCATGGCCACGTTGAAGCCCTGGTAATCGAAGCCGGCCGCGGGCACGCGGGTGCGCAAATGCGCTTTTTCAGTGCGCATCTGCGCGCCCCAGGCGTGGCCGGAGCCCCTGGCGGCGTCCACCTCTATCCTTTCCGCCACGAAAGCCGCGGTGTCCCTGGCGAAGCCGAGTTTCTCAAGGATGTTGGCTATGTCTTTCTCGAAAGCTGCGGGCGTAGGGTATCTTTTGGCCGCCAGCCTGTCCAGCTCCTCCAGGGCTATGGCGGACCGCGCTTTAAAACCGTCGTACCAGATATCGAACGGCTCGAGGGTACGGCCCAGGCGCGCCTTTATCAGGCCGGCCGCCTCTTTGCCCGCGGGCGCCTGCAGCAGCTCAGTAAACATCCTTTCAACTTCTTCCTCGGGTATCTCCCGGACCAGGTTGAACTTTCTGCCGATATGCGTAGGTTCCAGCGGGTAAAATTCGTCCTCCGCCAGATGCGCTTTAAAAACGTCCAGGAAAAGCTTGTAGCGGGTATCGGGCTCGCGCTCCGCTTTGCTCCCGTCCAGGGTGTTGTTGACCGGGTCGTACGAGCAGAGGCCGCTGTCGATGAACTTCAGCGGGATCTCCTGGGCTATGATCCGCTCCATCACGGCGCAGATCAGGCGCTGTTTTTCCAGGCCGGAGCCGGGGGCCGAATAAAAGGATTTCAGATGATCACGCAGCCCCCAGTGCGAGATCAGGCGCGGGCCGCCTGGGAAAGCGGCAACGCCGTTCCCGTCGGTGACCTTGTCCATATAGATGTTATAGCCGCTGACATAGCTCTCGGCGGCCGCGCTGGCGCGGCTCAGGCGCTGATTCACCTCGGCCGGCACCCGGTGCGCGAAGCACTTGCCCAGCCGCATCGCGGCCCACTCCGCCCGTGTCCAGGCGCCGCCGCCGGCCAGGCACTCGGCCAGGGTCCTGACCGGGAAATTCAGCAGCGCCATGAAAGCCAGCTTCGCGGCGAACATATCGTCGCTGAAATGCGCGCCGGGCGAATAGGCGGAGAACAGGCGGTCGGCCGGGTGCAGCGGCCCGGTGTCTTCGTCGGTCTCGTGGCGCAGCCTGAGCGCCAGCGTGTTGAAATGGCCGTTGGCGTATTCCAGCTTTTCCTCGAACCTGGAGAACAGCGTGTGAAGGTTCTCGCCGGTAAAAAAATTATCGCGGCAAAAATCACTGAATTCCCTGGCCGTGCCGTCCTTTTTCGTCCACAGGCGGGCCGTCTGTTTAACGCAATCGCTTATGCGCTCGACTTCGGCCGGATGTTTTTTTACGAGCCTCTCTATAACTTTGTTGACCGTTGCGTCTTTCATGGTTATTCCCCTGTCCTGAACATTGCCGTGCCCTGATTTACTAAAGCACCCGCCCGCGCCTGTAGGGGCGCGGGCGGGTGCTCCATATTGCCGCCGCTCTTACTTGGCGAAGAACGGGTGAGCGAGGTACGGGATGCGGTCCGGCTTGTCCTCGGTCTTCTTAAGTTCCATCTCCTGCACCAGGATGGACGGCGCCACCAGCGAGGCTGGCGGGGTCCAGGCCAGGTTGTAGACCTTCATCTCCTTTGAAACGGCCACGATGTCGCGCAGCGAGCGCAGGCCGGCGCCGATGAACTCTATGGCGTGCACCGGTTCCTCGCGGCCGTCGGCGGTGTAGACCTTGTAGGCCGAGAATGAACCGCGGAAGCTGTCTATGTCACGCACCAGCAGGCAGTATTCCAGCTCCTGCTCGCGGCACAGGTCCAGGAACTTCTTCTTCAGCTCCGGCATGGACAACACGCGGGGGGAGTTCGCCTGCGGCTCGATGAAGACGTTGCCCGGGCCGCCGCTGGTATATTCATGGTACTCGCCGCGGCCGTGGCCGTTGGAGGTCTTGAAATCGCGGGTGGCGGCCCTGAAGCGGTACACGTCCTTCAGCTTGCCTTTTTCCACCAGCGTCACTTTGCGGGCCGGCACGCCTTCGTCGTCCACGGTGTAATGCCCCATCAGCGCCGCGCCGTTGTACTCGGTGGCCAGCGGGTCGTCCACAACGTTGAGGAACGGCGGCATAACGCGCATGTCGAGGCGCTCCACCAGCTCGCCGGCGCGCCGGTAGACGGACTCGGTGGACCATTTATTGGTCTCTTTCCAGATCTCGCGCGGATTGGCGATATTGTTCACGAAGAAATGATCGAAGAACCTGGCCGCGGCGTTCTCCTCGAACAGCACAGGGCCGATGTAGGCTTTCATCGTCACCGACTTATTCATATCGGTCAGGCGCGCGGCCATCTGCTCCGCTTTTTTGACGATGGTCTCGAAAGGAGGCAGGTCGGCCGGGGCGCAGAAGCCGAAGCGCGAGCTGGCGCCCAGTTTATAGCCGTCAGGCGAGTAGGTCTTGGCCTCTATCTCGATGGCGCCGCTGCAGTAGGGCTTTTTGAACGCCGAACCTTCGCTGTTCAGGAAGCGGGCGGCGCCGTGGTCGTAGGAAAGCGTGACCTGGGAATACTTAACGGCCGGGTATGCGGTGAAGACAGCCGACAGCTTCTTCATCCGCTCGGTCCAGAGCTTCTCGTCGAGGCGCTCGGCGGGCACGGGCAGGAAGGCCGTGTAGACGGGCTCCGCGGTAAGGTCGTCGTAGAGCTCGGTCATGTTCTTCGATTCCTTGAAAGCCTTCTTTTTTGAATAGTTATCAAGGGCGCTCTTATAGGCCTCGTCGGTCAGCGACCAGATGCTGAAGCGCAGGCTGTCGTAGTTGTCGTTCATGGCCACGCCGTAATCCACGGAGGGCCGGTATTCGCCCCAGGCGTTGCCGACGTAATTGGTGTTGTCGAAACTCTTGTCGCCCACGCGCACTTCGGCCTTCACGCGGCGGTAGGGATACGAGTTGAACCCTTCCGTGGCGCCGAAAGTGGCGCTGATGTAGCAGCCGGTGCCGTCGGTTACAGTGTAGGCCATGAAATACGGCTTCTGCAGGTTGTCCATCTTGAGTTTACCCATCGAGCGCGCCATTTCGTCGTTCATGGCCTTGAAGACGGGGTCACCTTCCGGCACGGCGCACGGGGCGGCCGCGCAGAAGGTCAGCGTCAGCAGCGCGGCAAAAAAACTATTTTTATATATGTTTTTCATTTTATCTTTCCCTTGTATTAGTGGTTGAAGTTCGCGGTCAGCGCCTTATTTGTCGTGCAGGGGCGGCTCGAGCACGGGCGGCTTCTCCTGCGACTTCTTCGACTTCTCCACCTCTATTTCAGAGAGCAGGATGCTGGGCGACACCCCGGAAACGGGCACCCAGCCTGACTCCGCGCCGCAGGTGCCGTTGAAAACGTCGGTATCGTCGGCGGCGCCTATTATTTTGCTGAAGTTGGCTATGGGCGTGCCCACAATATCGACGCCGCGCACTATTTCGTCCGGGCGGCCGTCCACGTAAACGCGGTAGAGTTCTGTATCAGGTCCACGCGCTGGGCCTTCACGCCTTCGTCGTCGTAGGTGTAATGGCCGCGCAGCGGGATGCCGTTGAACGCCTTCAGGTTGGGGTCGTCGTAAACGGTGATGAAATCCGCGGTGATCTTCTGGTTGAGCTTTTTCGCGAAGGTCTGGCCCGAATCCTCCAGCTTCTGGCGGTGCCCCTCGAGGCGGTGGCCGATGATCTCGTGGAAATACACGCCGGCGGGCCGGGCGTTGAGGATGGCGGGCCCGCTGAAGGGGTCCACCAGCGGCGCCGTCTTGAGCGCCTTAAGCTCGGTAATGGAGCGCTCTATGTCCTTCAGCACCACCTCGTCCGAGGGCAGCCGGTCGGGCGAGACGTCGTTGTACTGCATGCTGCGGGAAAGCTCCATGCCGTCGTCCGTGCGCGAAGAAATATTGTAGCCCATGGTCACGTAAACGTTGCCGGTCTTGACGCGCGTGCCCTCGCTGTTCACTATCCAGCGGTTGTCGGCGGAAACCCGCATCCAGGCGCTGCCCTGGTAAATGAACGGATAGGGGAGGAACTTCGCGGTAAGCCTGTCCAGCCTGGCCTTCCAGGCGGCCTTGTCGAAGGACGGCATGTCGGCGGTTTCATAAAAGGCCGCGGCGGGGGCAGTTGAGAAATCAGGCGAGGGGTCCTCTTCGCTGGCCGTGATGGCCTTGTTCATCTTCACCTTGGTGAAAGCCTCGTAAGAGCGCTTGAAGGCGGCGTCGGTGTATTCCCACACGCGGGAACGGATGGCGTTCTCGTCCTCATCCAGCGGGATGTACTGCGTGTAATTGGTCGGGTAGTTGTAGGAATTGTCGCCTTTTACCTGGTGGGTGTTGTCCAGGTTGTAATCGTTGAAGCGGGCGTCTATGTCCAGGCGGCGGCGCTGGCTTTCGTTCTCGGAATCGATGGCGCCCATGAAGGAAGACACGCTGTACTGGTTGGTGTCTATAACCTCATAGCCCAGGAAATAAAGCGGCGTTTTTTCAGCGGTCTTGAGCACGCCGAACGACCGGTCCAGCTCTTTGGTAAGCGCGTTCATTACCGTGTCGGTCTGAACGGCCGCGGCGAAGGCGGGGGCCGCCAGCACCTGTAGAACGCACATAAGGAATAGTTTACGCATGATACCTCCGAAGAATAAGTTTCCGCCGCGCACTGCCCGCCGGAGCCGCCCGGCGGTATGACTACAGAATATAATTAATTTATACGAACAAACAACCGCTATTACCCGGCGGCCTGCCACGCGCAGCGGTCGGTCACGCGCGCGCTCTTCTGGCTGGAGATCCTGCAGGAGCAGTAGCCGGGGCTAGTATGCGGGTTGCTCTCGCGGCAGCCCCTCCAGCTGTTGTGCCAGGTCACGTCCACGTCGCACACGTAGATGTCATTGCCGTCCTTTTTCATCGTGCGCCATTCCGTGTCCGTGCTGTCCCAGGTCATGCCGCCTTCCGAACAGGGCACCCAGCCGTAGCCGTTCTCGTCCCAGGAGGGATTATAGCGCGTGAATTCCACGCTGCGCGCCGGCATGGCGGGCTGTTCGCCGAGCATTACCAGGTAAAGTGCCGTCACAGCCGCCGCCAGGCGCGGCCTGTCCGTGGAGCCTTTCACCGACTTCCCGCGGAAAACCAGGGTTCCGGCGCCGCCTGCATAGGAGAAGGAAAGCCCGCCGCCCAGCGTTTTTAATTCCGCGTCCGCGTTTAAAGGAGCGTCGCCGGCCACCGACATGCCGGTCAGCTCATAGGTGCCGTCAGCGCCGCTTATCTCGAGCATTATCGCCCCGAAGGTCAGCCTGTAGGCTTTCCCGGCCGAAACATCCGCCTGCCCGGCCTCTTTTTTACCGTCTATTTCCATCTCGGCCTTCCAGCCGGTTCCGGCTTTCGTTACCGTCACGCGCGCCTTCAAAGCGGCGTCGAAAGCCGCTATTGTCCCGTTGCCGTAGAACCCGGGCCGGATATCGAAATTAACTTCGGCGGGGAGGTTCATGTCAGCGCCGACCGCCACGCGTACCGGAGCGCCGGCCGGCGGAACCAGGGCCGGCTCCTGCGGCAAGTAGCTCCCCCTCGTAGTTTTGCCGTCGAAGGAGATAGTCGGCCCTGCTTTGGTCCCTGATGCCGTGGCAAGCATTACCGCGAACACCGCTATCAGAACATTGCTCTTTTTCATATTTCCCTTTTTAAACCCTATTGAATTTGAAGGCCACACCTGATGTGGAGCAATTTTTATGCCAACCGTCAAAAAAGCCAATTCCCTAAGAGCCGGATTAGTAAAAATCAGGTTTTCCAGCCCGATAATAACAGGCTTTTTAAGATTTCAGGAAACTGCTCCGACTTCCGGTTTTCTATAGAAATTTATGGAAGGGGAGCGGCTCTTTGAATAATTTTACGCAGAGAAAAGAACGAAACAAAAAGAGCCTGCGGTAACAGGCCTTATATTTACTGCAGCTCACAGCGCGCTGCTGCGCTGGAAACGGCGGGCTATTTCGGTACCGGAAAGGTAGAACAGCGTAGGCCGGCCGTGCGGACAATGGTAGCTGTCCTTGGTTTTCTTCAGGTCGGCCATCAGGCGGGCCGCTTCCTGCGGCTTCACGAAATCGCGGGCTTTTATCGACTTCTTGCAGGCCATGGTGGCTATGATATTGCGCTTGATGTCCTCGGCGGCCTTGCCCGGCTCGCCCAGCACTTCCGACAGGTAGCCTATGAACTCGGCGAAAGCGGGCTGTGTGAAGTAGAAAAGCGACGGCGCCGCGCGCAGCAGCGCCACGGCCGGCCCGCGCTGGTCTATTTCGAAACCGGCGGTCTTCAGCCAGCCGCTCCACTTCAGCACGGTCTCCATCTGCGAGCGGGAAAGCTCGGCCTCGAGCGGCACCAGCAGCGGCTGCACTTTTATGGCCCCCTGAGAGAATTCCTCCAGGTATTTTTCGAACAGCACCCGCTCCTGCGCCGCGTGCTGGTCCACCACCAGCAGGCCGGCCGCGCTTTCGAACAGCAGGTAGCTCTTGGCCAGCTGGCCGAGGTATGCCGGCTCATGAGCGCGCCAGTCCTCAGCGGGGAAAGCTTCCTGCGCCGGCTGCCGCTGCGCGGGAGCGCTGAACAGCCCGCCGGTCTCAGCGGCCGGCGCCGGCGCGGCGGCGGCTTCGCGGTAGGCCGGCACGTCCGGCGCGGAGAATTTGTTGCCGCCCTCGGCGGCCGGGGGAGCGAACTCCACCGCCGGGGTCTGCTTGCTGAGCAGCTCCTCGTAAACCGTGTTCGAAATGGTCTTGAAGATCTCGTTCTCTCCGGAGAATTTTACGTCGCGCTTCTGCGGGTGGATGTTGGCGTCGAAAGCGCCGGGGTCCAGCTCCAGGAACAGCGCGCAGGCGGGGTGGCGGCCGGTGAGCATATGCCCGTAGCCGCGGTACAGCGCCTGCCTGAGGATGGCCGAGCCCACGGGGCGGCGGTTCACGAAGAAATACTGGTTGAGCCGGGTGGCGCCCAGCGCGTCGGGGCGGGACACGAAGCCGTAGACGGCCATCCCTTCGGCCTTGCCTTCCAGGCGGGCCAGGCCGGCGTAAACGCTTTTGCCGAACACCGCGGCGGCCCGGTTCTTGAGGTTCTCCCACATGCCGCCGGGCAGGGCCGGCACGGAAAGTATCTCGGCGCCGTCTATGACCAGCCTGAAAGCGGTGCCGCAGTTGGCCAGGGCGGCCTCCTCCACCGTGCGGATGATCTGTGCGCGCTCGGAGGCGTCGCTTTTCATGAACTTGGCGCGCGCGGGGGTGTTGAAGAACAGGTCGGCGGCCTCGATGGTGGTGCCGGCCACGGGCGGGGCGGGCAATTCCGCCACTACGCGGCCGCCTTCGCCCTCTATGGCGAAGCCGGAGGCCGCGCCGGCGCGGAAAGAGGCCATTTTTAGGCGCGAGACGGCGAAAATGGAATACAGGGCTTCGCCCCGGAAGCCGAAGGTGGCCAGGGAATAAAGATCGTCGAAAACGTTCAGCTTGCTGGTGGCGTGGCGGCCCAGCGCCAGGCGCAGGTCCTCGCGGTCCATGCCGCGCCCGTCGTCATGCACGCGGATCAGGCCGCGGCCGGCTTTTTTTATCTCTATCTCTATCTTCGCCGCCCCGGCGTCCAGGGAGTTCTCTATAAGCTCTTTCAGCACGGAGGCTGGCCGCTCTATCACTTCGCCGGCGGCTATTTTCGAGACCACGTCTTCGGGCAGAACTTTGATTTCAGGCATAATTATACGTCCGGGGCCGGGTTTGCTCGCCGGCCAGCGTCACAAAAATATTTTACTTTATTTGGCCTCAGGTGAGGTGCACTATGGTAGCGAAGAGGTTCACCAGGGCGTGCAGCATGATGTTCACCGGCAGCCGCCGGTGCTTCTCGTAAACATAGCCCAGCAGCAGGCCTACGGGGAACACCATCAGCGTGGCGCCCAGGTGCGCGGCGGCGAAAACGGCGCTGGAGAAAAACAGGACGGGCAGGAAACCGGACTTTTTTCTTAACGAGGCGTATAACAGCCTGCGGAAGAACAGCTCCTCGCCCACAGGGGCGAGCACGCAGAAGCCGACCAGCAGGAAGAAGAAGCGCAGGTCCGACCGCCCCATCACGGTCCGCACCGCCGCGTACATGGTGTCGGGAGACGCGACCTTTCCTACTATTTCAGCCGCGGGTTTGGAAAAAAACCAGGCCGTCAGGAACACTATAAGCACTATGACGCCGGTTATCACCAGGTAAACGCCGAAATATTTAAAAGCCAGCTTCACGTCGCGGCCCAAGTCGGCGCGCCACTCGCGCCCGGCGGCGGCAAGGTCCACGCCGTATTTTTTTAGCGTCAGCAGGCACAGGAAGATATAGGCCAGGCCCTGCATGAAGCTCGTGACCTCTAAATAATCCAGGTTCAGCTTCAGCAGCTTATTGAATACGGCCAGCCCCAGCAGCGAGGCCGCCACGGCGCAGACGGTTATGAACAGGAAAAGCAGCGCCAGCTGCTTGAGCGAATCACAGGCTTTGATCCCGGCGAAATTATCGTTTTCCATAGCGCGGGCGCGGGGCCCGCCGGCGGGCCGGGGAAGAACTGTCTATTGACGCCCGCCGTACGGGGCCGGGCCGTTCTGGCCGGCTTTGGCCACGTAATCTATCACGTAAGTGAAGCTGCCCAGGCTGCCGGTGACGGCCGAGCCTATGACGCCCAGGCCGGCGGCGTTGAAGGCGGCCGCTTTCTCGGCCATGGCTTTTTTCGCCTCGGTGTCGAAGGTGAAGGTCTCGGGCGCCTGGTAGGTTTCCACGGCTACGGAGGGAATAACGCCGCCCGGCTGGTAGAGGTTGCCCACCAGGAAATCCACGCTGTAGGAAAAGTTATTGCCCTCGGGCCGCACCACGGCGGACAGCGGCGGCGCGCCGGCTTTGGAGAAGCCCGGCAGGGCTTCTTTGGAGGCTTTCAGCGCCTCGCTGTCGAAGCTGAAGACCTGGCGCGAATCGTAGCGGGCCACTGAATACTGCGGCCGCGCGCCGGACTTGCCTGTCTTTACCACATATTCCACCATTACCGCGTAGTCGTTGCCCAACGGCACGGCTTTGCCGCGTATGGCCGGCACGCCGGCCGCCTTGAACAGGGAGAGATAAGCCGGGATGTTCTTCACGGCCTCACTCTCGAAAGTGAACTTGCCGCCGGTGTAATTCTGGAACTTCACGTCGTACTCCGGAGCGGGGCGCAGCGCGTTGTTCACCAGGTAATCCACGGCGAAAGCGTTGTCGCTGCCGGCGTCATAAAGATAGGAGCCCAGCACGGGCAGTTTAGCCGCGCGGAAATTGGCGGCGCAGGCTTTCATGGCCTCCGTGGCGTCGGCTTCACGCCAATAGGAGGCGCCGTTCTTGTAAGTCTCCGCCAGCACTGCGGGGGGCAGGGCCGCCCCTGCCTTCACGGTGGGGAGATAATCTATCACGTAGCTGTAATCGTTGCCCAGCGGCACCACGCGGCCGCCCAGGGTGGTTATGCCGGCGGCCTTAAGAACGGTTATGCGCGCGTCCATGGCCGGCTTGGCCTGGCTTTCGAAAGTGACGGTTTCGTCGGTGGAGTAGCTGGCTATGGTCACGCCCGGGGGAGTTACCGGCGCGGGCCCGTGCGGCGCAACCGGTTTTATGGCCGGGATATCTTTAAGGGCGGAAACGTCCGGATCAAATGATTGGGAAAAAGACGCTGTGCTGAACGCGAGAACGGTGAAAACGGCAAGAACGAGTTTCTTAAGCATTAAAGCCTCCCTCTACCGTTAAATTATATTAAGAAATCCGGCAGACAGTATGGGCCGAAAGTCCTTATATTTAGTAGGTACGGGTCCAAGGTCAATAAAGGCCGCTGTTCTTCAGCTCTTCGGGCTGCAGCGGCGCGCGGAAAAGCCTGTACACCCAGGCCTGGTAAATAATTACCGCCGGCAGGAAAACCAGCACCACCGCCGTCATAAGTTTCAGGGTGTAAGGGCTCGAGGCGGAATTATACAGGGTAAGCGCGAATTCCGGGGCTATGCGGGAAGGGAGCAGCGCCGGGTAAATACCCGCGAACCCGGTCAGAGAAAAAAAGACTATCCCCGCGAAGGAAGCCATAAAAGCCGGCCCGGGTTTCCCGCGCGCCAGCAGAAGTTTCGCCGCCAGCGCGGACGCCGCGAACGCCGCCGGGAGCAGCAGCAGCGTTTTACGCGCCACAAAGTTGGCGCTCAGCCCCGTGCCGGGATAACTGGCCCAGGCGAAAGCTATAAAAATTAACAGCAGCGGGTACCAGGCTTTGGCGGCCAGGCCGGCCGCGCGGACGGCCGGAGCGCCCTGCGTTTTATAAGCCAGCCACAACTGGCCGTGGAAAAAGAACAGCGCGCAGAACAGCAGGCCGGTAAGCAGGGCGTAAGGGTTGAGCAGCCCGAAGAAAGTCCCGGCGTAGCCGGCCGGGCCTATCTCGAGCCCCCGGAAAATATTGCCGAAAGCCACGCCGAACAGCAGCGCTGCGGCGAAACTGGAAACGGCGGCCGTCCTTTCCCAGAAAGTTTTCCACGCGGCCGACTGCACTTTGCCGCGGAACTCCAGCGCCACGCCGCGCGCAATCAGCGCGAACAGTATCAGCAGCAGCGCCGGGTACAGCCAGCTGAACAGCCCGGCGTAAACAGGGGGGAAGGCGGCGAAAGTGGCGCCGCCGGCCGTTACCAGCCACACCTCGTTGCCATCCCAGAACGGGCCTATCGAGGAGAACACGCTGCGCCGCTCGTCCTCGCTCTCGGCCGCCAGCCAGCCGGAGAAGCCCACGCCGAGGTCGAACCCGTCCAGCGCGAAATAGCCCGTCCAGAGCACCGCCCAGAAAAAGAACCAGAGCTTGGCGTAATCCATATCAGGCCTCCATCCCTTTGCGGGCGTATTTGGCCAGCAGCCAGAAGTCCACGATGCCGAGCGCCGTGTAGAAAAGCGAAAAGCCGCCCAGCGACAGCAGGACCTGCGCCGGGGTAATGGTCCTGGATACACCTTCCGCCGTACGCATCAGGCCGTATACCACCCAGGGCTGCCGGCCCAGTTCTGTAACTATCCAGCCCAGCTGTATGGCGATATAGGGCAGCGGGATGGCGTACAGCATAAGCTTCAAAAAACGCGGATGGTCGAGCAGGGCATCTTTATGCCACAGCCAGGCGGACAGCCCGGAAAGAAGGATGAACAGCCCGCCGAAAGCTACCATGGCCCGGAAGCTAAGGAAAACCGGCAGCACCGGCGGGCGGTCCTGCGGCGCAATATCGTTAAGCCCCTTCACTTCCGCAGTAGGGGAATGGAAGGCCATCAGCGACAGCGCGTAAGGCACCTTCCAGGCCTCCACCGCGTTGCCGTCGCCTTTCAACGAAGGGAACACCAGCAGCGTATACGGGGCCGAAGCGCGGGTTTCCCAGACCGATTCCATCGCCGCGAACTTCGCCGGCTGATTCTTCGCCGCGTTCACGGCGCTCATGTCGCCCACTACGGCCAGCAGCAGCGAGCTGGCCAGCGCGAAAACGGCGCCGGCGCCGAAGGACCGCTTGAACAGGTCTTCCTGGTTCCTGCGCAGCAGATGCCAGGCCGAAACGCCCATCACAAAAAAGCCCGCTATTACCCAGCCGGCGGCCACGGTGTGGAAGAACTCTATCCAGCCGTAAGGGTTCAAGAGCAGCGCCTTGAAATCCACCATTTCGGCCCGCCCGTTGCGCAGCACATAGCCCACGGGCCGCTGCATCCAGCCGTTGGCCAGCAGTATCCACAGCGCCGACATGTTCGTGGCGAAAGCCACTATCCACATGGCGCCGGCATGCGCCTTGCGCGACAGCCGGCCCCAGCCGAACACCCAGACGCCGATGAAAGTGGATTCCAGGAAAAAGGCCACGGTGGCTTCTATGGCCAGCGGCGCGCCGAAGATGTCTCCCACGTACTTGGCGTATTCGGCCCAGTTCATGCCGAACTGGAATTCCATGGTGAGCCCGGTCACCACGCCCAGGGCGAAGTTTATCAGGAACAGCTTGCCCCAGAACCGGGTGATGGAAAGGTACTTCGCGTCCCCGGACAGCGCGTAGCGCGTTTCGAACCAGGCCGTCAGCCAGCCCAGGCCCAGCGTCAGCGGCACGAAAAGGAAATGGAACATCGCGGTGACCGCGAACTGCAGCCTGCTTAAAAATATCGTATCCATAGTGCCTTGCTCCCCCGCCGCGTTAGCGCAGGCATAAATATACAAAATTGCGGAAACGCGGCGTTCAGGCCAGCAGCGCTTTGCCGGCGGGGGTGAGCTCGAAGGCGTTCGCGGCGTAAGAATACTTCAGCAGCGGCTCTATGATATAGCGCCCGTCCTCGTACCCCTTTATCCTGGAAAGGTCCACGACGCGCCTTTTGCCGTCGGCGGCGCGCTCCTGGAAGCTGACGTACTTTATGCCCGAGGCCAGCATGGTGCGTATTTCGTCCAGGCCGAAAGCGGTCTTGGACGAAAGGTACATCAGCTCCAGCCTTTTCAGCGCGTCCAGCACGCTCTCGGCGTGGCAGGACGCCACCACGGCCATGCCGTTGCGCATGGCCCGGACCGCTTCGGGAACGCCTATTCCGTCCAGTTCGCCCACAACGAGGTGATCCGCCGAGAATTTATCCGCGTTCAGGAGAAGCTCTACGAATTCGTCGTCGGACGAGGCGTCGAGACAAAGACAGGACGGATGCTTCAGGATAAGTTCTGAATTGCTCTGGATCGCCACTATCCTCCTGCCGGCGGGTATGCCGTTGGCGATAACGTTTACCAGGGTGGTCTTGCCCGACCCGCTATTGCCCGCTATCAGGAGGCTTTTCATTTCTCCGGTGATCCTGTCGAAAAGTTTCTTTACGTCCTGCGAAACACAGCCGCGTTTCAGCAGTTCGGCCCAGCCCGAAAGCCCGCCCGGCATCTTCCGGATGATGACCGCATGATAGGCCGGGCCTTCGGCGCTTGTAACTCTTGTCTGATCGGGAAGCCTGACGTCCAGGACCGCGCCGGCGCCGCCGCGGCCGCCGGCGCGGCGCGACGAACTCCCGGGGAACGCGGCCAAGGCCTTTACGAAAGCCGCGAGGGCCGCCTTGGACGCGAACAGCGGGGCGACCGCTTCAAGCTTTCCTTTCCTCTCTACCGATACTCTGTCAAAAGCGTCGATGAAGATCTCCCTTACCTCGTTATCGGAGTAATATTTCCAGAGAGCGCCGAAGGCGCGCTGCAGCGCCGGGCCGCCGGCCTTTCTGCCTTTCTCCGCGGATGAGATCTTGTTCTTCATAACCCCTCCTTGAAAACTCTCCTGCGTCCCTTAAAGTCTACCAGAGGGGCGCGGCCGGCGGTATCGGCATTTACCACAGGTAGCGTTCAGGAAGGTTTTTGTTTCGGAAGAAAGTTTTTTACCGCCAGGACGGCGGCTTCGGTGCGCGAGCGGGCGCCGGTCTTGTCGAAGATGGAGCGGATATGGAACTGCACGGTGCGGTCCGAGATGCCCAGCCTGTAGGCTATCTCCTTGTTCGCTAGCCCCGCCACTATCAGCGTGAGTATCTCGAGCTCCCGGGATGTCAGCGCGCGCGGCCCTTTCATGTCCCGGAGACACTCTTCTTCCTCGGCGTCAGAAAGTTCGTTGAGCGCCGCTTTGGACAGGCGCCGCAGTTCGTCCAGCGCGCGGACCGCGGCCGCGTCAGCCCTGAAGGCGGCCATGTACGCCTCTATGGTGGCGTGCAGTTCGCCCAGCGTTCTTTTCAGGTTATCGGAGCAGGCCATCGCCTATGATTCTACAATAGAAATCCGGCGGCATAATACCTGTTCACTGCATTTTACGCCGCCGTATTCCCCGAACGCTTTATTTATCGCATAATATCACGTGTTCCCGGAGCCGGCGCGTTGAGGTCGGCGCCAACATAAAGGCCTGGCCGTTTTCAGCGCGGTTTTGAACATGATCGAAGGAGCCCTCTATTTAGCTTTACTGGCCTCCGGCGCGCCCACCGCCCCGGAGCCGGCCAGCCCGCCCGCGCACGTGAGGGCGCAGAGCGCCGCGCGCGAACCCGCCTGCCTTGGCGCGGCGTTCCCTATGCTGGTGTCCAAGGAAATGCCTTACGCCGAAGTGCGGGTAGGCGCCGCGCGCGGGATGTTCATGCTGGATTACGGCGCCAACGTTTCGTCCATAGACCTGAAAGCGATGGCCGGCGTAGCCCCGGTGCAGGGCAGCTGCGATCCCGCGGCGCTGGGCGGGCAATGCGCGTTCGACGACTTCTCTTTCCTGGACGCACCGGGCCGCGTGCAGTTGCTCACCGCCGATTTTTCCGGGCTTATACTGGACACCCGTCAGGCCGGCATTGTCGGCACCGATTTCCTCAGCGAGAACGCCTACACGCTGCGCTACAAAGAGGGCACGCTGTCGCGCGCCGGCCGGGGGGAGTTCTGTTCTCCCGGCGCGCTGCTGGCCGCCTGCTTCGCCCCGCTGTCCGCGGTGGGCTATTTTTCCAGCGACGTCGGCACGCTGCTGCCGCTCAGCGCGCTGAACAAGAAATATTCCGGGCCGCTCACGGTGCCGAACGTTCCCGCCGTGCCGGTGCGCGTGGCTGGCGTTACCGCGCGGGCGCAGATAGATACCGGCTATAGCGACTACATAGTGCGGCATTCCATAAACATCAACGCCGCGTTCTACGACCGGATAGCCGCTGCCTCGCCCGCCGCCCTGCTGCGCTGGCCTAAGAACGACAAAAAGCTCTCCACCTGCGTGCCCGGCGTGCAGGAGACCGTGGAAGCCTACCGTCTTAACAAAGGCGCCATAGAGTTCGTGTCAGAGGACGGCGGCGCCGCGCGCAGTTTCCGCGACGCCGTGGTGTACGTCAAGCGCACTCCGCCGGCGGCACTCGCCTGCGGCGGCATAGGCACCCACACCCAGCCGGCGGCCCAGCTGGGCGGCTCGTTCATGGCCGACATCGGCACCATGGTCTTCGACCCCTTCGCCTCGCGCGTGTGGATACTTAAATAGCGCAAAAAAAGGACAGGCTACTTTTTCCATGAAAAAGCAGCCTGTCCCTTTTTTTTTTGAGTTACTTCAGCCTTTTTTTCCAGTCGCCGATGGCGGCCAGGGCCTGCAGGGGGGTCATGTTGTCGGTGTCGCACATCTTCACTTCGTCCAGCACGGGATGGCTGGAGAAGATGGGCAGCATGGGGGTCTGGTTCTCGTCGCCCGACTCCACCTGTATGTTGCCCTTGGTCTCGAGCGTGCGCAGGATCTCCCGGGCGCGCTGGATGGCGGAGTCGGGCAAACCGGCCAGCTGCGCCACGTGGATGCCGTAGGATTTGTCCGCAGGGCCGGCGGCTATCTTGTGCAGGAACACCACCTCGGTTTTGCCGGTGGAATTGGTCCATTCCTTCACCGAGATATTGCAGTTCTTGATGCCGGCGAATTTTTCCGGCAGCTCGGCCAGCTCGAAATAATGCGTGGCGAACAGCACCTTGGGCCCGCCCTCGGGCCTGTAGAGATGCTCCACCACTGCCCAGGCTATGGAAATGCCGTCGAAAGTGGACGTGCCGCGGCCGACCTCGTCGAGCAGGATCAGGCTTTTGGGCGTGGCCAGGCGCATGATGGCCGAGGTCTCGCGCATCTCCACCATGAAAGTGGATTCGCCGCGGGCCATGCGGTCCTGCGCGCCGATTCGCGTCATGATGCGGTCCACTATGCCTATCTCGGCCGCGCGGGCGGGTACGAAGCCGCCCATCTGCGCCATTATCACGGCCACGGCGGCCTGCCGCAGGTACACGCTCTTTCCGCTCATGTTGGGCCCGGTCAGTATTATCACCCGGGCTTCGGGGCCGCCGATGTCGAGATCGTTGGGCACGAAAGTGCCGGCGGGCAGGAAGCGCTCAACTGCCGGGTGGCGCCCCTCTTCGATCCTGAGCGCTTCGCCGGAGGTGATCCTGGGCCGGGCGAACTCGTAGCGCACGGCGCCCTCGGCCAGGGCGTAGAACACGTCCAGCTCGGCCGCCCCCGAGGCGAAGATCTTGATCTCGCCCAGGGCGGCGCGTACTTTGCCGCGCAGTTCCGTGAACAGGTGCGTCTCGAGCTTCGAGGTGCGCTCTTCGGCGCTGAGGATCTTGTTCTCCAGCACCTTCAGCTCCTCGGTTATATAGCGCTCGGCGTTGACCAGCGTCTGCTTGCGCACGAAATAGTGCGGCACTTTGGGCGACTGCGCCTTCGAGACCTCGATGAAATAGCCGAAAACGCTGTTGTAGCCCACTTTAAGCGTGTTGATCTGCGTCTTTTCCCGCTCGCGCTGCTCGATGTCGGCCAGCAGCTGCTGGCTGTCGCGGCGCACGGCGCGCAGCTCGTCCAGCTCCTTATTGTAGCCTTCGCGTATCACGCCGCCGTCGGAGAGCCGCGCGGGCGGGGTTTCGGCCAGCGCTTTATCGAGCTCGGCGCGCAGCAGGTTCAGCGCGCCGGAGGCGCAGTCCAGCCGCGAGGCCAGCTCGGGGGCGCATTCGAAGAAACCGGTGGAGGTCAGCAGCAGCTTCAGGTGCGGCAGCTGCCCGAGGGCCTTGCGCACCGCGGCCAGGTCGCGGGGGGAGGCGCTTAAATTTATGACGCGGCCGAGCAGCCGCTCGATGTCCGGCACCTGCGCCATGATCTCGCCGAGCTTCTCGCGCGCCTCGCGGTTCTCGGCCAGGAAAGCGGTGAAGGCCTGGCGGTTGTGTATCTCGCGGATGTCGGACAGCGGCTCGAGAATCCAGCGGCGCAGCAGGCGCGAGCCCATGGAAGTCTTGCAAAGGTCCAGCACGCCCCAGAGGGTCTTGGAGTCGTCCCCGTCCGGCGAAGACACCAGCTCCAGGGTCTTTATGGCCGACTCGTCGAGCTGCAGGCGGTTGGACGGCTCGTAATAAAAGGGCGAGAAAACCTCTTTCAGACCGGGCTGCGTCTGGCGCACGTAGGAGGTCACCTTGAGCGCCGTCTTCATGGCCAGCTTATGGTTCTGCCACACCGCCTGCGCGGCCCAGGCCGGGTCGGGCGCGTCGGCGCGGGAATATTCGGTAAGCACGGCGCTTCCGAAGTCGAGGTTGCGGCGCCGTATCTCCTTGACGGTCCGCGGGTCCGCTATTATCTCGGCGGGCGCCGTTTTAGAAACGAAGGACAGGAGCTGGTACAGGTCGGGGTCGTTGAGGTTCTGCGTGGCCAGGAAATCCCCGGTGGAGGCGTCGAAGGACGACAGCCCCCAGCCGACGATGTCGATATCCAGCGCCACCAGGTAATGCGAGGCGCGCGGCTGCAGCAGCTCGTCCTCCACCACGGTGCCGGGCGTTATCAGGCGCACCACTTCGCGCTTGAATAATTTTGTCTTTTTAGCGTCCCCGTCCGGCGTGATCTGTTCGCAGATGGCCACCTTGTGGCCGCCGGCCAGCAGCCGGGAAATATAGTTGGAGGCGGAATGGTGCGGCACGCCGCACATGGGCACGCCCTGCCGCGCGGTGAGCGTGAGGCCCAGCAGGGAGCTGGCCGTCTTCGCGTCCTCGAAGAACATCTCGTAGAAGTCGCCCAGGCGGAAAAACAGCAGCGCCTGCGGATAGGCTTTTTTCAGGGATTGGTACTGCTGCATTACCGGCGTTTCCGGGGTTTCAACTTTGATCATAAATAGGGCGGCCTCTACATATATTGTATCAAAAGGGTTCTGGCTTCTTTAAGGGTTTTGAGGGTCATGAAGGAAGCCCTGGCGCCGGAGGCGTTGGGCAGGCCCTTCAGCCAGTAGCCCACCAGCTTGCGGGCGCGGGCCAGGCCGTGCTCCTCGCCGTAGATGCCGGCGCTGAGCTCCAGGAAACGGACGAACAGCTTTATGCGCTCCTGCGACGCCAGCGCGGAGGCGGGCGCGCCGGAAAGCCCGGCCGCTATCTCGCGGAAGATCATGGGATTGAAAACGGCCGCGCGCCCCACGGCCACGCCCGCGCAGCCGGCCTCCAGCATGGCGCGGGCGCCGGCGGCGTCCGCTACGCCGCCGTTGCCGAAAACGGGTATTTTCACCGCGGCGGCCGTGGCCGCCATGGCCGGCAGATCTATCGGGCCCGTGTGGAACTGCGAGGCCGGCCGGCCGTGCAGAGTTATGGCGGCGGCGCCGGCCTCCTCCGAGATGCGCGCAAGCTGTGGCCCGAGGTTCTCGCCTGCCGCGATGCCGACGCGGAACTTCACGGTGACCGGGACCTTCACGCTTTTGACCACGCTGGAAATTATATCCGCCAGCAGCAGCGGCGTCTTCATCAGGCCGGAGCCCGCGCCGGACCTGAGCACTTTCCTGACGGGGCAGCCGGCGTTGATGTCCACGATGTCGGCGCCGTGCCGCTCCACCTCCCGCGCCGCCAGCGCCATGGTGGCGGGGTCCGCGCCGAAGAGCTGTATGGCCACGGGGTGCTCGCCGGGGTTGAGCTCCAGCATCCTGAAAGATTTTTTATTCCCGTACTTGATGCTGTCGGCCGAAACCATTTCGGTAACTACCAGCCCCGCTCCGCCCTCGGCCGCCAGGATGCGGAAAGCGGCGCCGGTGATGCCGGCCATCGGGGCCAGCGCCAGATTGTTTTTCAGGCTTACGGAGCCGACCGTTACGGGGCGCAGGCTGGAAGACATGGTTTCAGGGGTTCAGCGAATAATTGCCGTCGTGGCCGGTCAGAAAATCGCGCGGGGCGCGGCGGAACACCAGGTTCCTTTCGGCCGCGGGCGCGCCCACTTTTTTAAGTACGTCCAGCTGGAAAGCCGAGGCGCGGTCCTCCATAGCGAGGATGGAATCCAGGCCTTTATAATCGAAGCGCATCGGGTTGATGTCCAGCTGCCGCTCGTCCTTCTGGCCCGGCAGCGGCGGCGCCTTGAGCGTTTTTTTCCGCCCTTTCATGGCGTACCACGCGTGCCAGGCCTGGTGGGCTATGATGCCGGCGCACCAGGTATGCGACCTGAACGCGTGGTCGGTGGAGAGCGCGGCCACGGGCCGCCCCTCGTCCATGTAAAAATCGGTCTTGTTCTCGTTCCTTATCACGTAAAGCGAAGTCTTCAGGAAAAGGAAAGTGTCGCGGTCGGCCAGCCAGACCAGCTTAAGCGCCTGGGTCACCTGGCTTACGAACTCCGGGGGGCCTTTTATTTCAAGCGTCAGGGAAGGCATCTCGGCGCCGGGGGGGGGCGCAGGCTTTGCCGCCGCGGCCGCCGCGGGGCCGCTGCCCGGAACATACGGCACGGACCGCTCGCCCGCTTCGGGAAGCTGCTGCCTGGCGAGAAAATACCAGACGCCCGCTCCCACCAGCAGCAGTGGCAGGAACGCCAGCACTTTTATGGCGCCGGAAACTTTTTTATGCGCTGTTTCTTCCATGACGGCTGGATCGGCCGGGGCCGGTGCTGGGGCCGGCGGTTACTTCAGGGCTTTCAGGTATGACTTGTAGAAAGCCTGCAGTTCGCTGTCGGGGTTCTGGAATTCAAGGACGTGCTTCTTGCAGCCGCGGCGCGAGCAGATCTGCACCTGGCCGCCGGCCTTCAGTTCAAGAGCTATCATCTGCGAACCGCAGGCGTCGCACTTGCGCGTGCTCTTCAGGTCGGCCTTGCAGTGCGGACAGCGGAAGCCGGCCACTTTGCCCACGGGCATGACCATGTCGGTCTCGATCTTGTAGCTGCCGTAAAGGGAGCTCATATAAAGCGGGAAGTGCTTGCCGGCGTAGGTCAGGTTGACCTCTATGGAGGACGCATTATCCAGCTTCTTGGCGGGATTCATCAGGGATTTGCCGCAATGCGGACATTTTACAAGAACGCTTACCATGGGAACCTCCAGAAAAACACGGCTAGACTGCCGGCCGATACGCCGCCGGCTGCCAGGCGGTACCGCCGCCCGGCATATTGAACAATGATATCAAATTATTGTTTATTCGTAGCGCAGGGCCTCTATCGGGGACAGCAGGGAAGCCTTTTTTGCCGGCCAGAAGCCGAAGACTATGCCCACGCCCGCCGAGAAGCCGAAGGCCAGCGCCACGGAGAACGGCGAGATATACACGGCCCAGCCGGAGATCCTGGAAAGCAGCAGCGAACTGCCCGCGCCGGCTATGATGCCCAGTATGCCTCCCAGCACGGAAACTATCACCGCCTCTATCAGGAACTGCAGCAGCACCGCGCGGCTGGTGGCGCCTATGGCTTTTCTGAGGCCGATCTCCTTGGTGCGCTCGCTGACGCTCACCAGCATGATGTTCATGATGCCTATGCCGCCCACTATCAGCGAAATGCCGGCTATCATGCCCAGCAGCGTGCTGAAGGTTTTTATGGTGCCGGTCAGCATGGTCTGCATCTCGGCCATGTTCATCAGCATCACGTCGTCGTCCTTGTGCGCCGGTACGTTGTGCCGCTTGCGCATCAGCGCCTTGATCCTCGCCTGCACGTCCGGCATAAGGCTGAAGTCGGCCACCTCCACCCAGACCGAGTCCAGGTAGGTCTTGCCCAGCACCACCTTCATGGCGGTCTGCAGCGGCACTATCACCACGTCGTCCTGGTCGCGCGGGCCCTGCGCGCCCTTCAGCGGCAGCACGCCTATCACGGTGAAATATTTGCTGTTGATCTTTATGGTCTTGCCCACCGGGTCCGTCCCGCCGAACAGCTCCTTCACCACAGTGTTGCCCACCAGCGCCACTTTGGCCAGCCTCGCGCCCTCCTCGTCGGAGAAAAAGCGGCCGTAATAAGGCTGGGAGTTGCGCATGGCGGCGTAGATGGCCGTGACCCCGGTGATATTGGTGCGCTGGTTATTGGCGCCGTAAGCTACCTGGGCGTTGCCTGAAACGTTGGCGTCCGTCCTGGTAATATTCTCTATCTCGGAGATGGCCTTGGCGTCCTCGGGGGTAAGGCGGCTGACAGCGCCGGCGCCCATGCCCGTGCCGCCCTGGCGGAACATGCCGGGCATCACGCTGAGCAGGTTGGTGCCCAGCGAGGACATCTGCTTTTGGATGGAGCGCTGCGCGCCGGTGCCCACGGCCAGCATGGCTATAAGGGCGCCTACGCCTATTATTATGCCCAGCATGGTCAGGAGCGACCTGGTCTTGTTGCTTATGATGGAGCTGACCGAAGAACCGAGGTTTTCGGCCACTTCCCGCCAGCTGAGGAAAAAAGATTTGGGGATGTGCAGGCGCCTGGGCGCTTCCGCGGCCTTAACCGGCGCCTTCTTGGTCACGTCCTCTATGATCATGCCGTCTTTCAGCTTTATCACGCGGTCGGCCCAGGCGGCTATGTCCGGCTCGTGCGTTACCATCACCACGGTGATGCCCTGCTCGTCGTTGAGCCTGCGAAAGATACGCATGATCTCTTCGGCCTGGGCGGAAGCCAGGTTGCCGGTGGGTTCGTCGGCGAAGATTATCTTGGGATCGTTGACGAGCGACCGGGCTATGGCCACGCGCTGCTGCTGGCCGCCGGAGAGCTGGTTGGGCTTATGGTCCATGCGGTCCGCCAGCCCCACCTGCTCCAGGTATTTCACCGCTTCGTGCGGGCGGGCCTTCTCGCCCAGGTAGATCTGCGGCAGCGCCACGTTGGAGGCGGCGCTGATGCGGGGCAGCAGGTTGAACTGCTGGAACACGAAGCCGAGTATGCGGGCCCGCAGGTAGGACAGCTCCACGTCGTCCAGCTCGGAGATCTCCCGGCCGAACAGTTTATACGAGCCGGCGCTGGGCCGGTCCAGCAGGCCCAGTATGTGCATCAGGGTGGACTTGCCGGAGCCGGACGGGCCCATGATGGCCACGAACTCGCCCTCTTTCACCGAAAGGTCAACGCCTTTCAGGATCTCGAGCGGCTCGCCGCCCATCTGGTAAACTTTTTTAATACCTTTAAGTTCTATCATAAAAAGTCACTTTGCCGCGGCTCTTCACCCCTGGCGCTCCGGCTTTTGCTTAGTGTCCGCCCATCGCCCTTTGGGCGCCGCGCGGCATGGTCGGGCGGGTAGGCATCAGCGGGTTCTTACCGGAAGAATCCACCTGCGCCGTATAACTTTTTTTCTGGTAGTAAACAGTCTCGCCCTCTTCCAGCCCTGAAGTTATCTCCACCTTGTCGCCCTCGTTCTGGCCGGTCTCCACCGTGGTATACACAGGCTGGCCGTCTTTTAATTCCTTTATGACCGCCGTTTCGCCCTGCGGATTGGTGGCAACCGCCGCGGCCGGCACCAGCAGCACGTCTTTGCGCTCGGAAATGGTTATCTTTATGTTGGCGGTCATCTGCGAGCGGAAGAAATCCGGCACATGGTCCGGGCGTATTTTCACGGTGTAGGTGACCACGTTGCTCTTGGTGGTGCCCTCGTCGAGTATCTTGTAGACCGTGCCGGTGACCTTCTTGTCGGGGTAGGAGTCCAGGATTATGGACGCGTGCTGGCCCATTTTTACGCGGCCGATGTCGGACTCGTCGAGGCTGGCCGCTACTATCAGCTTGTCGGAGATGGCGAACAGCACGGTGCCCCCTCCGACGGTCTGCCCTTCCACCACGTTCTTAAGGATCAGCGTGCCGCTGATGGGGGAAATGATCTTGATAGGCTTATAGGTTTCCTTCCACTGGGCATACTGGGCGTCCCCGGAGGCGCGGGCGGCGTCCAGAATAGCCACCCGGTCCGAGGAGCTCATCAGCGCCAGGACCGCCCCGGCTTTTATCTTATCGCCTTCCTCCACCAGTATCTCTTCGATGCGGCCCGAGGCGGAGGGCTGTATCTCCACGCGGTTCTCGGGAGCCACCACGCCGGTGGTATCCACCACCTCGGAAAGGTCCTTCAGCTCCGCCTGCACGCTGACATATCTGGGCGCGTCAGTGGCGCTCTTTTTCTTGAAAGCGTACCAGCCGCCGCCGGCCAGCGCCGCGATGATGACGATGATGATGATCTTTTTCATATTGTTTTTACTCCTCCACTCCCACTCCCAGCTGCTGCTCCAGCGCCAGCTTGCGGCTGTAGGCCGCGCGCGCCAGGTCCAACTGGTTCAGGTCCGAATCTACGAAATTCTGCTCCACGTTCTCCAGGTCTATAAAACTGATATTTCCGGCCATATACTTTATCTGCGCTTCCTTGTACCGCTCGTCGTTGGCTTTCGACAGCGAAACGCTGGCCAGCGCGGTCTCGGAGGCGCTCAGGAAATCGTCATAGCCGGAGCGCAGCGAGGTGGTCAGGGCGATCCGCTCCGCCTTGAAATTCTCCTCGGCGGCGGCCAGAGCTTTCTTTGCGGCGGACAGCTTATTGAAGTAAGTGGTCGGGCCGCCGCTGAAAAGAGGAATGTCCAGCCTGAGCCCCAGTGACCAGCCCGCTCTCTGCGGGAAATCGTTGACGTCGCTCCAGCCGTAGGACTGGCTGGCGCTAAGGGTGGGATAGGCGGAATTTCCTGCGGCGTTAGTCCTTTCCTTTGCCGCCTCCAGCGTCTTTTTGGCCGATACTATGCCGGGAGACTTTTCCAGCGCCTGGTTCACGCGCGCTTCATCCAGCGCGAAGGCCGGCACGCTTATGTCCCCTTTCGCGGTTACGGAGGAGATATCGCCTTCCAGGCCTATAGCCTGCAGCAGGGAGCGCTGCGCTATGGTCAGCTGCCGCTCGGCCTTTTTAACTGAAACGGCCGCGTTTTCCGCCAGCGCGCCGGTGTAAAGGGCGTTGCCCCTGGACTCCATGCCGCTTTCGTACTTCAGTTTTATGAGCTTGGCGTTCTCTACCCTCATATTCAGGATCTTCTTCTGCACTTCTATCCTTTTCTGGGCGAACAGCAGGTCGACGAAAGCCCCGGCCAGCGTCTGCCTGGCCGAAGCCGACCTGTCCAGGTAATCGGCCACCGCTTTTTCCTTGGCTATGCGGCTGGTTTTAACTCCGGAGGCTGTATTAAAGTTCAGCAGCGTCTCGGAAACCGAGATGCCGGCGTTCCAGGTGGTAGCGGCGGGTTTGGTCGTAATATCGCCCCGCCCGGACAACCCGCGCGACACGTTCAAGTCCGGTTTGTAGCCTATGAAATAATTGAGCCCGGACACGGCCAGGTAATCGTACCCGGCCTGCTCCATAGAGGCGCGCGCGGCTTTCACCGCGGGGTTGTGCTCTACGGCCAGGCGCCTGGCCTCGTCCCAGGTGAGCGTAAGCTGCTGCTGCGCGGCCGCCGGGCCGGCCAGCAGCAGGACCAGGGGCAGTAAGAGGAATTTTTTATTAATGGTCATATGTGTATAAATAACTGCGGTCCACAGTACAACGCGCGGGGGGCCGGTTTTATTGCATCGGATTTTACCGACCGGTAGATAAATTATACAGGCGGCCGCTCCGGTTGTCAACAAAAAGGCCTGCCAGCCGGGGCAGGCAGGCCTTTACGGGGCGGCCCGGATTACTTCAGTTTTTCCTGCCCGGTGAAGCTGCGGTCCAGCCTGAAGCCGGCCAGCATTTCCTTCTCGTCGGCGGAGGGGGAGCCGGCTATGTGCGCGGCTATGGCCTCGCCGAGGCCCGGCCCCAGCATGAAGCCCTGGCCGCACATGCCCACCGCCAGCACGTACCCTTTCAGGGCGGCGGGGAAATCCACCACCGGGAAGCCGTCCGGCGTCATGGGATAAAGCCCGCGCCAGGTGCGCCGCACCTTCAGCGTGGCCAGCCCGGGCATCAGCGAGATCATCCGGCGCGAGATCTCGGGCAGGAACTCCGAGGTGGAGCGCCGGTCATGGCCCCAGATGGGCGGCTGCGGGGTGAGGCAGAACACTATCTGGCCTTCCCGGTTCTGGTAGAAATAATAGTTCTTGGACTTGTCGCCGGGGCGGATGTCCACCACCATCGGCTCGAAGAAGCGCTCGGCCGGCTCGGTTATGCCGGCCTCGTGGCAGTCCGGGTTCACCGGCACTTTTACGCCGGCCAGGTCGGAGACCCCGGCGGCCTCGGCGCCGGCCGCGTTCACCACCCAGGGCGCGTAATACCGGCCCTGCGGGGTCAGCACGCCTTTTACCCGCCCGCCTTCCTTGGATATTTCCTTCACCGGCTCGCTGAAGCGGAATTCGGCGCCCAGCTTGACCGCGCGCCTGTAGAAAGCGTTCAAGCTCAGCAGCGGGGAGGCGGAGCCGTCGTCGGGCGACCAGGTACCGCCGCGCAGGTCCTTGGCGGCGATGCCCGGCACCAGCGCGCGCACTTTATCCGCGCCGATCCAGTCTATGTTCAGGCCGAAGCCGCGCTGTATCTTGAGCAGCTCCCGGAGCACCGCCTCGTCGCTTTCGGTGTACACCGGGAACAGGTAGCCGCCTTTTATCCAGCCTATGTCGTCGCCGTGCTTTTTGTGCCAAGTGGCGAAGATCTCGAGGCTGCGCAGGCAGGTCTTTATTTTAGAGCCGTCGGAATGCGTGGCGCGCACGCCGCCTATGGCGCATTTGTTCTGCCCCTGCCCGGGGGAAGGGGCCGCCTCGAGCACCAGGACCTTCTTTTTCCGCTCCGCCAGCGCCATGGCCAGCGGCGTGCCGATGCTGCCCGCGCCTATGATGATAACGTCGTAATTGTTTTCCATAAAATATCCTCAGAACCCGCTCCAGCTGGCTTTTTCGTCGGCTTCGGTGCGGCATTTCACGTTGGTGAAAGCGCCCAGCGGCGCTTCCACGAACAGCGGCCGCCGGGTGAAGCCCGTGACCTCTTTAAGGTCCACGCCCTCGCTCCTGAAGACGTTGAGCAGCAGCGTCGAGCAGGTCTTGGACCCGCAGGCGCCCATGCCGGCGCGCGTGACCGCTTTCAGCTGGTTGAGGTCGCGCATGCCGCCGCGGATGGCCGCGCGGATCTCGCCCAGGCTCACGCGCTCGCAGCGGCAGATGATGGTTTCGTCGTCGGCACGGGCGAGGTCCGCGGCGGCCTTCACGCCCTCTTCGGCGGGATAAAGCTTCAGCGAAGCGGCCAGGTCGGCCACACCGGGCTTCGTCTTTACGATGACGATCAGCGTGTTCTCCGCCTTGAAATCCTTCACGTCCAGCACCTCGGCCTCGCCGAGATCGGCGCCTTCCCAGCCGGCCAGGCGCACCTTGTCGCCTTTTTTCACCAGCCCGCGGCCGATCTCGAAAGGCAGGGCCACCGACGGGTTCGCCGGGTCCTTGCGGTGATCCACTATGGTCACGGCCAGCCCCGGGCAGATCAGCAGGCATTTGAAGCAGCCGATGCAGTCCCCGGCGAACTGCGGCACGTTCATGATGCTGTCGCCGGAAAGTTTTATGGATTTTTTGGGACAGACGGTGACGCAGGGATTGCAGGGGATCTCCTGCCGGCAGTGCAGTACGGGGTAGACCGGCTTGGAATGGTTCTTCGCCTCGGGGGCTTTAGTGGCGCCGGGCCTGGACTTCAGCACTTCCAGCCTGTCGAACCAGAACTGCGGCACCGGGGCGGCCATCACGCCCAGGCTTTTGAGCACCTTGTGCGCGGTTATCTTGCCGCTGAACATGGCGGCCGAGGCTTCGGCTATCTCCTCGGCGTCGCCGCAGACGAAGGAATCCATGCCGGCCTCGCGGGCCTGCGCGTGGAACTCGTCCACCGAGCTCAGGCCCACGGCTATCAGCAGCGTGTCGGCCTGGAAATTCTTTTCGGTGCCGGGCCGCACCTTGAACTTTTCGTCCACGGCGGCGATGGTGACCGTCTCAAGTTCATTCTTGCCGGCGGCGCGGACTATGGTGTGGCGGGTATAGACCGGCACGCCCAGGCGCTTGATCTTGTCGGCGTGCACCTTGTAGCCGCCGCATTCGGGCAGGGCTTCTATGAGCCCCACCACCTGAATGCCGGCCTGCAGCGCGTGGTAGGCCGCTATCAGCCCCACGTTGCCGCCGCCCACGATGAACAGCCTTTTGGCGGGCCGTACCAGGTCGCGGTTGACCAGCGTCTGGAAAGCGCCGGCGCCGTAAACCCCGGGCAGCGTGTTGCCGGGGAAAGCCAGGCTTTTTTCGCGCGCGCCGGTGGCGCTGACCACGGCTTTGGGCCGCACCAGGTAATACCGGCCGCCGCGCAGCACGCCGGCTTTCTTGTCCGAGAAAATGGCCAGGCAGGTGGCGTCGGCCCAGACCTTGACCGACGGGTATTCCTTGAGCTGCACTTCCAGCTTTTCAGCTATATCGATGCCGCGCGTGCCCGCGTAGCAGTCTTCCACCGAGCCGAAGAACTTATGCGTCTGCAGCACCAGCTTGCCGCCGAAACTGGCCTTGTCGTCAATGATCAAAGTGTTCACGTTGAGCTTGCCGAGCTCGGCCGCCGCGGCCAGGCCCGAGGGGCCGCCGCCTATTATCAGCACGTCGACGTCCAGCTCTTCGGGCCGGCCGAACTCGGACACGCAGGCCGTACGCGGCAGCACGGCCGCGCCGCGCAGCGTGGCCACTTTCATGCCTTCGCGCACCGGCGTTATGCAGGATTTCACGGTGAGCCCGTCGGCTGTCACCGAGCACTGCGCGCACTGGCCGTTGGCGCAGAAGATGCCCTGCGGGCTGGAATCTTTTTTGTTATGGCTGAAGATCTTTATGCCGTTGGCGTACAGCGCGCTGGAAATGACCTCGCCCTCCAGCGCCTGGCAGGGGGCCCCGTCGAAAGTGAAAGCTATGGTCTTGCGTTCCTCCGGCTGGAGTACGGGATGGTCCTTGATTCTTTCCATGAAAAAGCTCCTTAGGCGGTCTATCTTGCTGCGGCCGGCTATAACAATGTTACAATAAAAAAAACGCGCGATAAAACAGGGGCCGGCGGATTATTTTGATATAATATACGTTCAGCAGTTATTTCAGGAGGGGAAATAAATGACCAGGAAACTTATCGCAGCAGCAGTATTCGCTCTTTTTGCCGCCAACGCTTACGCGGCCCAGAAAACGGACCTCAGCTCCATGGATTTCGCGCAGCAGGTGAACGTGCTGTCCGCCGCGGCTAAAGCCGCCCCGGCCGCCGTCCCGGCCCCCGCGCCGGCCAGGAAGATCGCCAGGACCGGCCGCTACGTGCAGGTTTCGGGCTACGTGAACCTTAACGGCAACGGCTTCATCTCCGGCCCCAGCGGCGGCTTCACCTCGGTACCGCTCAGCGGCTGGGGCACGTTCAGGGACTCCAGCGGCCAGGTGACCAGCAACAACACCTACATCAACCAATACGCTTCGATGTGGATCTACCCCAACCAGTACGTTTTCCAGACCGTCTACGTGAACGTCTACGCGCAGTTCACCTACAAAGGGAAATCCGTAGGCTCCTCCAACATGACCGGCAGCGTGTCGGTCTCCGGCTTCCCGAGCACCAACTACGTTTCGCTCAACGGCTCCGGCAACCTCAGCGGCTCCATCTACGTTGAAGACGCGGAATAGGACCTTTAGGAATTAAAAAGGGCGGCTTTCAAAGGCCGCTCTTTTTATTTTAAGATATGACCATGAAAATACTCGAAGGCAAAACGCTGTCCGCGGAAATACTGGGGGCCCTGCCGGCCCGCATAGACGCCGTAAAGGCCCGGCTGGGACGGCCGCCCTCGCTGGCCATAATAAATTATTTCCCCGATTCCCCTTCCGCCGTGTACGTGCGGCGCAAAATGGCCGCCTGCGAAAAACTGGGCATCGTCACCAAGCTTGTCAGCACCGCTCCGGCCGACGGCTACCCCGCGTTCAAGACCATGCTGGAGGTGCTGGGCGCCGACCCCGTCTACGACGCGGTGATGGTGGAACGCCCGCTGCCGGACGGCTACGAGACGCTGGAGACCTGGGATTCGCTGCCGGCCGCCAAGGACGTGGACGGGCTCTCCTCCCTGAACATGGGCCGCCTGTTCATAACGAAGAAATTCTCCGAAATAGAGGCCGCCGGCTTTTTCGTGCCCTGTACGGCGCTGGCGGTAATACGCCTGCTGGCCTTCCACGGCATCAAGCCCGCCGGCATGAACATCGCGGTGGCGGGCCGCTCCTCGGTGGTGGGCAAGCCGCTGGCGCACATGCTTACTTCCCTGGACGCCACGGTGACGCTCTGCCACACCCGCAGCAGGAACATAGCCGGCATTCTCAAAGCGGCCGACCTGGTGATCAGCGCCGTGGGGCGCGCCGGCTGGCTGACCCGGGACATGCTGGCGCCGGGCGCCACGCTGATAGACGTGGGCACTAATTTCGACGCCGCCGGGAAAATGTGCGGCGACGCCGACTTCGAAGGGATCAGGGACACCGCGGCGGCCGCTACGCCGGTACCCGGCGGAGTGGGGCCGGTCACGCTCGCCTGCCTGCTGGAGGCGTCCGTTAAAGCGGCCGAGCTCGCGCCTAAAACCGAAAAAGGGGAGATAGCACTAACATGAAAGAACCGCTGAAACTTGTCTTCACGGCCCTCGCCTTCCTGGCCCTCTGCCTGCCGGCGTTCGCGCAGGAAGCGGCCTCCACCGGCACCGCGTCCGCCGCGAAAACGCAGAAAGCCGCGCCCGCCGCGAAAAAACCCGCGGCAAAAAAGAAACCGGCGCCGAAAAAGAAACCGGTATCGGAATATAAGTTCAAGTCCGCTGACGGCACCCCGGCCTACAAGTTCGACAAGCGGGGGGACCCGATAGTGAAAGCGGCGAAAAAGAAAAAGACGGCCAAAGCCGCGCCCGCCGCCGGCGCGGCCGGCACGGGCGGCAAGCCGGTGCCCAAGCTGAAAAAGGTCAAATCCATCGGCGCGGAGGACAAGGCCGACGCTTCGGCCGAAGCCGCGGCCGCCGCGCAGGGCGCGGCGGGGCAATAATGGCCGACCTCCTGATAAAGCTTTACGGCCTGCCGTCCTCGGCGCCGGTAATTGAAAAGCTGGCCGCGGCGGGTATAGAGATAAAGCGCGCCATCGGCCCCGAGCGCCGCGCGGTGGCCGACTGGGTGCTGGCGAAATTCTCGAAATGCTGGGCCAGCGAGACCGACTGCGCTTTTTCCCAGGCGCCGGTAACCTGCTTCGTGGCGGTGAAAGGCGGCAAGCCCGTCGGGTTCGCCTGCTACGATACGACCGCCAGGGGCTTTTTCGGCCCGATCGGCGTGGACGAGGCCGAACGCGCGGGCGGGCTGGGCAAAGCGCTGCTGCTGCGCACGCTGGAAGCCATGCGCGACGCCGGCTACGGCTACGCCATAGTAGGCTGGGCCGGCCCGGTGGCTTTCTTTAAAAAGGCCGCCGGCGCCACGGTGATAGCGGGCTCCGAGCCCGGCGTATACAAAGATCTGCTGAAGTAAGGCCGCGGCAAACATGAAAGTCCCCGACGAATGGCATAAGGGTTTCTTCAGGAATTCCTTCTATAATCCGGCCTCGGCCGCCGCGGTGGCCAAGGCCCCGGCGGAGGCCGCCTTCGTGCTCCGGCAGCTCAGGCTTAAGAAGGGCGCGGCCCTGCTGGACCTGTGCTGCGGCCCGGGGCGGCACGCGGTGGAGTTCGCCAAAAACGGGCTGAACGTCACGGGCTTCGACTTTTCCGGCGAATATCTGGGAGAGGCCGGGCAGCGGGCCCTTAAAAAAAAGGTTAAGCTGCGCCTTGTACGCGGCGACATGCGCCTGCTTAAGTTCAAAGGCGAATTCGACGCGGCCGTGAACCTGTTCACCAGCTTCGGCTACTTCCGGAAATTGTCCGACGACCTTAAAACCCTGAAAGGCGTGGCCCGGGCGCTCAAGCCCGGCTGGCTGTTCCTGCTGGACGTGGTTTCAGGCGATCATGTGAGGAATAATTTCCGCCCGCGCTCCTGGGGGGACATGGGCGGCCATTACCTTCTTGAGGAAGCGGAACTGAACGGCGACGGCGTTTTCAATATCTGGATCAAAATAAATAAAAAGACGGGGAAGACGCTGAAAAAAGCCTTTTTCAGCCGCCTTTACACGCAGGAAAGGCTGGGCGGCCTGCTGCGCAAAGCCGGGCTGCGGCCGCTGAAGTTCTGGGGCGATTTCCAGGGCCGGCCGCTTTCGGCGGACAGGAACCGGCTGCTGGTCCTGGCGGAAAAGATCAAATGACGCCGCTGAAAAAACCGGCCGCGGCGCCTCCGCGGACCTTCGAGCTTAAACAGATAGGCGTGCTGGAATCCTGCTTCCAGGAAAAATTCGGCACGCCGCGCCAGCCCAGGCTGGTGCCAGGCGCGCCGGCCAGGCTGCGCGTGGCCCCGGAGTTCTGCCCGGCGCATTCCCTTTCCGGCCTGGCCCAGTTCAGCCACGTATGGGTGCTGTCCTGGCTGCATCTGGCCACCAACAAAACCTTCCACCCTAAGATACACCCGCCGCGCCTGAAGGGGGGCAAGATAGGCGTGTTCGCCTCGCGCTCGCCGCACCGCCCCAATCCCATCGGGCTTTCGCTGGCCAAACTCGAGAAGGTGGAGGGGGACACGCTCTATCTTTCGGGGCTCGACCTGATCAACGGCACACCGGTCTTCGACATCAAGCCCTACCTGCCCTTCTGCGACGCCGCCGAGGACGCGCTGTCGGGCTGGCTGCCGGCCAACGCCTTCCCCGAGCTCGAGGTGGTCTTCTCGCAGCGGGCGCTGGCCGACATCGCGCGCATAGAGGCGGCTGAGAATCCCGGCATCCGCGCCCTGATAGCCGACACGCTGCGCCACGACCCGCGCAACATGCGCGACAAGACGCAGATGGCGGAAGGCCTCGATATGGGTTTTTTCCTGGCCAACCACGACGTGCACTTCTCCGTGGCCGGGACCACGGCCACCGTGCTGCGCGTGGAGACCGGCCTGAAGTTCGAGAAAAAATTCCGCAGGGCAAAACCTGCCGCAAAAGATCCGTCCGGCAAGCAGGACGAGGAACACCGCGTTGCCTGAGAGCTGAAGATATGGGCAAAAGATCGCGTTCACGCCAACAGACCCCGGCGGCCGGCGGCGCCGCGGGCGGGCCTGAAAGCCCGCCGGAGAACTTCTTCGGCAGCCGCCTCGCGCTCGCGCTGGTGCTGCTCTGCGCGCTGGCGGCGGTCTGGCCGGCGCTCACGGCCGGCTTTATAAATTGGGACGACCCGCAGTATATCACCAAGAACCCGCTGATGGCAGGCCACGCCTGGAAAGAGGTGTTCACCACCTCGCCGCTGGGCTACTACCACCCGCTTACCGTGGCAGGCTACAAGCTGGTATACACGCTGGCCGGCCCGAACCCCGCTGCCTTTCACGGGCTCAATATAGCGCTGCACCTGGCGAACTGCGCTTTGGTCTATTATTTCGCGCTGGCCGTGAGCGGCGGGCCGTCAGCCGCGCTGCTGGCCGCGCTGATGTTCGCCGTGCACCCCACCCGCGCGGAGCCGGTGGCCTGGATCTCCGGCATGAAAGACCTGCTGAGCTGCCTGTTCTTCCTGGGTACGCTGCTGACCTACCTGCGTTATCTGCGGTCCCTGAAGGAAAGGGCGGCGGGCCAGGGCTGGCTTGCGGCTTCCGCGGCGCTGTTCGCGGCCGCCCTGCTCGCAAAGCCTACCATCCTGACCGGAGCGTTAGTGCTGTTCGTGCTGGACTGGCACCAGGAGCGGCCTTTAAGCAAGCGGATCTTCCTTGAAAAACTGCCGTATTTTCTGGCGGCCGCGGTACCGGTGCTGCTTTCGTTCAAATTCGGGAAGTTCTTCCTTGCGCAGTATTCGGGGTTCCACCCGCTGAGAACGGCGGCGTATGCCGGGAACACCGCGCTGTTCTATCTTTCGAAAACAGTATACCCGGCGAAACTGTCCTCGCTTTACCCGCATCCTCACATACCGGCGAACATCGCGCTGGCCTGCCTGCCCGCCGTTGCGCTCATCGCCGCCGGCGTGTGGCTGCTGAAGGCCCGGCTGCGCCCGTACGCGCTGGGCGTCTGGTTCTTCGCGCTCACGCTGCTGCCCTCGCTGCGCTTCGCGGAATTGTTCCCTGCGGACAGGTATCTGTACCTCCCGGCCATAGGGCTGTTCTGCGCCGCGGGCGCGGCGTTCGCGGCGCTCTATAAAAGGGCGAAACTACCGGCCGGGGCGGCCGCCGCGGCGCTGGTACTGGCGCTGGCCTGGAACTGCCACGCGCGGGCGGCGCTCTGGGGCAACGCGGTCAACTTGTGGGACGACACGCTGTCCAAGTACCAGCCCGGCCCGGCCGAACGGAACTCTTTCTTTTCCTATGTCCGTTCCTACCGGGGGATCTCGCTGTTCGAGGTTAAACGCTTTGAGGAAGCTTTCGGGGATTATTCCGCAGCGCTGAAGCTGGCGCCCGCCCGCGATGATGTTTATGAACTCTACTACTGGCTGGGGAACTGCAGTTTCCGGCTGCAGCGCTATGAGCAGGCTGCCGGCTATTTTGGCAGCTCGCTTGAGCTTAAACCCGCTTACGAGCTGGCCCGCAACAATCACGGCTCGGCCCTGCTGGCCCTGGGCCGCTACGCCGAGGCGGAGGCCGATTTCGGCGCGGCGCTGGAACTTTCGCCGCAGTACACGGACGCCTATGTAAACAGGGGCAGGGTCCGCCTCATTTCCGGGCGCTTCGCTCCGGCCGTTGAGGACTTCAGCCGCGCGCTCGCCCTCCGGCCGCGCAGCGATACCGCGTTCGATCTGCGCGGCCGGGCCGAACTCGGCCTGAAACGCTATGACGCCGCCATCGCCGATCTCGACCGGGCGCTGCTGCTGAATCCGGACAACGGCACCGCGCGCACGCTGAAAGCCGCGGCGGAGAAACTGCGCCGGCCTTAACTGACGGCGGAAAGGAATATTTTATGGATAAAAAAACAGGCTATGCCCTGCTCTGGGGCGGGGTGGGAATAATACTCTACAGCCTGGTTATGGCGTGGAAAGTTTTCGGCGGCAGCGCGCCGCCCCCCAACCTGATCGATATGAAGTCCGTAGTGCTGCCCCTGCCCAACATGCAGTTCGCCATGCCGCTGGACCCGAGCATCTCCAAAACGGCGAACATTTCGCTCTACTTCATGTTCCTTTTCTTCATCTCCAGCGCGGGCGGCAGGATAGCGAACTTAGGGGTGAAGCTGGTCAGGGAGCCGAGGTCTGAGCCCAAAAAGCCCGGGCCGCAGCCTTAAGCCGCCAGCTCGAACATTTTTTCTATGGCTATTTTCGCCCGGGCGGCTATGCCGGGCGGCACCGCGACCTCTTCGGGAGAAGGGTCCCTGAGCAGCGCCAGCACGCTGTCCAGCGTGATCGATTTCATGTACGGGCACAGCCGGCACATGGCTATGAAATTCTTTTCCGGGAACTTCAGCGCGGCCAGCTCGCCGAAGCCGCATTCCGTCACCAGCAGGTAGGCCGCCGCGCTGGTACTGCCCACGTAGCGCATCATGTCGCCGGTGCCGCCCATGAAATCCACCGCGGAGATCAGTTCGGACGGGCACTCCGCGTGCGCCAGCGCCACCAGGCCGGGATATCTCCTGCGGTAAACCGCTATCAGCGCGGGGTCGAACTTCTCGTGCACCACGCAGGTCCCGTGCCACAGGATAATGTCCCTGCCCGGCGTCTTGCCCAGCGCGCCGGCCAGGTTCGCGCCCATGAACCGGTCGGGGATGAAGATAACTTTATCGTGCTTCTCATACAGCCGCCGCAGGATCTTTTCGGCGTTCGCGCTGGTCACGATGCAGTCGGATTCGGCTTTAACTTCGGCCGAAGTATTTATATAGGTCACCACCGGCAGGCCGGGATGCGCGGCCTTGAGGCCCCGCACGTCGGCGGCCGTTATGGCCTCGGAGAGCGAGCAGCCGGCGTTCTTCGACGGCACGTGAACTTTTCTGGCAGGGTTGAGGATCTTGGCCGTCTCGGCCATGAAATGCACGCCGCAGAAAATTATGCTGTCCGCCGCCGTCGTGCGGCAGTCGGCGGCGAGCTTATAGGAATCCCCGGTAAGATCGCCTATGCCCAGGATGATCTCGGGCGTCTGGTAGACGTGGGCGCAGATGACCGCGTTCTTTTCGGCCTTCAGCCGGTTTATTTCCAGCGTCAGCGCGGCCGTGCGGGCCAGGCCGCCTTCGACGCAGCGCCGGTGCAGCCCCAGCGCCGTCAGCCTTTTTATCTCCCCGTCCAGAGCGGCGTCCATATCAGCCTTTTAAGACCCACTTGCCCAGGATATCCGGGAAATTGCTGAAGATGCCGTCCACGCCTATTTTCTTCATGCGCAGCGCGTCCTTCTTCGTGTTCACGGTGTAGACGCAGACCCTGAACCCGGCTTTCCTGATGCGCGCCACGTTCAGCCCGAAGGCCAGGCGCAGGGACAGGTGGAAATTCACGGCCCTTACGGCCCTGGCCCTGCGGAGCGCGGGCAGCAGCAGCACCGTGCTAAGGTTATGTCCCAGGTAGGCCAGCTTCAGGTCGGGCGCAAGCTCCCGGAGCCGCTTCAGCGTGCCGTGGTCGAAACTGGAGACCAGGGCTTTTTCGAACAGGCCGGGGCGGCTGCGCAGGAAAGCCAGCAGCTTACCCTCTATGCCGGGATAGACGTTGTCGTCGTTCTTCACCTCGAAATTCAGCATCTCGGCCGCCGGCCCGATAACGTCTATCACCTCTTCGAGGCGCGGCGCGTACTGCGGCGTCTTGTCGTGCCTGAAATAGGCCCCCACGTTGAATTTTTTAAGTTCGGCGTAATCCAGGTCCGCTATTTTGACGTCCTTGCCGGCGGTGGCCTTAAGGCTGAAGTCGTGGTGCACCGCCAGGATGCCGTCCCTGGTCTGGTGCACGTCGAACTCGAAATCCTTCGCGCCCATTTCAACGGCCAGCCTGAAGGCTTTTAAAGTGTTTTCAGGCGCGTAGCCGGAGGCGCCGCGATGCGAGATGATTTTCATATGAAGACCCGTCCGATGCCCGCGAAGTGTTCTTCGCAATAGTCGAAGCCGTACATCTTGTCCCTGTCCGAGCCGGGCCCGTGGAAGTCGTTGCCGGCCGTGACGAAAAGGTCGTAGCGGGCGGCCAGCGCTATGAATTCGCGCGTCAGGGCCTGCGAATGCGCCGGGTAGAACGCCTCGATCCCGTCCAGGCCCGCCTCTTTCCAGCGCGGCAGGTCCAGCACGTTCTTCACCACGCCCGGGTGGGCCAGCACCGCCAGGCCGCCGGCGTTCTTAATGGAGCGGATGGCCGTCTCCACGTCGGGGCCGCAGGGCGGCGAATAGGCGGGCATGCCGTAGGCCACATAGCGCTGGAAGCCCTGCTTACGGGTCTTCACCACGCCTTTTTTCTTGAGCAGGTCGGCTATGTGGGGCCGGCCCAGCGTGCGCACGTCCACCGGCAGCTCCTCGAATTTTATGTCCACGCCCTGCGCCACCAGCAGGGCTATTATTTTTTTCAGCCGCTCCAGCCGTTTGGCCCGGTAGCCGGTCAGCTCGGAGAGGAACCGCGCGTTATGCACGTCCACGCCGTAGCCGAGCATGTGCAGGTTGTCGTGGAAGTTGGTGGTGAGCTCCACGCCGTAGCAATAGGTTATGCCGGCCTCTTTAAGCGCCGGCTCCAGTTCGGCCCAGCCGTTCACGTTATCGTGGTCGGTGAGCGAGAAATATTTTATGCCGGCGCGCACGGCCTCGCGCGCCAGCTCCGCGGGGGTAAGCGTCCCGTCCGAATGGTTTGAATGGGTGTGAAGGTTTATCAGGCCGGGCATGGGGGAAATAAGACCAAAGAACGCGGCTGCCCGGGCCGGCCGCCGCAGCGCGCGGGGCTGACTGCCCGCTTCGCGCCTTTTGCGGCTAAACCCGGAAAGACAGCGCTCTTCTTACCCTACCGTTACTTCTTTTACTTCGGGGACCTCTTCCTTTATCATGCGCTCCACTACGTTCTTGAGCGTTATGGTGGCGTGCGGGCAGCAGCCGCAGGCGCCGGTAAGGCGTACTTTCACCTGGCCTTTTTTCTCGTCCACGCCCAGCAGTTCCACGGAACCGCCGTCGGCGGCCAGCATGGGCTTTATCTTCTCTATGATCTTCTCTACTTTAGCTTTCATAAGGACTCCTTATACCGCTGTTTCAATTATAGCAAGTCTGGCCGGCCCTCACGAAGCCCGCGCGGCGAAGGGCCGCAATTTGCCGGGCGAAGCGGTTTCTGTTACAATTACCGCCGGAACTGGACACCAGTCAATGCTGAACACGCTGATAAAAAAAATAGACCGCCTGGCCGCGCTGCGCTTTTTCCCGGCGCTGGCCGCCGTCTGCGCCGCGGTGCTGACCTCCCCGGAGGTGCTGAACCTTTTCTCCGGGTCCCCGGAGGGCTATTTTTACATCGGGCCGGCCGCCCAGTTCATAGACAGCGGGAAAAGCCTGTTCTACGGCCTGCGCGACGCCGCCGCGGGCGGCAAGATGCCGCTGTTCAGCTTTATCTCCGCGGCTTTCCTCGATCCCTTCTCCAGGCAGGGCACCAACGTCCTGCTGCTGCTGTTCAACTCCGGTATTTATTTCCTTTGCTTCACGGCCGGGCGGGCGGGGCGCAGCGCTTTCGCCGGCCTGGCCGCGCTGGTGGCGGCCCTGGCGCTGAACCTGGCCGGCGCCGCCAACTACGAAATGGAGCAGGCGGTCTACACTTTTTTCCTCATGCTGCTGCTGAACCTGCTGGTCCGCGGCAGGCCAGGCGGCTTTTTCAGGGCTTCGGCCCTCGGGCTGGCCGTGGGGTTCACCCTGCTCGTGCGCTCCCCGCTGTTCCTGTTCCCGGTGTTCCTGCCGGCATGGGATTTCGCGCTGCGCAAAATTACGGGCGCGGCCGGGCCGGCGGCGCGCCGCGGCTGGCTGGTATTCCTGGCGGCGTCCTATCTGCTGCTCGGCCCCTGGCTGGGCGTAAATTATTTCCTGCACCGGAAGTTCATCCCGTTCGAGGCCAACCGGGCGGACAACAACGTGATCGCGGCAGCGCTGGGCAGCGTCTATACCCTGGAGTTCGACGGCAGGGCGCTGGCCGGGCTGGGCCAGAACGACAGCGCGCTGGCCTGGGCGGCCAAAGAAACTGCCAGGCACCCGGTCAGGTCAGCCGCCGCCTTCTTCAAGCGGCTGGCCGTCATTTTTCTGCTGCAGCCGCTGCTGCTGCCGCTCATACTGGCCGCGCTGCTGTTCTACAGGACGCAGGCAACGCTGGCGGCCCTGCCTCTTATCATTTATTTCGTGGTCATACACGCCCTGCTGGCCGTGGAGGCCCGCTACCTTTACCCGCTCAGGTTCTTCGCCGCATTCCTGATAGGCGGCGCCGTTTTCAGGTTCGTTGAGGGCCGCCGGGAGACGCGGGCCGCGGCGGGGCCGCGCGCGCCGTTCTACGCCGCGCTGGCCTTCACGGCCGCGGCCGAGCTGCTGCTGCTGGCCTATCCCTTCCGGGCGGCCGCGGGTTACGGCGTATCTATGGACCGGGCTATACGGATGTTCCCCGGCGATGCCTGGCTGCGCCTTAAGCAGGGGGAATTCCTGTTCTCGCAGGGCAGGCCCGGCGATGGCCTGGCCGCTTTGCGGGAGGCCTGCGCGAAGGCGGGCGGCAGGGACGCGGGCACGGCCTATATTGTGCGGACGCTGGCCGCAAAGAGAGAGGGCGAGCTGGCGCCGCCGCCGGCGACGGCGCCCGGGCTGGACCTGACGGCGCTGTATATAGTGAAAGCGCTGAAGGAGCTTGAGTTCGGGAACGCGAAAGGCGCGGAAGCCTCGCTGGCCGCGGCCTACAGGGTCTGGGGGAACACGGGAAATATCTCGCACGGCCCCGCCGCCCTGCCGGAGAGCGACGCCGCGCTGCTTGAAAAAGCGCGGGGCGCCAATAATATGTTCTGGGATTACTACGTCTATAAAGGGCTGGTCTACTGGGCGCCGGCCGACCGCGGACGCCTGCTGGCCCGGCTGGAAAAGCTAACGCCTCTGACGCCCGAACTGGCCGCCCTGAAGCGCGCGCCGGCAGCCCTCACTTTCCAATAACGTTCAAGAGCCCGGGCTGCACGTAAAGACCCCTTTCGCGCATCCGCTCTACGTAATACTTAGCCTTGCCGGGGTTTTTTCTCTGGTAGTTGAGCAGGGCCAGGTCGGTGTACGCCTTGGCAAGGTCAGGATTGAGCTTAATGGCCGTTTCCCAGGCGGCTTGCGCCCTGTCAGGCAGCCCCGCCCCGTAATATAAGATACCCAGGTTCAGATAGACGTTGTCGTAGCGCGGATTAAGCTCTATCTCTTTAAAATAATTCGCTTCCGCCTCCCTGAAGTTCCCCCTGTTCATATAAAGCAGCCCGAGGTTGCCGTGCGCCAGCCTTTCCCGCGGGTTCAGCTCCAGCGCTCTTTTCCACATTTCCTCGGCGCCGGGCATGTTCCCGTCGAGGTAATACATCGAGCCGAGATTGTTGTAGTTGAAGGCGTAGCCGGGCGAAGACGCCACCGCTTTTTTCCAGAAAGTTATTTTATTCCTGAAATTGCCGCTGTAAGAGAAAGTGAGACAGAAGAACAGGACCAGCACCGCGGCGCCCGCCGCCGCGGCCCGCCGGCCGGACAAGTTCAGCAGTCCGGGAACATCCAGCTCGGCCAGCAGGAGGACGAAACCCATCAGGGCCAGGTAGATCCTGTCCTCGCGGAAGTTCGCTACCGCCGCGGAGGATTGTATGAGCGTGGGGGCCAGGAACAGCAGGAACCATAAAATGCCGAAAACCACGAAGCGCGGCCGCTTTGTTCTTGAAAAATAGATCATGATCCCCGTCAGCGCCGCGGCGGCCAGGCCGTACGAAAGCGGCATATCTTTCAGTACGGGCAGGATCCCGAGATGAACGGGAAAAAATATTTTGCCGAGGTAGCCGGCCAGCGCGGGAAAATTTCCGGCCAGCGAACCCGCCACGTCGAACGAAGCGTCGCCGGAAACGGCCTTCAGGACCGACAGCCTGACCAGGAACCAGCACGGGACCACTATCAGCCAGCCGGCCCATAAATACAGGGAAGTCCGCCTCTCCGGCCTGGGCGCGCTTAAGAACAGCAGGAAGAAAGCGCACAGCACGCAAAGAAAGACCGCGTTCTCCTTGGTCAGCAGCGCCAGCAGCAGGAAACCCAGGTGTGCCGCCAGCCTCCGCCAGGTCCGGGCTTCGAGAAAGGCCAGGAACGAAATAAAGCTCAGCAGCGAGAAGACGGCGAGCAGGATGTCGTTCCTGCCGGGTATCCACGCCACGGCCTGCGTCAGGACCGGGTGCACCGTGAAGAACAGGGCGTAGAAGAACGCCGCTGCGCGGCTGTATTTCAGCTTAAGCAGCGTCAGCAGCAGCAGGCAGCAGGCGGCTAAATGCAGGGCCACGTTGGTGACATGGTACAGACCGGGATCTTTACCCGCCCATAGCGCGTCCAGCATGGAAACCACGGAGATCATGGGCCGGTAATAAGCGCCGCCGGCCTGCGTATTGAACACGTCCCGCCTGAAAAAATCCGGGAGATTGGCGATATTGGAGATAAAATCGAACCTGTCCAGCAGGACATTATCGTCCAGGTAGGTGAAATTGAAGGAGAACGTCCTGAAATACAGCAGCAGGCCGACGCCGACCAGCGCCAGCCACGGTTTATAGGAATTTAAAAAGGCCGGCCCCGGCGAAGCGCCGGCGGTGCCGGCGCGGATTTTTTTTTGTCTGCGGCTCAGAGGCGCGGGGGACATGAAATAAATTATTGCAGGCTTTTCTTCCCGCCGCAAGCCGTTATTTGCGGGACCGTTCAGGCCTGCCCGGGTTCAGCATGGCCAGCAGGGCCGCCTCGGCCTCGCTCCTGCGGGCGAACCATTTCTGGCCTTTGCTGCCGCAGACCAGCACATACCCGGTGGTTCTTTCGTTATGCTTGCTGTTGTAGAAGAAATACTCCGCGCGGCACGGCACTTCCTGGCGGATCTTGTAGCGGTATTCCTCCATCGCCTTGTTATAGCGCAGAGCGGCCTCGCTGTTGAACCGGGAGACGCTTATCACCCGCACTATGCGGTTCCTGCGCTTTTCTTTCAGATCAAAATTCCCGCCCACCCTGCGCCTGCAGCCGCTCAGCTCTTTTGCCAGCTCCGTTTTCGAGAACATACCGCCTCCTGTCGTACAGCTTCCTCCGCCGCAAAGTCCCCTTCACCCGGAACCCGCGGCAGTCATAATAATTTCTCCGAAATAGCCCCTTGCCATAGTACTATAACGGCGCGCCATTATCAATCCCGCGCCCGGCTGGTTTTTAACTACTCGGCCGGAGCGCGCAAGCTACTCATGCCAGCGAGTACAAGTGCGCATGGCTGTTAATAGCGCACGGGGGTATCCTATATTAGTATGAAGACGGGGCGGAAGTTGCGCCGGCCAGGAGCAGGTGCGTATTATGACCCTTATAAATGCGGCGGAGAACAAAGAATTCAAAATGTGGATGTCGGTTTCCCTCGGTCTTATCAAGGACGGCAAAATGGGCGCCACTAAAGCCCGGGCCGAACGCATCAAAACCGCGCTCACCTACACCAGCAAACTGATCAATTAAAAGAAATACCGCAAGCGGCCCTTCCCGGGTTGCTTGCGGCAGGTAAAGGTTTTTCCCTCCGTTACAATATCCCGAACGAACGCGGTTATCAATGTTTCCCGGCTGCCGGGCGGTGTAATACTTTTCCGCCCGGTCCGTAATACCTAGTGAAGGCCAGCGGCAAAGGAGGGCGTATGGAACCGGCTGATCCGGCGCCAATGAGGTTCTTGATGAGCGGCGACAGTCTGTGCGGGGACGACCTGCCCGCTTTCACCGATACGCCCGCGCCAGGCGCCGCGGGCGGCATGGAAGCGGCGGATAATACTGCCGGCCCGGCCGTTCATGCGCTACTGCCTGGGTAGCGGCCGCGGGAAAATAAAGTCCGGAGCTTCAAATATCAGTAAAGGAGAAAAGATCATGAAAAAAATAAAACTGTTGTTATTGACCGCGGTGCTGGCGGGCTGCGCGGCGGGAGCCGCGGCCGCGGAGCTGCAGATAGCTCCGGGGTACAGGGCCGTGGTGGTGCCCATAGCTAAAGCGGAGCTGCTGTTCATAAAGCCGGGCGACCGGGTGGACATGCTGGTGACCGTTCCGCAGCCGGGCGGGGAAGTGACTGCCACGCTGCTGCAGAATATCGTGGTGCTGGAAACGGTGGATACGGGCGGCATCCATGCCCTGGCGCTGCTGGTGAACATCAACGAAGCGCAGTACGCCATGCTGGCCCTGACCGGCGGCTACCAGATACACTTCGGCATCCGCGGCAAGGGAGACACCGAGCTGCATCCCATGGAAGTGGCTTCTTTCCGGCACCTGTTCGGTTCCGGCAACGGGAAAGTCCCTGAAAAAGAAACGGCGCCCGAGCCCGCCAAAGCGCCCTGACGGCGGCAATTCACCGCGGCCGGGGAATATTTGTAGAATACCTCAATGCTGCGTGAAGAGAAGAACATACGCCAGACGCCGGGCGAACCGGCGCGCCGCTGGTGGTCCGACGAGTACTTCGACCTGATCGTCTGGCTCGAGCCCGGCGGCGCCGTCCGTGGCTTCCAGCTTTGCTACGACCGCGGCTGCGCCCCGCGCGCCCTGACCTGGATAAAGGGGAAAGGCTACACGCACGACGGCATAGACGACGGCGAGGGCAACGGGGGGGAGTCCAAAGGCTCGCCTATCCTGGTAAAGGACGGCTTTTTCGACGTAAAAAGCGTAGGCGCCAGGCTGGCCGCGGCCGCCGGGGAGCTGCCGCGGGAAATAAGCGCCGTGATACTGGAAAAAGTGAACGGCTTCAAGCACTGACTATGCCGAAAGATTTCAAGCCGGACATGGGGAAAGGCGACCTGGGCTTCACCGACCTGTTCGGCGGCCGGCGCGTGCCCAAGACCGACCGCCGCATAAAGCTTAACGCGCTGCTCGACGACCTGAGCGCGCTGCTGGGCCTGCTGAAGACCGGCGTAGCCGGGGCCGCGGCGAAAAAAGAACTTACGGCCGCGCAAAAAAGCATAATAGCGGCGTCCGCCCTGATAGCGGGGCTGAAAACAGGGCCGAAGCCGGACACCGCGGCCCTGGAGGGCCTGATAGCCGCGGCGGCCGCCAAGATCAGGCCTCCCCAAAAATTCGCGCTGCCCGGCGCCAACGAGACCGAGGCGCTGGCGCATTACGCCCGCGCCAAGGCGCGCGTCTGCGAGATACTCGCCTGGGAAATTAAAGCCAAAGCCCCCGCCGTATATCTCAACCGCCTCTCCGATTACCTCTTCCTTGTGGCCATAAAGCATTCCCGGGGCGGGCGCAAGGCCCGGAAATGAGGCGCTTATGAACGAATACTTCAAATTCAGCGAACGCAACACCAACTTCAGAACGGAGGTCCTGTCGGGCGCGGCCACCTTCCTGACGATGGCCTATATTATTTTCGTGAACCCGGGCATACTCTCGGCGGCCGGGGTCCCTTTTGCGGGCGCGGTCACGGCCACGGCCGCAGGCGCGGCCGTTATGAGCATCATCATGGGCGCCGTGGCCAACAGGCCGCTGGCGCTGGCCTCCGGCATGGGCATAAACGCGGTGCTGACCTTCTCGGTCATCGGCTTCCAGCAGGCCAACGTGCCGTGGCAGGTGGGCATGTCCGTTATTTTTATCGAGGGCATGCTGATCTTACTGCTGGTGGTCTCGGGCTTTCGCGAGGCCGTGATGGAGTCCATCCCGCTCAACCTTAAAAGGGCCATAGGCGTGGGCATAGGACTGTTCATCACGGTGATAGGCCTCAACGAGGGCGGCATAATAAGGCCGGCCCCCATCACCATGGTGGCGCTGGGAGATTTCTCGCAGCACTACGTCTGGGTCACGCTGATCGGTTTTTTCGCCACGGCTTTTTTCATGGCCTCCAAGGTCAAAGGCGACATCCTCTGGGGGATAGTGGCCGCCGCGGGCGCCGCGCTGCTGCTGGGCGTCACCGCCGTGCCGCACGCCGCTTTCGCCGCGCCGGACCTCGTCACTTTCTTCGCGCCGTTCCAGACGGTGAACGGTAAGCTGGCGCTGACGCAGGCGCTGGCCCCGGGCCTGCTGTTCGCCATCTTCGCCATCATGCTCACCGACTTTTTCGACACGATGGGCACGGTGGTGGCCGTGGGGGAGCAGGCCGGCTTCGTGAACGCGGACGGCAGCGTGTGCGACATCAAAAAGATACTGATCGTGGACTCCGCCGCGGCCGCCGTGGGCGGGCTGTTCGGCGCCAGTTCCATAACCACCTACATCGAATCGGCGGCCGGCGTGGCCGAGGGCGGCAGGACCGGTTTCTCGGCGGTGGTTACCGGGCTGCTGTTCGGGCTGTGCGCTTTCTTCGCCCCGCTGATCCAGATGATAGGCGGCGGCTACCGGCTGCCCAACGCCGCTCATTACGGCCTGCTGGTGAACAGCGGCTTCACCCCGCCCGCCGACGTGCTGCCGGGCGGCTCCGGGGATTATTTCGTCTACCCGATAACGGCCGGCGCGCTGGTGATAGTGGGCTCGCTGATGATGAAGACCGTGCGGGAGATAGACTGGGACGAATTCGACGAGGCCCTGCCGGCCTTCCTGACGATGATAGGCATACCGCTGACCTACAACATCAGCAACGGCATCGGCTTCGGCTTCATCAGCTACGTGGCGATAAAAATGGCCAGGCGCAAATTCGGCCAGATACACCCGCTGATGTACGTGGTAAGCCTGGCCTTCCTGCTCTCCTTTATCCTGGCGTCGAAATAAGCGCGGGACCCGCCGCGGCAACTCGCCCGTTAAGGGCCCCGGCCGAACTGCCCGGGGCCGGCCTGAGCCTTCCGGCCCTTGCTGATCGTTCGCGGCCTGTTAAAATAGATATATAGGCAGCTTTATGAAACGCTTAAGTTTTATTCTCTCCGCCGCGCTGCTCTGGGGTTTTCTGCCCCGCGCGGGCGCCGATGACTGGACCGGGCTCGGGAACGGCCTGCCGGCCGCCGCGGCCGAATTCGTGGCAAGCCCGCCGGCGCCGCTGTCCCGGGCGGAGGGCCCCCGCCAGCTTATCTGCGTGGACGCGGGCCACCCCAACACCTTTAACAGCGGCACGCAGCCGGTGAGCGGCACCACCGAAACGCATATAAACTGGCAGGTGGCGCTGAAACTGGAGCGGATATTGAAGGAGCGGGGTTTCGACGTGCTGATGACGAAAACGGCGGAACTGCAGTACGTCGAGAACAAGGAGCGGGCGCTGATGGCCAACCGCGGCGGCGCGGCGCTGTGCGTGCACCTGCACTGCGAAAGCACCCCGGGCACGGGCTTCGCCATCTATTACCCCGACCGCCAGGGCGTGTACGATTATAAGAACGATCCCGACAACGGTTTCAAAGGGCCTTCCGGCCAGGTAATGACCGACAGCCTGGTCCTGGCCGAAGCGATGCGCAAAGGTATGGCGCAGGGGCTGGCCGGGAGCCTCTCCGACGGCGGGGTGCGCGGCGACTCGCGGACGCAGGTGGGGTCCAGCCAGGGCGCGCTTACGTTCTCCATTTTCTCGAAGATCCCCACCATCACCATAGAGATGGCCGTGCTGACCAACCCGCGCGACGCGCGCTTTATAAAATCGGAGGCGGGTCAGGAAAAGACGGCGCAGGCCATAGCCGCCGGCATACTGCTTTACAGGATCCCGTAAAAACAACGCCTTTATCCCGGCCCATGAAAAAAGCCGCGCCCGGCAGCGCGCGGCTTTTCTTGTGCCGGCGGGCGGTCAGCGCAGCTTTTTAGCTTTCAGGTAGTCTATCAGGGCGGCTGGGTAATCGGTTATGATGGCGTCGGCGCCTTCCGCTATGGCCAGGTCCCAGTCCTTGGGCGTATTTAATGTCCAGGGCGCCACCTGTATGCCGGCCTCGTGGGCCTCCTTTATAGCGTCCGCGGTCATCCAGGTATAGTCGGGGCTCCAGATGTCGGCCTTGGCGCTTTTCAGGGCCGGCACTATGTCAACCAGCTCTTCGTAGGTAAGCTGGGAGGTGCGTATCTCCGGTACCAGCTTCTTCATTTCCTTGAGCGTGCGCACGTCGAAAGACTGCAGTATCACGCGCCTCTCCATGCCGTGCTTTTTTACTACGCCTGCCATCAGTTTTACGAACTCGGCCGGCGCGGGGGTGAGTTCCGGCCGGCTCGGGAAGATCTTTGTCTCTATGTTGAACTGCACTTTGGCGGCGGCCGGCTGCGTGGAGGCCTCCACCAGCGCGAACACCTCGTCCAGCGTGGGGATGCGCGCGCCGGGGGCCGGCACCTGCTCCGGGAATTTCGGGTGGGGGAGCGAGCCGCAGTCGTATCGCTTCACTTCTTCCAGCGTCAGCGAGCGGATGGGCAGCGGCTTCTCCGGCGGTTTACCGTCGGGGCCCAGGCAGCGCTCGGGGGTAATATTGGGCTCGTGGGAGATCACTATAACGTCGTCCTTGGTGACGCCCATGTCCATTTCCAGCACGTCCACGCCGGCGCGCAGGGCTTCCGCGAAGGCGGGCAGCGTGTTTTCCGGGCGCGTGCCGCGGGTGCCGCGGTGCCCGTGCACTTCAACGGCCCGCGCCGCGGCGCAGGAGAAAAGCAGAACGGCGAAAGCGGGGAACAGTATTTTTTTCATTTAACCCTCCGGTGACTATTTCTGAATAATAGGATATTGGAGTTGCGTTGGCAATTTAGAACGGGGAATTTGCGCAAATGTTATAATTGCCGCAATGCCCGGTAAAACTGTCAGCATAGATACGCGCGGCCGCGGCTTTTTCGCCGCGCTGGCGCTGACGGCGCTGTTGTTCGCCTGGACGGCGGTGGGACCGTGCCTGGACAACGGCTTCATCAACTGGGACGAAACGCTGTATATCCTGAACAACCCGAAGATAAAAACGCTTACGCCGGCCGGCGTCAGGACCATCTTCACGTCGCGCGACCTGGAGATGTATTCCCCGCTGTCCACGCTGAGCTACGCGGTCAATTACCGGTTTTCGGGACTCTCGCCGAAAGGGTACCACGCTGCCGCCATCGCGCTGCATCTCGCCAACACGCTGCTGGTGATGTTCCTGGTCCGCCTGCTGCTGCCCGGGGTCTGGCCGGCTTTCCTGTGCGGTATTTTTTTCGGGATACACCCGGCCCATGTGGAATCGGTGGCGTGGGCGGCGGAAAGGAAAGACCTGCTGTACGCGTTCTTCTACCTGCTGGCGCTGTGCGCCTACGCGCGGGGCCTGGGGCGCGGGGACCGGTGGAAATATTATGCCGCCGCGCTGGGGCTGTTCGCCTGCTCGCTGTTGTCCAAGCCCATGGCCGTTACGCTGCCGCTGGCGCTGCTGCTGATAGACTACCTGAAGCTGGAAAAGCTGCGCCTGCGGGACTGGCTTAACAAGGCGCCATTCTTTATCGTGGCGGCGGTCTTTTCCGCGGCCGCTCTGCCCGCGGCCGGCGCGGCGGCGCAATGGGCGCCTTTCGCCAGGCGCCTGGCGGTGGCCGTTTATAACCTCGGGTTCTACGTTTACACGCTGGTCTGGCCTTTCAACCTGTCGGCCATGTACGTGCGGCCGCTGGGCGGAGAGCGGGCCATATACGCCGCCGCGGTCTGCGTGGCGGCGGCCGCCGGCGCCTTATTGTTCTATTACCGCCGCAACAGGACGGTGCTGTTCGGAGCGGGCTTCTACGCGGTCATGCTGCTGCCGGTGCTGCAGTTCTTCCCGTTCGGCCCGGTGATCTCCGCGGACAGATATACGTACCTGTCCTCGCTGGGCATTTTTATCGCCTCGGCCGCAGCCGGGGAGGGCGTCTGGGCGCGGGCCGGCGAGCCGCGGCGCAAAATTATTATCGTTCTGCTAGCGCTGGCCGCGCTGGGGTTTACGGTGGCGGCGCGCGTGCGCTGCGCTGTGTGGAAGGACAGCGTTGCGCTGTGGACCGACACGCTGCACAAACAGCCCGCAGCAGGCCCGGCGCTGGTAAGCCTCTGCTCCGCGTACCTGCAGGGCGGCATGGAGGAGCAGGCCGCCGCCTGCCTGGGCGAGGCCATACGGCGCTACCCGGGCAAGGACGATAACTATTACAACCTCGGGCTGCTGCTGTTCAAAAAAGGCGACTACGCGGCGGCGCGGAAATATTTCGGGAGGACGCTGGAGCTCAACGGCGGGCACGCTAAAGCCCTGCTGATGATGGGGCACCTGGCGCTGCTGGACCGCGACTCCGCCGCCGCCGAGCGCTTCTGCCTGCGGTCGCTCGAAAGCGACGGCGCCGACGCGCCCGCGCTGCGCATCCTGGCCGGCATCGCCGCCGAGCGCGGGGAGAAAGCCGGCGCGCTGCGGTATTACGAGCGGGCGCTGGCGGTGGACCCTTCCGACCTTAAGACCAGCGAGGCCGCCGCGGCGCTGCGCGGCCGGCGGTAGCATGCTGTATTTCGACGCGCACAACCACCTGCAGGACTATTCTTCCGCGGCCGCGCTGGCCGCGGCGCTGGCCGCCGCTCCGCCCGGCGGGATGCTGTGCTGCGCCACGCGCCCGGGCGACTGGCGGCGGGTGCTGGAGCTAGCCGCCGGCGATAAAAGAATAACGCCGTGCCTGGGCGTGCACCCGTGGTTCGCCGCCGAAGCCGCCGCCGGCTGGCTGGAAGACCTGGAAGAGGCGCTGCTGGGCGCCCCGGCCTGCGCGGGGGAGATAGGCCTGGACGGCGCGCGGCCCGCGCCCGGGCAGGAAGAAATATTCAGGGCGCAGCTGGGGCTGGCTAAAAAGCTCGGCCGCCCGGCGGTGATCCATTGCGTTAAAAGCTGGGGCCGGCTGACGGCCATCCTTAAAGAGCTGCGCCCCGCGGCGTTCATGCTGCATTCCTACGGCGGGTCCGCGGGAGCGGCGGCCGAGCTGGCGGAGCTGGGCGGATATTTTTCTTTCAGCGGGGCGATAATGGAGCCAGGCCGGGCGAAGCTGCGCGCGGCGATGGCCGCCGTCCCGCGCGGCCGGCTGCTGTTCGAAACCGACTCGCCCGCGCCCGGGGCGGAGGACTGGCGTTCTGGTCCGGTCGGCATAATGGAGGTGGTGGCCGCCGCGGCAGCCGTTCTGGGCCTGCCTGCCGCCGAGCTGGCTGAACTTTCCTATAAGAACGGGCGCGCATTTACGGGCCGGTGTGGCCGGTCCCCGTAAATTGCGCGCCCGCTGTCAGGTCCGTATCCGCTAATGCGCCGCAGGAGCCGCAGCTGCGGGCGCCGCCGGTGCGGCCGCTTTCGCTTTGGCGCCGGCGAAGTCGCCGGCCTGCACGAAGGTTAATTTGGCCGGCAGGATATGGCGCGCGAAAGCCTCCTGCAGCTGCCGCGGCGTGAGGGCCGCCACCTTGTTCTCGAGGTCGCCGTACCAGGCCATGGCACGGCCTACGTATTCATTGCGCGCCAGGCGCTGCACCAGCCGGGAATCCTGCGAGCGCTCCACGCGGCGGGCCTGCAGCCAGCCGGCCTTGGCCTCGCGCACTTCGTCGGCGGTGAAGCCGCTGGTTATGATCCGGTCCAGTTCCTCGCGGAACGCCTTCTCCAGCCTCGCGGCGTTCTCGGGGTTATAGATGGCGTTCGCCTGGAAGCCGCCCAGCTTGTCCAGCGCGTCCGCCCAGAAGTAGGAGCCCACGCCGTAGCTGAGGCCTTCTTTCTGGCGGATGCGGGCGGCCAGGCGCGAGTTAAGGAAGCCGCCGCCGGTCATGAAGTTAGCCAGCACCAGCGCCGGGTAGTCGGGGTCGTCATCGCGCAGCGCTAAGTTCATGCCCAGCAGCATGTTGGCGTTGGCCTTGTCGGGAGTTTGAATGATGAGCTGCACCGGCGCCGCTTCCTGGTAAGCTGTAACTATGCGTTCGAACGGTTTGGCGCTGGTCCAGCCGCCGAACAGTTCCTCCGCCAGCGCCGTCGCTTCTTTCGGGTCGAAGTCGCCCACCAGCGCCAGCTGGCCGGACGAGGCCCCGTAGAAGTCCCTGTGGAACGCTTTCACCGCGTCCAGCCCGGCGGACGCGATCCGCTCTATCCGTTCCTCGGGGGTGGCGGTATAGCGTATGTCATCGGGCGGGAAAGGGTTGAGGTGGCGCTCGTACGCCGTCCCCGCTATGGCCTCGGGCTGGTGCCGCTCTTCCTCTATGGCGGCCAGCTCCTCCTGCTTGAGGGTTTCGAATTCCTCCGCCGGGAAGGCCGGCTCGCGCAGGATCTCCGCCGTCAGCCGCAGCGCCGCGGCCAGGTGGGTGCGGTCCGTCTCCAGCGTGGTGTAGCCGCCGGTTACGGAGGCGCGGGTGTTGAGCTTGTCGAACTCGTCCTGTATCTGCTGGCGGGTGTGACGCAGCGTGCCGCGCATCAGCATGGAGTCGGTCAGGTCCTTGGCGGCGGCAAGCCCTTTAAGGCTCTGCTCCGTGCCCATATTCAGGCTCAGGCTCACCCGCACGGCCGCGCCGCGCGTTTTCTTCGGCAGCAGCGCCAGCTTAAGCCCGCCTTTCAGCGCGGCATGGCTGGTGCGGCGGTCGATATTGTCCGTGGACGGATCGAAGGCCTCACCGGCGGCCAGCGCCTCTCCGCCCTTGTAGTCCTTGACCAGCGCGGCGATATCGGCGGTGGCGGGGACCTCGGCCCGGTCCGGCTTCTCGGTGGGGTAGAACAGTCCCAGCGTGCGGTTGCTGGGCTTGAGGTAGGCGGCGGCCACGCGCTGCACGTCGGCGGCGGTGACCGTCTTGAGCCAGTCGCGCTTCATGAAGAACAGGCGCCAGTCGCCTTCCGCCATCGACTCCGACATCTGCAGGCCTACGCGCTCGGACGACTTCAGCGTCAGGTCCACTTCCTTGAGCAGCGCTACGCGCGCCCTTTCCACGTCCTCCGCGCCGAACGCGCCGGCCGCGGCTTGTTCCACGATCCTGAGCATGATGTCGCGCGCTTCTTCCAGTGAATTTTCCTTGCGCACGATGGCGCCGAAGATAATGAGGCCCGGCTCGCGCAGCGCGTAGTTGAAGCCGTAGGCGGCCGACGCTTTCTTCGTTTCAACCAGGGCCTTGTACAGGCGCCCCGAGGGAGTGTCGCCGAGGATATAGGCGAGCACGTCCAGCGCCACGCTGTCCCGCATGGAGGCGGCCGGAATATGATAGGCGGCCATCGCGGCCTGCGTGTCGCCCACCCGGCGCAGCGTCACCAGGCGCTCGCCGTCCTGCGTGGGCTCGGCCGTGTAGGTGGAGGGCAGCGCGCGCGCGGGTTTGGGGACGGCGCCGAACTTCGCCTGGATAAGGGACAGCGTTTTTTCGGGGTCGAAGTCGCCGGCCACCACCAGCACCGCGT